>JALHOV010000809.1 GCA_022842865.1 Vulcanimicrobiota bacterium | reverse complement strand
AATACCATTCGCGCCGGCTTGCAGGCCGGGGAAGTCACCAAGAGGGATGTCTTCAATGCCTTCCCTTTCGACAACCGCCTGGTCACGGTCAAGATGAAAGCTTCCGAGGTCACCGAGATTTACAGCGAGAGCCTGCGCCGTTTAGACCAGACCAGCCTGACGGCCGGGGGCCGTTTCGCTCTGGTGCATGACAAGAGCAAGAAACAGGATGCACTCATCGAGAACGTCCCGCGTAAAGAGTTTGAAGCCGATCCCGGGCGCTTCGGCGCGCCCCTTCAGGAAGAGAAGTTCTGGAACCACAGCGACACCATCGCTTGCGAAGTGGCCCCCGAGCGAGAGTTAACGGTGGGCACTTCAGATTATCTGGTCCAGGGCGGACTGAACTACTTCCAGGCCGGGGCGGCGAATATCGTGCGCGACCTGGGCACCCTACGCGAAGTCGTTCAGGGCTACATCGAGCAGGTCGCCCTATAGAAAATTCAGCGGTCCCGGCAGCCACTGGTATTTCTTCAGGCTAATGCGGCCGGTCTGGGTGAGCACTCCTTCGCCATTCAGCAACTCCAACTGTTTTTGCGGTGGATCGACGCGCACGCTGCCTCCTGCTCCCAGAACTCGGTGCCAGGGGACGTCCTGGGCACAATTCCGGAGAGCCTGTCCCACTTGGCGCGCGCGGTGAGGATAGCCCGCCAGAGCGGCCACCTGTCCGTAGGTCACCACCTGCCCTGGAGGCACGGCGCGGATGATGTCGAGCACCCGATTGGCAAAATCCATGACACACGTGTGTTATTCCAGAGCCGCGATTTATCCTTACTTTATGGGGGTTGTGGCTTGATAGATGCATGCAGATCTCCTCGCTTCTCAAAACCCCGGTCGCGGCAGCCCTCAACAAGCGCAAAACGGCAGCCGAGATTTGTGACAAACTTAGGTCCAGTGCCGAACCCCTGCCCAGCATCATCCAGCCCGAGCTCGCGCTGGAGCTGCAGGCTCCCACTTTGAAGCGTCCGGTGCTGTTAGTGCACGGCCTGGCGCAGCAAGCTGACACCTGGGTGAACATGAAGAACTATCTATGCTCGAACCCCGAGAACCACTATGGCGGCGTTTACCGTCCGGGTCAGGAAATCGAATTTTACACTCAGCAGATGGCCAACCCCTGGGACGGCAAGGTTTTCGTGCTCAATGTCTCCAACAACCTGGCTTCGCCGGCCCAAACCGGTCAGGAGGTCTCGGAAGCCATCTCCAAGATTCGCGGTGCCACCGGTTGTGGCCAGGTCGACGTCATCACCCATAGCATGGGCGCTCTTCAGGCTCGCCAGGCCTTGCAAGACGGCGAGGAGGCCATGGCCAACCTGATCATGATCTCCCCGCCTAACCAGGGGGCCTACGGAGCGGATTTGCTGCTCAAAGCCGACAAGGTGGGTGTCGGTCGCTATCCAGAGAACGGCGCCCTGGAAGCTCTACGGGCGGACGGCGACTACGTGGCGGGTCTGAATGCGAGCTGGGCCGAGGATAGCCAACGGTTGCATTCGGCGACCATTATTACCGGCGCCGGCCTGCCTACCCCAGACCGCACCTGGAAACTGGCTTCCAATGGCGACGGTATGGTGGCCCTGGAACGGGCTCAACTGGGAGACACCCCGATATACGTGGCATCCGACAATGGCCTGCCCCCCGGCGATCCCAACTTTCGCGACTTTCAGATGTTCCGCTACAACCACCTGCAGATTGTCAGCGAGGCGGAAGTCTACCAGAAAGTGGGGGAGATCGTGAGCCAGCCGTTGCAGCAAGCACCTGCCGACTTATGGGGCGAGCAGCTCTGTCTTAGCGAACTGGATGCCAGTTTCGCGCAGCCCGTGGCCGTCGAGTGGGACTCGCGCCAGGGTAGCCTGTTCTAAAGGTAACATCCTTTTAGCCAACTCCCCGGGCTGGGGTTCTACACTCTGCTTTATACACAGATAGATAGAACGTGCAGAAGAGGGAACCCATAAGATGACCATTCAACCGACTTTGGCGCGGCCTTTGACTCCGCGCGCGGCTCAACCCGCTCATGGACCGGACCTGATCGTCGATGACGTGATTCCCAGCAACCCCTTTCCTTACGGCGGCGACAAAGTCACCTTCGATGTGATCGTCAAGAATCAAGGAGACCAGGCCGCCGGCGCCTTCAATCTGCGCCTGACCGCCGAACAAATGGATAAGACCGTGCGTGGCCAGGGACTGGCCGCCGGCGCCTCGCTGACCTTCCGCCAGCTCGGCCCCCTGTATACCCACGCAGGTCAGCAACTGATCTGGGTGGACGCTAACGTCGACACCAAGTACGAAGTGGCCGAAACCCGCGAAGACAACAACTTCCTGACCACCACCCTGAGCGTGCAAGACCCGTTCCCGCCCCCCGGAGGCCCGCCCGGAGGCGGCAATCCACCTTTTCCGCATAAAGTGGGGGGTCCAGGGGGAGGCGCGTAAGCCCCCCCTGGAATTTCATAAAGTGGGGGGTCCAGGGGGAGGCGCGTAAGCCCCCCCTGGAATTTC
>JALHOV010000808.1 GCA_022842865.1 Vulcanimicrobiota bacterium | reverse complement strand
AGCCGTTGTTGTAGTAGCCGTTGCTGGGGTTGGTATTGTAGCGGTAATTATAGGTTCCGTTGTTATACCCGTTGTTGTTCCAACCGTTATTGTTGTAGTTTCGGTGACGACTGTAGGTTCCCCACGCGTTGGGGTAGTACTCTTGGGCGCAGGCGCTGGCAGACAGCAGAGTGATCAGTCCAAGACCAATGATAGGCTTAATAAAATTTCGCATGTGTGATTCCTTCCGGTGTATGTGTTTATTGTAACCGGTCAGGCTTAAGAAGGACCCCGTTATAAGTATCTACTCTGACGGATCGGAGTCCTCACGGAGGAGCCAGCCGGTGCCTGGCAAAGCGGCCGGGAGTGAAGAACGAAGAGCGCCTCCAAACTCCTCCCGATTACGATTTCCCGCTGGAATCACCCACCGCTAAGGAAGTGGCCGCTGCACTGCGTCCGGGCCATCTGATTCTCAATTTGAGCGCTCTCCCCGAGCCGGTGGTGGAGATCTTTCGCGACCAGTTGGTGCCCTTCAAGGACGCCAAGAACCCCGCCCTGGTGTGCTTTCTGAGTCGTGGTGAGAAGTATCGTTACTACAGCATACCTTTCAGCGTGCTGGTGCCCTTGCTAGGCTGGGTGCGCCTCAGCGACGAGAAAAGGCCCCGCTGGCGTCTCAACCTGGTGCCCAAGAGGCATGCTCTGGTGGCGCGCAACGGTCCGCGCGTAGAGACCATCGACTTGCTGCCCTATTACAACCGAAAACCTCAGTAGAAAGGACGTTCACGTGGCTTTACGGGGAAAAACGGCTTTGGTCACCGGCTCCACCAGCGGCATCGGCCTGGGAATCGCCCGTGCTCTGGCCGACCAGGGGGCGCGACTGATCTTCAACGGCATGGCCACTCCGGAGCAAGAAGAGTCGGTTCGTCTCGAATTGACCGAACGCTCAGGCGAGATCTCGCTCTACTGGAATGAGGACCTGACCAGGGGAGCACAACTACTGCCTGCGCTCGCGGCCTTAGGGCCGGTGGACGTGCTCGTCAACAATGCAGGCATTCAGCATACTGCGCCGGTCGAGGAGTTTCCGCCAGAGCGCTGGGAGAGCATTCTCTCCCTCAACCTGTCAGCCGCTTTTTATACCATCCACGCCCTGCTCCCCGCCATGAATGGTCGAGGCTGGGGGAGAATCATCAACGTGGCCTCGGCTCACGGTCTGGTGGCCTCAGTGCACAAAGCCGCCTACGTGGCCGCCAAACACGGCCTGGTGGGGCTCACCAAGGTGGTGGCTCTGGAGCAGGCCGGTCGAGGAGTGACCTGTAACTCCCTTTGCCCCGGCTGGGTATTAACCCCACTGGTGCAGCAGCAGATCGAGTCGCGAGCCGCTCAGGAAGACATCTCTGTAGAACAGGCCCGCCACGATTTGCTGCTGGAGAAACAGCCCAGCGGTCATTTTACGACCGTCGAACAATTGGGCCAGTGGGCTGTTTTCTTATGTTCGCCAGCTTGCGATAACGTGACCGGCACCAGTTTGCCGGTCGATGGAGGCTGGACCGCCCGCTAGAAGTTGATGGCGAAACCGGGTCGATTGTGCCCGTAGGGGTTGTCGGTGCGGTTCAGGTTATTCAGCAGATGATGATCGTGATAAGTCTTCAGCCGGAGCATAGGATCGTAGACCGTGTCGAATCTCACATTGTCCAGATAGTTGAACTTGACTTGTTGCCGCTGCAAATACATCGGGGTGGTTTCTTCCAGCAACTCGGACCGCAGGTTGTCGGTCGTCGGGGCCGCGCCTTGAATCACCACCGGGGCGGGCAAGGGCCGAGTCGTTTGGGCCACCGCCGGTAGAGCGGTGATAAGGCCACACAGGCCAAGGAACATAAGATTTCGCACAGGGTCATCCTCCTTCGGACTGACTCCAGTATGAGGGCTTCTTCCCGGCATCCGTTAGTGCCGTGCGTACTGTGTTACACCTGTAGGCCTACCGCCCGCATCAATTCCAGGGCATTGCTGCGGGCGATCACGCCGCTTCGCAATTGATAGTCAAAGGACATGACTCCCTCGCTTAACTGGTCTTCGAAATGCACGTTGGCGGCCGCCGGTCCCAGTTCGGCTGCCAACTCCGTCAAAGCCAGGTCGTGGGTGGTGACCAGACCCAGGCCGCCCATTTCAAAGAGCCGACGGATGACCGCCCGGGCTCCTACCAGTCGGTCTTGGGAGTTGGTGCCGCCCAGAATTTCGTCCAGCAAGTAGAGTACGCGAACGGGACCAGAGGCTTCTTCCAGCACCTGGCGCAGGCGCAAAATTTCGGCGTAAAACCGGGAGACGCCCGCCATCAGGGAATCGCCCAATTGAATGGACGCCGCGATTCGCAACGGCTCCAGATGCATTTCTTGGGCACGCACCGGAGCGCCCGCCATAGCCAGCACCACGTTGCAGCCCAGGGCCCTGAGCAGGGAACTTTTGCCGGACATGTTAGAGCCGCTCACAATCCATAATCGGACGGAGGTCAGGTCCAAATCGTTGCAGATGCATTCCGCTCCCAGCAGGGGAT
>JALHOV010000807.1 GCA_022842865.1 Vulcanimicrobiota bacterium | reverse complement strand
ACCTGGGCATCGGACTTTACCCCACCAGGCCCCGGTCGCCGCCACCACCTTCCCTCGGTCAGGACCTGGAAGAATCGCAGTTCTCAGACTGTGAAAGCCAGGTCCCGACCGAATGGGACAACTGGGAAGCAGCCTGACCAGGCTTCAGCCCAGCCTGGCTATTGGCCAAAACCTTTACAGACAGGCCACTTATGCTGTCACGACCGCATTTCTTCTCGCACCACGCCCTTCGTCGCCCACCATCAGTGGATCCTGAAGCAATTCGAGACCACCTGTTCAAATCGGAAGGGGGCCTACAAATGCCTACCGTCTCTCGGCGCTCCAGCTCATCGCAAAGGTCATAAAGTCGGTCCGCGGCTTCGCGGGCAGTGTCACCGTTCTCGGCGGGAGGTGGAGTCAAGGTTGCCTCCTTGCAACTTCAAAAGATCTCAAAAGAACAACAGTTGCCACAATATGGCGCAACTTGCGCAAACAAGACAAGCCCTCGATTGAAACAAACCCCGGGATAGTGCTAAGATCAGGAACCATGACACTAGGCCAAAAGATAGAGAAGTTGCGCAAAGACCGCGGTTTCACGCAAACGCAACTGGCTCAAAAGATGGAAATGACACCCCACCACCTCAGCCGCTGGGAAAACGATCGCATACGCCCGAGGGATAAGACTCTGGAGAAGTTAGCCCAGATCTTGCAGGTCAGCCCCGATGAACTGGCCGTGCCTCCGGCCAACCCCAGCGAGCTGGCCAAGGACGACTCCGAACTGGCCTTTTTGCTGCACGAGATCCCCAGTCTAGATGAGGAACAAAAGCAAGTCCTCAAGCACGTTTTGCGCTCCATGGTCACCTGCAATCAGATGCAGCGGGTCGTGAGCCAGGTGCGCAGGCCGGCATGAGCAACGCCAAGCAGGCCATGCTGGAAATCGTGCAGTCCGCTCCGGACGACATCGGCTGGGACGAAGTTCTGGAACTGGTCTTTCTGAAAGCCCGCATCCACGAAGCCGAACAAGCCAAGGCCGAGGGGCGATTCTACACCACCGAAGAGATGATGGCCCGGGTCTTTCCTTGCGATACTCCGTCTTCTGGCTAGAAGCCGCGGTCCAGGAGATCGAAGAAATCCGCATCTATCTACACAACCAGGACCAGGCGGACTACGCCGCCCGCCTCCAGCAAGCCCTGTATCAGGCTGCCCAGAAGCTCCAACAGCATCCTCTACGCGGCAAACTGCTCCCCAAGTTGGGCCCCCAGTATCGCGAGATCTTTCAAAAGCCATATCGGCTAATTTACGAAGTTCAGGAACAGGACCAGGCCGTCTACATCCTGGCCGTCTTGCACACCGCCCGAGACCTATCCAGCGCTTGGGCCCAGCGTTCCCGCAAACGGCGCTAATCCTGACGCTCTCTCCCTCAAGCGCAAGTTGGGTGGCCGGCTTCGCCGGAATCAACATCAGCTTGGGTGCAAGACCTAAGGCGATAGCTGAGTGCCCCGGTGGCGCGCCGTTTAGTCCTAAACGCAGCTTCGCAGCCCTTCGGGGCGCGCCGCCGGGAACAAAGATTTCCGTACCCCGAAGGCTTTTAAGGGGGTGGGGTGCTGGCTGCCGGTGGCCGTGCCTGGCGGTCGCGCCCCCTCCGGGGCTGGCGCCCGGAGGGGCGCAACCGCCAGAATCAACATTGGCTTGTGGCGGGGCTTTCGCCCGGCAAGGGTTTCCGTCCAGCCAACGGTCAGGTCCGGTTCCGGCGCCAGCGTCGGTCTGATGGCCACTTTGGCGCTTACGCGCCAAAGATGGCCATCTCAATCGGACCGACGGAAAAGAAAAAAGCGCGCTGCGAGCGTCCAAACCGGGTCAGGACCCGATTGGACGTCACGAACGCGCTGTATGGGGATGCCTGAGATCGGCTCTCTAGCGGGCCGGCAGCCATCGAAATGGATAATTAATTGTCTTCTCTCACGAATCGTCTACAGATGAAATCGTCTGCAGTTGCTAGTGGAGCAGCCTTTTTGGGGATCATATTGGTGTTCACCTTAATCTCCTGGCTATTAGGTTGCCTTGCCGGGGTTATCTTAGTTTCATGGACTGCCAAGACTCTAGATTTGCCCTGGTGGATACCCTGGCTGACTGGCACCCTAACCGCCTTGGCTACTGTAGGCTTCCTTGCCAAAAAGGTGAAAGAGCAGCTTAGAAGGATAGACCAGTAAGGTAGCCTATCCTCCCAAGGCTTTTACCAACCCCAAAGTCCCTTCCAGGAGTTGACTACCGCTTCCGCGGCCACCGCTAAAGACTCCGCGAACGCCGTTTTCGTGTCCATTCCAGCGGCAACCTGACCACAATGCTCTAACTCATGCACCAAGAGTTTTCCACCGGCCCGTCCCGAGAATCGCGCCAAAAGAGCGCCGAAGGGGGTCTTTCCGGACGGCAGCTACTTCGCCCTGGGCTTCTGGGACCAGCCCGCCCTGCTCAGCGAGTTGCGGCACTCCATTCTGAAATCTCTGGTGGCCCGCAACTGCTTGCAGCCCGAGACCGCGAAACTCCTGGAATCCTGGCCTCTGGACCG
>JALHOV010000806.1 GCA_022842865.1 Vulcanimicrobiota bacterium | reverse complement strand
TGGAGATGCGGAAGACCATCCAGAGGTTCATTCTTCTTCGTCCTCCATGGTCTTGAGGACGTTGGTGGCGATCAGTCTGGTTTTGACCGGTGCATCGGATTTGATCCTGCCGTCTTTGAAGGTGATGATCCGTTTGGCGAACTGGGCGATGTCGGGTTCGTGAGTGACCAGCAGAATGGTGATGTTCTGCTGTTCGTTGAGTTCCTGAAAGATGCGCATGACTTCCACGCTGGTGCGCGAGTCGAGGTTACCGGTGGGCTCGTCGGCCAGAACCAGGGCGGGTCGGGTGACCAGGGCGCGGGCGATGGCCACGCGCTGCTGTTCGCCGCCAGAGAGTTGGGTGGGCACGTGGTCATAGCGGTGGCCCAGGCCTACCGCGTCGAGGGACTGTTGGCTGCGCTCCTTGCGTTCTTTGGCGGGGATTTCTTTTTCACGGTAGAGCAAGGGCAGTTCCACGTTTTCCAGGGCCGTGGTGCGGGCCAGTAGATTGAAGCCCTGGAATACAAAGCCGATTTTCTGGTTTCGGATTTCGGCCAGCTGGTCGGGAGACATGTTGGAGACTTCCAGGCCATCCAGCTTGTAGATACCGGCGGTGGGGCGGTCGAGACAGCCGAGCAGGTTCATGGTGGTCGACTTCCCGCTTCCCGAGGGACCCATGATAGCCACGAAGTCGCCGGTGGGAAGAAGGATGTCGACCCCTTTGAGGGCCGTGACGGAGACTTCGCCGGTGACATAAGTGCGGGTGAGGTTGGTGGCTTCGATGACGTTCATTTAGAACATTCGCGGGCCGCGTCTTTGGTTGCCTCCGCCGCTGGGGGTCGATGGTGTGGAGCCGGCCGAGATGACGACTTTGTCGCCTTCTTTGAGGTCGCCTTCGGTCATTTCGGTGTTGGTGCCGTCGGTGATGCCGGGGGTGAATTTGTGCTCGACGAATTTGCCGGCCGCGTTCTGGGTGTAAACGCTGGACTTGCGCTGAATATTGGTGCGTTTCCGGCGTTCTCCAGCCTCCTGACCTTGGGGCCGTTCTCTGCGGGCCGGGGGCTTGTAGTCTGGGGGCTTGAAGCGCAGGGCCGAGTTGGGGATGAGAATAACGTCTTCGCGATTTTCGACTTCGATGTTGACGGTGGCCGTCATGCCGGGCTTCAGTTTGCCGTCGGGGTTGCGGGTATCGATGATGACCACGTAAGTGACGACGTTCTGCACGGTGACGGGAGCCTGGCGGACTTCTTTGACTTTGCCGCGGAATCGTTGTTCGGGAAAGGCGTCGACGCTAAAGCTGGCCCGCGAGCCGGCCTTGACCTGGCCGATGTCGGCTTCGTCGACGTTGGTCTGGACCTGGATCTGGTCGAGGTTTTCGGCCAGGGTGAAGAGGTCGGGCGCCTGGAATTGGGCTGCCACAGTCTGTCCCAGGGTCACTTTGCGGTCGAGCACGATGCCGTCGATGGGGGAGCGGATGGTGGCGAAGTTCAGGTTGGTTTGCGATTGGCTCTGGTTGGCGCGGGCCTGCGAAACCTGGGCTTGGGCCCCTTCCACCTGGGCCCGGGCCGAGTTGTATTGCTCGATGGCGGCTTGTTTGCGCATGATGGCGGCTTCGACGTCGGCGTGGGCGGCTCGGATGTTGGCCTGGGCGGAGCGGACGCTGGCTTTGGCAGCTTCGATTTGAGAGCGCAGCGCGTCGACGTTGGCCTGGCTGGTCAGGGTGGTCGTTTTGGCTGTGTCCAGGTCGCTGGTGGCGATGAGGTCGCGCTCCCTCAGGGTGTTTTGGCGTGTCTCGTTGCGCTGGGCCAGGGTGAAGTCGGCTTGGCCCTTGCGAAGGTTGGCCTCAGAGGTGGTCAGACCGGCCTGGGCATTGGCTAAGGAGCCCTGGGCGGCGTCGACCTTAGCCTGGGCGCTGAGCACGGCCGCTTCAGCGGATTTGATGTTGGCTGCCTGGTTGCCGACGTTGGCTTCGGCGTTGTGCAGGCTGGAAAGAGCATTGTTCACGCTGGCGGTGCTTTGCTCGAGCTGGGCGCGGAAGGTGGAGGGATCGAGCTGGGCCAGGGGTTGGAACTTCTTTACGCGCGAGTTGAAGTCGACATATAAGGTCTGGATGATGCCAGAGACCTGGCTACCCACCGTGATCTGAGTGACGGCCTGGAGGTTGCCGGTGGCGGTGATGCGGGACTTGATGTTACCCCTTGTCACCTCAGCCGTCTCCACTTTCGCTTGAGCGGCGGTTTGGCGCTGTTTCCAAAAGTAGTAGCCACCGCCCGAAAGGGCGCCGACGACGAGGAGGAGCCAGAAGAGTCCGACCAGGCTACGTTTCAAGCTTGTTGTCTCCAGGAGGGGAAAGATGAACTACCATAGTTGCATTTTGCACTGTGGAGTTCAACCCAAATGGGTCCATAGAGTTTCTTCTATGCAAAAATTTAGGACTTTGGGCTGTAAACGAAAAAAGCGCCTAGTGGGCGCTCCGTTCTGCTCTTTGGCAGCTAGATAATCAATTTGAGTAGCTTCACTTGAGTATCGACAGAGATACGAGTTTGCGAAACGGTGTTCCAAACTCATGTCTCCCTAGAAAGGAGG
>JALHOV010000805.1:999-2582 GCA_022842865.1 Vulcanimicrobiota bacterium | reverse complement strand
CAATGCCGTAATGGTCGGCTTTCTCGAAGTAGGGGCTGAAGCGGTGGTAGCCCACCTTGATCAATCCCCCGGGCGGTTGCAGATGATGCAAATGAGGTATCAGCTCGGCCATGTCCCGATACCATTCCAAGCGGTCTCCGGGAAAGGCGAAAAGCAGCAACCAGGTGACGTGCACCCCCAGCTCTCGGCACCATTTCAGGGTCTGGATGTTCTGCAGGCCGGTAGTGCCTTTGTCCATCTTCTGCAGCAGCTCGTCGCTGAGGGATTCCAGCCCCGGCTGAATCCAGCTCACACCCGCCTGGGCGCAGGCTTTGACCTGTTCGCGCTTGAGGTTGGCCTTGGTCTCGTAAAAAATATTGAGCAATGGCTGGCGCTCGGCCAAGGAGGGGAGCACCGAGCGAAAATAGCCGACCTCGATAATGTTGTCGGCCACCATGAAGTCCCTGCATTGGTGAGCGCTGCTCAGCTGCTCAAATTGCTCCAGCGCCTGCTCGGCCGTCTTGGCTCGGAAATTCATGCCGTGGCCATTCAGACCGCAAAAGGTGCAGTGGTGTTTTTGCCCCCACCAGCAGCCGCGCGACGTTTCCACCGGGAGCGAAACCTGCAGCTGGTCGCGCAGGCCGAGCTCATCCAGGGTGCTGAAATA
The DNA here is from genome assembly GCA_022842865.1 of Vulcanimicrobiota bacterium. Lineage (GTDB taxonomy): Bacteria > Vulcanimicrobiota > Xenobia > Xenobiales > JADMJV01 > JADMJV01. The sequence continues at coordinate 1,936 of JALHOV010000805.1, read as the reverse complement.
TTCGTCGAAATCCGGAATTGGCAGCTGGTGCAGATTGCGCACCGTAGCCCGGGCCGAGCGCACGCAGCCCGGGTCGCGACTGAGCACCCCGTTGGGCAGGCGAACCGGACCTTCCAGCAAGCTGCCGAAAAACTCCCCGATTAACTCGTCGGCTTCGCCGGACACCACGTAGTCCAGGTCCGGAAAGCGGTCGAGCAGGGCCCCGCCCATGGGGGCCTCGCAATTGGCGCCGCCCATCACCGTGACCACCTCGGGAGCCAACCGTTTGATTTGCTGAATCAGAGCCAGCGAAGCCATGTTTTGCTGGAAGGTGGAGGTGCAGGCCAGCACCCGCACGCCCTCGTCGAGATACTGCTGGGCCAGATCTTGCACGAAAACTCGAGCCGTTTGCCGCACTTGCTGGCAGAGGGCCTGGAATTCCTGGGGGGTGCAGGCCATACGGCTGCCCTTGGGAACATTTTGGAAATAGGCATCGGAGTCGGGCCGGAAATCGGGGAAAACCAGGTGAGAGAAGGCCCATTCACCCACCAGGGCCGTCACCGGGTAGCTGTCGATGCGTTGATAGTTGACCAGTCCAATGGCCGCAGCGAAACGCAGTTGGGCGTATTCCACCCGCGACTCGATCGAGGCCCGGGTCAGGCAAGATTTTAGGGTGCTCAGACCCAGCGAAGGACGCGCCAGGCCCACGAAAGGCATGTTTACGAGCAGCACGGGAGGCATAGGATTGTCTTCTTATTGAGAGAAGCAATCCCCTGCGTGACACTCTCAAACCCTGCTGAAGCCAAGCGTTTTTTGGAAATCTGGCTGGCCGAACCCGACTTTCGTCGGACGGTCGGAGTGGAGCAGGTGGCTGACGCCCAGGCGCTGACGGCGGGCCTGACCGAAGAGCGGCGAGTCCAGCGCGAGCGTTTGTTGCACGACAACGCCCCGGGCCACC
>JALHOV010000805.1:0-989 GCA_022842865.1 Vulcanimicrobiota bacterium | reverse complement strand
CCAACGCCAGATGCAGCGCTGCTCTCGAGAGCTGGAGGTCAACACGGCGGCGGCGATTTTGCATGTCCCGCTGGCCGTGGAGTTGAGCAGCGGCTGCTCGGTCGGTTGCTGGTTTTGCGGTCTGTCGGCCGCTTCTTTGAAAGGGCACTTTTTAGCCACTACGGATAACTTGCTATTGGGTCGCCAGGTCCTGGACATTTTCGGCCGCCTTCGCCAGGGCGGGGCGCGCGGCGGTCTGCTTTATTGGGCCACCGATCCGCTGGACAATCCCGACTACGAGATCTGGTGCCGCGAGTTCCACGCCCGATTGGGGCATTTCCCCCACACCACCACCGCTCTGGCGCTGCGGGACCCGGCCAGGACTCGAGCTTTTTTGCAGCTGGCCGCCGGCTACGAAGATTCGGCGGTGCGCTTCTCGGTGCTCAGCCGAGGGCAGTTGCGCAAAATTCACGCGCAATTTTCCCCTCAGGAATTAGAAAAGGTGGACCTGTTGTTGCAACTCGATCAGGGTCCGGTGGTCAAGGCCGGCGCGGGGCGAGCCTTGGGTGAGGGCGCCAGCGACGCGACCATCGCCTGCGTGTCCGGCTTTTTGCTCAATCTCTTGGAGCGCCGTTTGCAGTGGATCAGCCCGTGTGCTGCGGATCAGCGCTGGCCGCAGGGCTATCGTGTGCACGCCGAGGGCCATTTTCAAGATGCTCGTGAGTTCGAGGCTGTACTGAGGGGGATGCTGGACCAAATGCAGGAGCGCCTGCCTCTGGAACAGCCCCTGAGATGGCGGCGCGGTCGCGAGCCCGAGGGGGTTTGGGAGGTTCTCTGCGGCCGCCTGGATCATGGGCCGACGGCGCTAGAACTGGCTCGTCGTCTGGAGGAGGAGCACTCCATCGAGATGTCCGAAAGCCTTTATCGGCTCAACCAGTTTTTCCGCCTCGGTTATTTCGAGGACGAAATGGAGGTCGTTGCTCTTGTCCGTTCATGAAGCTCCGGTCGTG
>JALHOV010000804.1:2156-2587 GCA_022842865.1 Vulcanimicrobiota bacterium | reverse complement strand
AGGAAATCGAAATCCTCCAGACTGCCGAAATCCACCACGCGAATCACATTCGGATGGTCTAAAGTCATGGTCACCTGAATCTCGCGCTGAAAACGCAAGCGAAACTCCGGTGTATCCTTCTCCGGGCGCACGATCTTCAGAGCACAAACCTGTTCCGCATCGAGGGTGCCGTCAGGAACGGCACGATAGACACGAGCCATGCCACCCGCGCCCAGGCGGCTGATCAAACGGTAAGATCCGACCTTAGTGCCCACCAGAGGGTCCGAAGATGGGCGAATGAGTTCATCCAGCAGCCGCTGGCGCGCCTGCAATCGACCCAAGTGGGACCGGCGCCTCAGAAACAGCACCAAAAGGGCCAGCAAAACCACCCCTCCCAAAATTGCGACCGGAGCAAAGCGTCGGGCCAGGTAAGCCAACTGGGCGGCATTGGT
>JALHOV010000804.1:0-2146 GCA_022842865.1 Vulcanimicrobiota bacterium | reverse complement strand
AATCGGCTACGTCGACTGCTCGACCCTGAGACTCCAGTTGTCGCAACTGGCTCAACTCCAGTCGCGCCGTGCCTACGAAGCCGTGCCCGCTCAGGCGGAAACGGCGAGGGTTGTCGGCCAGCAGGTCCCCTGGATAAGGATTCGACTCCACGCTAAAGCGGAAGACGTTGGCTTCGTCGGTGGTGCTGATCTCGCTGCCCTGCAAAGTTTGCACGTGTTGCACCGGGGGGCGGCAGTTAAAGCGGACCAGCACGGGCGGAGGGGCTTCGGCTACCAGTCCGACCGAAAGCAGCCAGACCAGCAGCCCCCGCCTCACGATAGGGCGGTCCGGAGGGCCTGGCGAAAAGCTGCCACGCTCTCGAATCGCTCTAGCGGGTCTTTGGCCAGCGCGCGAAAGATGGCGGCTTCCAGGGCAACGGGAAGTTCGGGCTTGTGCTGTAGCAGCGAATCGGGCTGCTCGTAGAGATGTTTGCCGATGACGGCAATCGCGCTCTCGCCATTGAAAGGTAGAACGCCACACAGCAGTTCATAGACGGTAACGGCCAGGGAATACTGGTCGGAGCGCGGGTTGAGTGTGGTCTTGGTCGACTTTTCCAACACCTGCTCGGGGGGCATGTAGTTAGGGGTGCCCAAAGCCTGTCCGGTCATCGTCACGGTTTGCACTTCGTGGTCACGCGCCAGGCCAAAGTCCATCAGCTTGATCGTGCCCGTTCGCGTAACCATCACGTTGTCGGGCTTGAGGTCGCGGTGCACTACGCCGCGCTCGTGGGCATACTCCAAAGCGGCGCAAATCGATTCGCTCCACTCGATGGCGCGGGCGAGCGGCAGTCCTCCTGAAGGCAACAAGTCCCGCAGGCTCTGTCCATCGATCAACTCCAGCACCAGGTAGACCTTCTGCTCGTCCTGCCCCCAATTGAGAACCTCTACGACATTGGGATGCTTGAGAGTGTGCGAAACTTGAATCTCACGCTCGAACCGGGTGCGAAACTCCAGATTCTCGGTCTCGGTGCTGATGACTTTGACAGCCACCGCCACTCCGTCCGGGCCGCGACCGCGGTAAACAGTGGCCATACCGCCCTGCCCCAGGGGAGCTTCCAGACAGTAGACTCCCAGCGTTTGTCCGACCAGCGGGAAACTGGGATCCACTTCGAGCACGGCGGTCTGCTGTTGATGAAGTTCCACCACTTGCTGCCGGGTCTGCCTGGAACGGCGCCGGAGCCACCAGGCCGGAAGAACCGGTGACAAAAGTAGCAGAAAGAAGAATGGGCGAAAGTCAGTCCCCCACTGCACCCCCACTTCGAGACTTTTCTGACTGTCGGGGACGTCAGGCAAGGTAATGTTCTGCGATACTCCCTGAGCATTGTCAAGCGTCACGATCTGGCGATTCAGTCCTGCGATCGGCAGACGAAAAACACCATCCGAATTGGGAGAGTAGTCCTGATCGTCCAGGTGAACTTTACGCACGGGAGGCTGGCTCGCAAAGCGAACGGACACCGGGTCCGCCTGGACATTGGCCTGCTGCGCAGGCGGCTCGGCCCAGGCAAAAAAACAGAGTAGCAAAACAAAGATCCAGCGCACCGCCTTTTTTTTTGGCGAACTCCCTGCTGCTCCTGCCGAGGAAGCGGGGCCGAGGGAGGGAACTTGAGCGAGTGGAAATTGTCAGCCAGATCGGGGTGCTCAGACCCCGGCGTAAATCCAGAGTGGTCTTTTTCCGCTCGCTGGCCCTGCTGACCGCCAGCGGCATTCCTTTTCATCAAGGTCTGGACGTGCTTTCGCAACAGTCGGAAGAACTTTCCATGCGGATGGTTTGCTCTCATTTAGCTCAGGATTTACTCACCGGCCAATCGCTTTCTCAATCTCTCAAGAATCAGAGCGGCTGCTTTGACTCCTTCCACGTGAACCTGGTCAAAGTGGGCGAAAAAACCGGGCGGCTGGACCGCTTGCTGATGAAACTGGCCGACTACGAAGAAACCAACTACCGCACGGCCCTGAAGGTGAAGGGCGCGCTGACCTACCCGGCCTTTGTCTTCGCCATCACGCTGGTGATGTTGATGCTGGCGCCATCGCTGCTCTTCAAGGGAATCTTTCCGTTGCTGCGCAGCCAGGGTGCCGAGCTGCCCCTGCTCTCGCGAGTCGTGCTGGAGGC
>JALHOV010000803.1 GCA_022842865.1 Vulcanimicrobiota bacterium | reverse complement strand
CAGACTTTTGATCTTCCGATCATCGACTTCGCTGTGTTGAACCACATCCGTACGGGCGGGGTCGATTTGATAAAGACTCGGGTCCACGCCATCCGGCAGATACCCGCCGGCTCCGTCCGGAAGAAGCCCCAGCAACAACTCAGGATTGGGATTGGGCAAAACTTCGCCGATGTCGCCCGGGTTCAGAGTATTGCTGAATCTGCTGCCGTCGGCAATCCAGGGCGCACTGGCCGGCGTGGTATCGCCTGGAAAGATCAGTCGCACCGGGTCCATCGCCATGTTCCCGGGTCCGATCGAAATCGTGTCGCGAGCGCGTAACTCCTGACTCGGGTCACGACGCGTGTTGTTGGCCAGTTCCATTCTCCCCCCCGCGGCGATGCGACCACTGCCCTGAAAAGGAATAATCTTGAAACTTCCCTGGGTCCTCACGTCACCAGAGGCCTTGATGCTGCCGGCTACGGTTCCGTTGCCTTGTTCTCTGATGCGGGCGCCCCCCGCCAGAGCGTAACCGCCACCGGCGGCCCCCGGCGCTCCTGAGCCAGCCAGCAAAACGCCTACGCGTCGGGCATAGCGGCCTCGGGTCGTGCCGGTCGCCAGCAAGTACACGGTCGCTGCCGGAATGGCCGGATGAGAGGGTCCAGCCGCGGCCGGACCGGCAGTGGCCACCACCGTGTAGCGACTCTCTCTTCCGTAGGCGACATCGGTGTAGCCGGTCCAGGCGTTCCCCTGGACAATCTCGCGGAAGGCCGATCCCAGCCCTGCCTCCGCCGCATACACTGACTGCATGGATAAATGCCGGGTTCCCGCCTGATTTAAGGTCGCGATGCCAGTGCTCCCCACGGCCAGGGCAATCAGCACCAAAATGACGATCAACGACATCACCACCGCCAGAGCAAAGCCTCGACGGCGCCTCACAGGTTCTCCAATAGAGCATAAATCGGCTGGAAAATCGAAATCAGGATCAGAGCCACCAGAGTGCCCATGACGCCCAGCATCAGGGGTTCAATCAAAGCCAGCGCGCGCACGATTGTTTCATCGACGGCCTCTTCGAAAAAGTCGGCCAGGCGTCCAAACATGCGAGGCATCGTTCCGGACTCTTCGGCCGCGCCCACCATATGACCACAGACGGGAGGGAGAAAGGTGGTCTGCAGTAATTCACTGGAAAAATTTCCGCGCCCGTCGCGAATATTTGCCCGCATCCCCTCTACTTCGTCCCCCAACACCAGGCTGCCTACCACATCACCGAGGAGATCCAGAGTCTGCATCTGGCCCAGGCCGCACTCTAGTAAGATGCTGGCCGTGCGGCAGAATCTGGCCGCGACCAGCTGCACGAAAAGAGTTCCGAGTACCGGCAACTCCAGAAGAAATTTCTCCAGGCGCTGGCGCACACTGCTAATTTGGCAAAGCAGGGAAGCCTGGTAGACCAACAGAGGAATGCACAGGCCGAACGCCCCTAATACCCAGGGATTTCCTATGGCAGTGGCCACCGCGATCAAGCTTCGGGTGGCCGCCGGCATTCGGATGGCCAGGCCATCGAAAAACTGGAGAAACATGGGCAACACAAAGCTACACATGAGGAATACCATGGTGATCGACAACGCGAAAACCAGAGCTGGATAGACCAGAGCGGACTGAAGCTTCTGTGAAATTCGATAGTTGCGTTCCAAGTAGTTACTCAGCCGATTGAGAATCTCCATCAAGGTCCCAGAACTTTCACCCGCTCGAACCAGACTGATGTAGGTTTCCGAAAAGATTCGTGGATGATTGGCGAACGCGTGGCTCAAGCGGTTTCCCTGAGCCACCGACTCGGCCAGGTCGTTGCAGACGAGGTTCAGGTAGGCACTGCTCCAAACCTGTTCTTTCAGTGCCTCCAGGGCACGCAAGATAGGGATGCCTGCACCCAAAAGCAACGACAGCTGTCTGGTGAAAATGGCGACATCTCGGCTGTCGACTCGCTCGTAGCCCCAGCGATGCAAGGAACGCCGCAGGGCGGCAACCGGATTCCAGGGCGGACGGACTTCCTCGACCAGGACAACCACCACGTTGGCTTCTTGAAGCTGACGAATGGCACGCTCCCGAGTGGGAACCTGGAGCATTCCTTTGAGGGCTTTCCCCTCACTGTCGCGCCCTTCATAGTAGAACTGTGCCAAAGTTGACCATACTTCGCGCGACTTCGAAGGGGTCCTGGCAGACGATTTAAGTCTACCGTGCTAGAGGTCGTCGGCTGGACAACAGCCCTTCAATCTCGGGCCAGGTCACTGGGGGGCACAAAGCGTGCCCCTGGCCCCAGACGCCCCCCGTTTGCATAGCCAGGTCCAAAAGTCCCTGGTTTTCCAGGCCTTTGAACACGACTCGAGCGCCAGCCGCCTCGGCCGCCAGCAACCCGCCCTTGACCAGCTGGCGGATGGGCAGCTGATCAAGGTCCTGCGTGATCTTGGGGCTGAGCTTGAGGAAGCGAAGGCCGCGTTTGTCGAGGTTTCTTAAGGAAACTTCAGCGAAGTGAAAGTCATCCACCGAAAGTCCTACGTTCCAGCTTTGGAGCTCCCGTAAATTGTTGGAAATGCGGGGGTCGCTTCGGGACAGGTCGG
>JALHOV010000802.1 GCA_022842865.1 Vulcanimicrobiota bacterium | reverse complement strand
GGCTCTATCAAGACGCTCTGAATTGCTGCTCGCAACCGGTCGAAGACGAGAAAGCGGTAGTGCGGCTTTGCATCAATTTCGCCCGGCTGCACGTGCAACAGGACCGGGGGGTGCAGGCGGATACCCTGCTTCGGCGCGCACGCAGCCTGGTGGCAAAATACCCTGACGACGCCATGCTGGAATGTAGCTATCATCTGGCTATGGGCCGGGCCGCCGTGGCGGGCAAGCGACTGGCCAAGGCGGAAGTGGACTTTGTGCAGGCCATTCGGGTCGTGCAGAAACTGGACTACTTTGAGCCGGTCTTGTTAGCCCAGTGCCGTTCCGCACTGGCCAACTGCTATTCCCTGCAGGCATTTGGCCAGCTAGACGTCTCCGATACAAAAAGGGACGGGCTGGAGCGACGCGACCAGGCAGAGAACTTGTTTTGCGAGTCGCTGGAGCTGCTGGATGGAGCCGATCAGTCGGGCAGCTTAGAATACATCGAAACGCTCTCCATGGCGACCGATCACTCGGTTCGGACCGCTCAATGGGAGCTTGCCGAGACGCGCGTGCAAAAGCTCTTGGAACGGGTCACGGCCACGGAGCAGCTGGAAATCGGCCTTCGCATCAGCGCCTGGGAGCGAGCCACCCAAATCCTGCGTCAGGTAGGCAAAACCCAGCTGGCGGAACGCGCCCAACGCCGCCACACGGCTCTGATCAAGGAGCAGCGCGAAAAAGCCGCCCCGCGCGAAACTCCTCCTGCCGAAGCACCCGCGCCCGACGATCGCGCCCCGGTCCTTCGCAAGGCCGCGGCCGCACCCGCTCCGGCCGAGAGAACTACCAAGTCCCGACTGCAACGCAAGGCACCACCCTAGGGGAAAACCTCACGGACGGTGCCTGCTAGAGTGGAGCCATGAACGAATGGATTTCCGTTTACAGCAACCACACACTCCTTACCCAGAAGCCTTGGATCGTGCTGTGCTGGGGCGCACCGGCCGCGGGCAAGAGCACGGTCGCCCGCGAGTTCTGCCAGCGTCACCAGGTTCCGCGACTATCCTCGGACGCCGTCAATCAGGCCTTGATCGGCGACCGCTTCTTGCCCGAACTGCGCCCGGCCATCTATCAGGGCCTTTTCGCTATGGCCGAAGCCATACTGGAGCGCGGGGGCCGGCTGGCGCTGGATGGCACTTTCCTGAACCACGCCTCGCGGACCCAGGTGAAAAGCCTGGCCGAAAAGCACGGTGCCGTATACCTGTCCCTACAGGTGCAATGCTCCTTGGGCGAACGGATGCGCCGCAACGCGCTGCGCCCCGACAGCGAGCGCGTGCCCGAGGAATGGCTGCGCAACGCTCATTGCCGGGCCGCCCTGAGCAGCCAGGGGGAATTGGCGGTGGATAGTCAACGACTCTCGCCGGCCGCCACCGTGGACCAACTGGAAGAAGCGCTCATGCAAAAATTGCGCCGCGCCCATGGCTTGCAACGAAGGCGGGCCGCTATGCTATGGTAGGCGGATGCAAATTCGCTACCATACCTTTGACTCAAAAAAATCTCCCGGGCACTGGCTGCACCTCAGCGAAGTAGGCCACCAAAACCGGGACACCGTTTTGATGGTCCACGGCGCCGCCGGCAACCAGAGCAATTTCTCCCCGCAAATGAAGGCCCTCAGCGAGCGATACCGGGTGGTAGCCATCGACCTGCGCGGCCACGGTCGCTCACCCTGGCCTCAACCCAAGCCCACCATCGATGACTTCTACGCCGACCTGGAGGAGTTTCTGGACTGGATGCCCGAGAAGTTTTCCCTGGTGGCTCATTCTTTCGGGGGCTACTTGAGCACCCGCCTGGCCGCCAGCTACCCGGAACGGATTCGCCATCTGGCGTTGCTGAACACCGCTCAGTCCATTCCCCGCAGCTTTCCCTATCGACTGCTGGAGTTGATCACACCGGGAGCCGACGTGGTTCGCCGACCCGAGGCCTTTATCGCCGCCAACTCCGAGGTTTGCAAGCATCTGCTCGGCGACGTGCTGCAAAGTTGGGACTGCACTCCATTCTACAACAAGATTGAAATGCCCAGACTGACCGTCTTGGGTGCCCTGGACCCGCTCATTCCCCTGGTTCTGGGAAAGGAAAGCGCCAAAGCGCTGGGAGGCACCGTGCAGGTGCTGCCACTTGGGTATCATGTTTGCATGCATGAAGCTCCCGCTCAGGTCAACGGCTGGCTGCTCGAGTTGCTTCAGAAGTAAGCAAAGGGACCAACTCAGTCTTCTTTTGTTGCCAGACAGGAGGTTGAAAAAGATTCAAGAAACTTGCCCTCTAAGTATAAAGGAGGACCGTTATGCCGCGCACCCTACTTCTGGCTCTTCTGCTGACCGGCGTTAGCCTGGCCCAAGGGCTGACGCCCGAGGATTTCGTCAAGCTAAACTCCATTTCGGAGGGCACGGTCAGCCCCGACGGCAAGACCCTGATCTACACGGTCACCTCCGAAACGCCCAGTGAACCTCATTTTGATCGGGCCGGGCAGGGCAGCCAAAACAAACTCTATTTGTTCGAACAGCCCGGCAACGACAGAGTGCTGCTGGAAAACGCCATGCAACCCTCCTGGTCGCCCGACG
>JALHOV010000801.1 GCA_022842865.1 Vulcanimicrobiota bacterium | reverse complement strand
TCGTCCTGGCTGCAGATGCAGAAAGAGCGGAACCTGGCTTTCGCCCAGGGGTCCTACACCGGCTTCGGTCACACTGAAAATCTGGAGATGAGCAGGCTCCGTGTGGAAGGTCACCTTGACGCGCAGGTCTGGTGGGGCTTGCGCCCAGGCAAGGCCGGACCACAGGAGCAGAAGACACCAGCGTTTCATTTCGGATTGCGCAAGACGACCACTCGTTGCACCGAAAAGGCTTCGTCTTGCGTGCCGCTCACTACATGTTGGCGGAAGCCCAGGTCTAACTCGAACGGATTGCCGAGATTGGGTGGCGGGTAGGGGTTGGAAAACTGAAAGCTGTTGAGGTTCGGGACGGATGTCTCAAGACTGAACTGGTTGGTGCTCAGGCAGCCCAGCAACTGAGAGTTGGTGAGACGGGACGGGTTGGTATTGGATAGCGGCACAGGCATGGTTTGCGGGGGCAGCCACTCACGCCGGCGCAGAGACCGGAGTGCCGGGTCAAAAGCGTAAGTCAGCAGATGCGTGTCCGCGTAAATCGGTAGGCCATCGCCGTCGACATCCAGGAGTGGCTGGATAGCCAGCACGCGCAGGTGAGTGGGGCCCAGATCGGGTTCCCAGGTAATGCCGGCCGGGGTACTGCTTTGCAAATCTCTGACCAACCGATTCATGGTTGTTAATGCCAGTTGCTGCAGTCCCACCTGGGCCTGGGCACGCAGGGAACTTCGTGTGGTTTGAACCAATAGATAGGTGACATAGCCCAGCACGAGTAGACCTAAACTGCCCGCGATCATGATCTCTAGCAGACTGATTGCGCCCCTTGACCTGCGGGTCATCGGCTGATTGCGGCCAATGTCAGCTCGCGGAAAACGAGCAGAGTCAGGCCTCGTTCTTTCCAGCGCACGTTGACTCGGAAGACTTTGGCACGCGTCGTTCCCGCGACCGGTTTGACTAAATACTCGGGGCGCAGTTCCATTCCGTCGGGAAGAGTGGTGGGAGGCAGCATGACCGGGGTGCTGTCGGCAGCATAGGCACTGAAGGTCGAGAGGCGAAAGCGTTCTAACCAGTTCTGCGCGAGCACCGTGGCCTGAGAACGATGTTCGCTTCGGCGAACACTCATCACCGTTACGGGTAGAAGCGAAAGCAAGAAAAACCCTGCGATCGTCAGCACGGTAGCCGCTACCATGACTTCGACGAGACTTAAGCCGGCACGCAATCGCACGGTTCTTTTTTTGCCCGCCAGACGGAAATACCTTCAGGAGGGCTCTTGCAGCTCGGCCGACCAGGAAACCTGGTCACGGGTAGCGATGGTCTGGTCCTTTAAAGGATGCAAGCGAATCCACCAGAGGGTTTCCTCCAAAGACTCGTTCCAGGAAGAGTGCTCGGCCACCATCTCGTAGCCTAGCCGGGCTAGAGCTTTGGAATGCTCTGTAACCATCGAGGCCATGGCCGCGCGACAGTTGGCCTCAATAGCCAAATGCTGCAGGGAGTGTTGCTCCAGGCTTTGCTTCAACAGACACAGCAGCCGATAAAAGATGTTGGGCTTGCCGGCGCTTACTAAATCGCCAATGCAAATCACCGTTTCCTTCGCTTCCGACTCGATCGCGCTGGGCGCCAGATAGGCCATGAGGTAGCCGGCCGGGCCGCTTTCGTCTTCTAGCAGCCAGCTCAGGTGCGGGGGAGTTCGCTCGAGCAAAAGCAGACTCTCTTGGAGACGGTTGATCGGGGTTCGGAAGGCCTCCGGGAGCTGGCCCTGGAGGCGCTCCAGTCTGTCGAGATGGTCAAGTTGGAGCCGGGTTTCAATCATTCTTTTGCATAAACTCCCTGAGCGACCGTTGGGCCAGGTCCAGTTCCAGTGCAAGTTGCTCGAGCTCTTCGGATTCTCGAAGTTCTGCGTAGTTCACCAACCGGCTGAGCCCTGCCTGGAGGTGGTCGAGGCAGTCCCTAACCAGCTCTGGCAGCGGACCATGCTCGTCTGCCGCGGGCTCAACCGACGCCAGAGCTTCTTCCAGTTCCCGTCGGCTGGCCTCGAGTTCTAGCAACTTTTGGTCGAGTTCGGCTTCGCGGATCTGGAATTGCTCCAGGGTGTCGCAGGCTCGAAAGAGGGCGCCAATTTCCTTGAGATGCTCGCGAATCCGCCTTTGGCTTCGCTCAAACTGATCGAGGGCTGCCTGTTCCGGACCGTCGATTTGCCAAGCTCCTGGCTGCAATTCCTCCGAGGCCGCTTGCAGCGAGCGCTCGACGGCTTGCATCCAGGCTTCGAACTGAGCAAGGGCATCGAAAGCAGTCAGGCGAGAGCAGCGAATGTCTTCTAAAAGTTGTTGGAACTCGTTCACCTGGAGTTGTGATTGCACGTCCGATCCTTCGCGTTGGCACGGTCAGAGTCTTCTTAGCTGACGCGGCGCTGGGCCGGCGCGATAGCCATAAAGTTGGGCGCGCTGAGTTTGGGGATTTCCAGTCCACGACTGGCTCCCGAAAGCGTTCTGGCCGAGCCGCCGCCACTCGCACCCGTTGTTGCACTTGCGCCGGGAGCGATGGTTAGCTTCGTTCCAATTTGCTCGGAAGAACCTTCTAGAGCCTGGCGCGCCTGGCCCTCCACT
>JALHOV010000800.1 GCA_022842865.1 Vulcanimicrobiota bacterium | reverse complement strand
CTGCCGGACTTGCTGGCCTATGTTGAGGACCGCGACCTGTGGCGCTGGGCTCTGCCGGAAAGCCGCGAGGTATCCCTGGCCCTTCAGTGCTACCCGCAGGATTTTACTCAGTGGTCGAGTCTTTCGGCGGACGATTTGCGGGCTGAGGGTCGGGCCATTCTGACCTTTCAGAATCAGCAGATTGCTCGCGCCGTCAGCCGGGCGCGCTTTCAGCCGGTGGGGGAGCATAGCGTGCCCACCGTCAACTCATGTCTCTTCCAAAGCGAAATCGGAGACGAACTTTGTCGGCTTCATCCTGGGGCCCCTTTCTCGGCGGTTTACTACTGGAACCAGCACGGCAAACAAGCCTGGTCTCTTCGATCGATCGGAGAGTTCGACGTGGCCGAGGTCGCTCGCGGCTTTGGCGGTGGGGGGCACCGCAACGCGGCTGGATTCGGACGAGACGCTTGAGGCAGGCAGGGGAGATTTTGTAGAGCTTCGGGGTATATCAAATTAGAGCCACTGGCATCACCAGCAAAAGAGGGAGAGGTTGATGGGAACCGAGAAGCGCGCTCCGTGAGCGAACACAGAAGTCCCCGAAGCGGCACCATTCCAGTGCCGCTCGTCCCCCAGCGCGAGATCCCCTGGTTTAAGATCTCCGTCGCCGCCAATGCTGTCTTGGGATTGCTCCTGCTCGTCAGCCTGTTCACCCGCTCCGGCGCTTCCGAGGACCCCAAGGCCGAGGTGGCCGCGATGTTGGAAAAAAGCCCCGAAGACGCCATTGGACTGGCTGCCCAACAATTGACGGCTTCCGAGGAAGCGACTCGTCATTGGCGCGTTTTTCTCGGCGAACAGTATCTGAAGATGGGCAAGAAAGATCAGGCACGCACTCATTTTGCCTGGCTGGTCAAGAATTTTCCTAAGGAAGCCGGCTACAAGCAGAAGCTGGCGGCTGCCTCGGCCAAATCCGGCAAGAAGCCGGGCAAAAAGAAATAACAGGAGGTCCCAGGTGGCCACAACTTCCGCTCCCCAGCTCAGCCCGGAGCAGGTTCTTATGCAGATGGGCAGCGGCCACTGGGCCGCTATGACGCTTTCGGTGGCCGTTCGTTTGGGTCTGCTCGAAGGACTGGAACAGGGTCCTGATTCCGCTCACAAACTTGCTGCTCAGCAAGGCTACCACGCCGATTCGGTCGAGCGACTGCTGCGGGGTTGTGCCACTCTTGGCGTCACCCAGGAGGTCGAGGCCGGGGTTTTCGGCCTGACCGACCTGGGTCGGGTGCTTCTGCCCTCTCATCCTCGCTCTCTGCGCGACGCCATGGTCATGATGACTGACCCGGCTCATTGGCACAGCTGGTATCAGCTTGAGCACACCGTCACCACCGGCCAGCCGGCTTACCAGAAGGCGCTGGGTGTGGACAACGTTTTCGAGTATTTTGCCGGCCACCCCGACGAAGCCGAGCGCTTCAACCGTTCCATGGCCAGCATGACCCGGGCCTTTGTGCAGCAACTAAAAGACGCCTACGACATCACCCGGTTCGCCCTGATAGCCGATGTAGGAGGCGGCCACGGGCAGTTTTTGGGCGCTCTGCTGCAGGATGCCCCCCAGTCTCGGGGCCTGCTCTTCGACCTGGAGACCGTTTTGGCCGGGGCGGACCGGGAACTGGAAGCACTGGGCGTAGCCGGGCGAGTGGGAAAAGTGTCTGGAAGTTTCTTCGAGACGGTCCCCAGCGGGGCCGATCTCTACCTTCTGAAGCATATTTTGCACGACTGGACGGATGCGCAGTGCTCTCAAATCCTGGAAAAAATTGCTGCTGCCATGAAGCCCGGCGCCACTCTGCTCATTGCTGAAATGCTCCTGGCTGAGCCTCCCCATTTTTCGCCCGCCGCCATGATGGACCTGAACATGATGGTCATGACCGGCGGTCGCGAACGCACCGCCGCGCAGTATGAGAAACTGCTGCAGGGCGCCGGCCTCAAAATCAGCCGCATCCTATCCCTCGAAGGCCCTTACCAGTTGCTGGAGGCTAAAGCCTCACAGTGAGAAGGGGAGTGGAGGGAGAGGCCTCTCCCTTTCCCCTCAAATTCCCCCCCTCACCCCGCAGGGAGGTCTATTGCGAAGATGCGCTGGGGTGGCTGGAGCAGCGAGGGGTTCTGTCCGGGTGTTCGCTGGTCACTTCGCTGCCGGATTTCTCGGAGTTTCCGCAGTTTGCGCTGGCCCAGTGGCAGGATTGGTTTGTGGCCGCGGCGGCCCGGGTGATGAGCAGTTGCCCTCCCGAGGGGGTGACGCTCTTCTTTCAAAGCGACGTCAAGCACGAGGGTTTGTGGATCGATAAGGCCTTTCTCTGTCAGGTGGCCGCGCGCCAATTGGGCCACGGTTTACTCTGGCACAAAGTGGTGGCGCGAGTGCCACCCGGCAACCCCACTTTTGGTCGCCCCGGCTACAGTCACTTGCTTTGCTTCGCCCCCGTTCTCAGGCCGCCGTTGGAGAACTCTACGGCCGACGTGGTGCCCCAGCGCGGGCCTTCCACCTGGGCGCGCGGCCTCGGATTGGAGGTGTGTCGTCTGATCTGCCGCTACTTGCTCAAGAACACCGATACCCGACGGGTGGTGGCGCCCTTTTGCGGTGAGGGT
>JALHOV010000799.1 GCA_022842865.1 Vulcanimicrobiota bacterium | reverse complement strand
CATTGATCGTGGCAACTTTTTGTCTTTTAACGCAACCCCTGGCGCAGCTCATCCTCAGTTTTTGGGGTTTTCCAGTGTGGAGCCTGGAACAGTCGATCGTGCTTTTTCTTGGGGATTTGCTGGCCATTGGGGCAGCAACTCTGCCGGCGCTGGCGGTAGCAGAACTCAATCAGAAGGCACTGGAAAGCTACGAGTTGGGTCAGTATCGGCTACAACGCCGCCTGTCTGAAGGGGGAATGGGTGAAGTTTGGTTAGCCGGCCATAAGATGCTCCATCTGATGGCCGCCGTTAAGTTAATGAAAGTCGGTGGCAGAACTCCCTCGGAAGAGGAGGAGCAAGTAGCCCGTTTCCGACTGGAGGCGCGAGCGCTGGCGGAGCTGAAAAGTCCCCACACGGTCAGGGTTCTTGACTTTGGAGAGGACGCTAACGGCACTCTCTACCTGGCGATGGAGCTGTTGGATGGGCTCGACCTTGACCGACTGGTCCGCCAACACGGTCCTCTGCCCTGGCGGCGAGCGGTCACCATTTTGACTCAGGCCTGCCTTTCGCTCCAGGAGGCTCACGGCAAAAACTTCATCCACCGGGACATCAAACCCGCCAACCTTTTTGTCACCTACCTTCCCTCGCAAGGGGACTGCGCCAAGCTGCTCGACTTCGGTCTGGTCCGACAACGCAACAGCCAGCCCAATACGGTCACCGGTCCCAATGTTGTGCTGGGGACTCCCGAATACATGGCTCCCGAAGTAAGTCGAGGGGAGGCGGCGGACGCCCGAAGTGATCTCTATAGCCTGGGTTGTCTGGCCTTCTGGATGTTAACAGGCCAGGAGGTTTTCCCCGGCAAGACCTACTTGGAGACCATGTTGGCCCACCAGCAATCCAGTCCACCCAGGCCATCCTGGCGGACCGACCAGGAAATCCCCCGTCAACTGGACCTGCTGGTCGAGCGCTGCCTACGAAAGAAACCGGAGGAACGACCTCAGACCGCCCAAGAGCTTTTACTGTCTCTGGAATCTATGCCCGGGTTCTCGCCTTGGAGCCAGACCGAGGCCCAGGAGTGGTGGGAAGACTACCGACTGAAAGACGGATGGCCCGACCAATGAATCACGGGGAACCGCCAAAAACGGAGCGTCGCGTCTTGCCCGTTGCGCCTTCTGCCCTGGGCCCGAGCCGGGTGTGCTTACAAATTTTGCAGGGAGCCTCCGCCGGACTGGTCGTTCCACTTGGCCAAGATGACTTTTTGATAGGCCGCAGTCCCGAGTGCCAGCTCTGTTTGGAAGATGCAGCCATTAGCTGGAAGCACGCAAGCATCGGTTTCGAATCGGAGGAATACTTCTTGCAAGACCTGGATTCGACGAACGGCACTTTCCTGGATGGGCAACCTTGCCGAGGCCGATTGCCTCTACGAGCCGGAGCACTGGTCTCTTTGGCCCACGAGGTATCCTTCAGGCTAAACCGGCTCAGCGAGAGCGAGGTCCGTTTGGCGCAAAAACTCTATCGAAACGCAACCAGGGACTCCCTGACCGGATTGCTCAATCGCGTTAGCTTCTTTACCCACGCCGAGCAGGAGATGGCTTTGTTCGATAGGGTAGGGCGCAGTTTTGGTTTACTCATGCTCGACCTGGATTTTTTCAAGCGAGTGAATGACAGTTATGGTCACCCTGCTGGTGATGAGCTGTTGATTCAGGTGAGCCGACTGCTTCGCCAGCATCTACGTCTGGAAGATTTGTTGGCCCGGGTGGGGGGCGAGGAGTTCTCGATCCTTCTGCGCTCGGCCGACGCCAGGGGGTGCCTGGAGGTGGCCGAGCGTTTACGCAGTCAGATCGCCGCCCAGCCATTTCTGCTGCGGACTCCCGGCGGTGTCGTCGAGCACCCTATGACCTTGAGTATAGGGGTCGCCTATGTCCAGAGTGGGAATTCTTTGGCGGATCTGGTAGACCGGGCGGACCAGGCACTTTATATGGCAAAAAACGCCGGACGCAATCGTGTAGTTGATTATTTATTTTAGGCGCAGCCGGAGATTCGGAATAGCGACTGTTAGCGGCGAGTGCATAAGGCCTGGGTGGAAGGCCCGATGAGGCGCTAAGCACGGGCGGAAACGGTATCAGCAACGAGCCGCAGGTTCGCGAGTATAGAGCCCGAACGGGAGGGCGTGGGTCAACTATTGGATCTCTGCGAGGCCGAGTTCAGCGGCATGTACTGGCCGCTGATGAGCCCGTCCGTCGCGCGCACTCCGGGTGTCCTGGCCAGTCTGGCCGGCATCTCCATCGACCTGGCGGACCTGGAGCAGTTGCTCAAAGAGGGGTGGCGCGATCAGGTCGTAGCCGGCGTGGCCAGCCTTTTTCACCCTGACCCCAAGGCCTGTCTGCCGCTGGTCTGGGCGGCTTTTGACTCGGGAAGCTGGGCCTCTCCTCAACTGGGAGTTTGTGCCATGTTGCTCGACCCCGACGACCCCAGCCAGGCGCGCCGGCGCCTGTTGTTACGGTGTCCGGTTTTCAGCCAGCTGGAGGGCACGGACCCGATGTGGCGTCACGTCGTTCACGGTAGTTCCGCTTTGAATTCCCACAGCACCAAGGCCATGGCGGCCCTGCTTGAGACCGTTGCGCGCTCGCCTGCAGGG
>JALHOV010000798.1 GCA_022842865.1 Vulcanimicrobiota bacterium | reverse complement strand
CGCTCTTCCGATCTCTCTATTGGAGGTGCTTTCGGAACTCGGCCTTCGGGTGATGACGCCCGTCCAGGAACAGTCCATTCCCTTTCTGCTGCAAGGCAATGACCTGATCGGCCAGTCCCAAACCGGTTCTGGCAAGACGGCCGCCTTTGCCCTGCCCATCCTGGAGAGGATTCAGATCACCCAGCGCCATCCTCAGGCGCTGGTCCTATGTCCTACTCGCGAACTGTGCACCCAGGTAGCCCGCGAAATTCGCAAGCTGGGAAGGCGCCTGCCGGGACTGCAGGTGCAAATTCTATCGGGAGGTCAGCCCATTCGGCCGCAGATTGCCGCCATGCAGAGCGGAATGCATATCGCCGTGGCCACCCCCGGGCGCCTTCTGGACCATCTGGAACGCAAAACCCTCTCTCTGGGTCGTGTCAAAACCGTCGTGCTGGATGAAGCCGACCGGATGCTGGACATGGGTTTCCTGGAGGATATCAGCAAAGTGTTTGATTTTGTGCCCAGGCAACGCCAGACCGTCTTCTTCTCGGCCACTTTTGACGACCAGATCGAGGCGGTCAGCCGGCGCTTTCAACGCAGTCCCCAGCGGGTCACGGTGGCGGACGTGAAAAGCACTTGCCAACAAATCTTTTATGAAGTCGCCCACGACGAGCAGAAGGTGGACGCCTTGCGCTGGTTGCTGCTCGAGCGCCAGCCCGAGTCGGCGCTGGTTTTTGTGCGTCTGCGGGCCACCGCCAATGGAGTGGCCGAGCAGCTTTCGCAAGCCGGTCTGAGCGCTGACGCTCTGCACGGAGACCTGGAGCAATTTGACCGGGACCGCGCCCTGGCTCGATTTCGCAACGGAAGCACCCGAGTCTTGGTGGCGACCGATGTGGCCGCCCGGGGTCTGGACGTGCTCGATCTGCCCCTGGTGGTCAACTTCGACATGACCAGCCAGAGCGACACCTACATCCATCGCATCGGCCGGACCGGCCGCGCGGGCAAGAGTGGCCTGGCCGTCAGCCTGGGAATCGCCCGTGAACAGGCCAAGCTAGACCACTATGAAAGCCAGACCGGCGTTGCCATCGAGCGTCACGCCTACGCGCCCGGAACCAAACCGGCCGCTGCCCCGCCGGCGGCCATGAGCACATTGCACATCTGGGGCGGACGCAAAGACAAGATTCGCCCCGGAGACATCCTGGGAGCGCTGACCGGGGACCTGGGCCTCTCCGCCCAGGACGTGGGCAAGATCGAAATCCACGACCGGCTCTGTTACGTAGCCGTGAGCGCCCCGCTGGCCCGCAAGGCCGCCCACGATCTCAGCGAAGGCCACATTAAGGGCCGCAAGTTCCGCGTCGTGGTCCTCTAGCCGCGGGCGGCTGGACCGCCAACTGTCGTCCTTCCGGCCCGCGCCTCAGTCCAGGGCAGCCTGCAGACTCTCGATGCGCTTCTTGGCGGAGGGGTGGTGGTGGGTGGAGCCGGAGTTGCCGAACAGCTGGGTGGCCGCCTGCAGAATGTCCTGGGGGCTGTGGCCGCGCTGGCGGGCGAACTGGAAGCCGTCGAGGTCGGCTCGCAGTTCTTGCTGGTGGGAAAGTTCTTGTTGGGCCAGCAGTAACTCGCTGGCGGGTGCGGATCGGCCGACTGCTTCCAGCACGGCGGCTTCGCCGAGCGCGGCGGCGCAGTCGTGGTGGCGGGCGTGACTGGCTTCGTGCCCGATCAGGAAGTCGCTCTTGGGGTGGGGCTGCTTTACGTCGTGCTGGGCATCCACCAGAATCGCCCCAAAAAGCGCGTAGCCATCCGTGCCCTCGCGCTTGCGCAGGTCAGTGACTCGCTGCACCTCCAGATCACCCAGAGGTTGGCGTTCCACGATCCGCGACCCTAACAAGTTAAAATCCAGTCCGGGCTTCATGTCCTCGGGGCGGTAGCCGTCCTGCACCACCTGCCCGGCCCGCTCCAGAACGTAAGCGGCACCGCGACTCGCCTCGGCCCGCACCACGGCCTGAGCCAGGCTACGCGTCCCGGACAGGTCGACTCCGTCCTTTTCCAACTCCTGGCGATACCTCTGCGAGAACACCTGGCGATCCAACTGAAACGTCGGTCGCTTCCAATGGGCTGACCCTTCCAGAACTCCGGCCAGCGCCGCTCCCAAACCCAGCCCGACCAGTGCCGTGGTCGGCGAAGCCAAAGCGGTGACGCCGAGCAGTAACTGACCCGCGGCCATCCGATCCAGTTTGAGATGGCCCAGAGCGGCGGAACCCACCGTGCCCACAGCCAGGCCGGCCACTCCCCCGCTGGCCGCACCCAGTGCCGGCAGTCCGTTTTCCAGCACAAATTCAGCGGCTCTTTCCAGCCCGGCCTTAGCCGAGGAACGCAGACCACCATCCGAGACCCGGATGAGCGGACGAGGGCCAATTTTCATAACACCTCATCTTTGCGCAAACCCCTTAAGAAAAGCCGAAAAGGGAGCGCCACCAGGACGGAGCCGGAGCATCGTTGCGAGTTCGCTCGCTCAGGTTCTTCAGGTATTCCTGCTGTTCCGGAGTGGCCTCGGAGGGAAGCTTCTGCAAGAACTGTTGCAGCTTTTCCTGAAAATCTTCGTGGTTGGAAAAGGGCGCTTCGCCGCGCTTCAGCTCCTTCAAGGCCTGCTTCATTTCTTTGCCCAGCGGGG
>JALHOV010000797.1 GCA_022842865.1 Vulcanimicrobiota bacterium | reverse complement strand
GGCGCCTCCCTCTGGACCGGAGTGCCTTGTTCTTACTTAAAATCCCTGATTGATTGCGTCATTTCCCAACCCCAGTTGGATTACGTACCGGCCGCTAACGAGGGCGAGGCGGTGGCCATTGCGGCCGGAGCCTGGTTGGGCGGCGGTCTGGGAGTGGCCCTGATGCAAAACTCCGGATTAGGCAACGCCGTCAATCCTCTCACTTCGCTTGTGGAGCCTTTCGCGATTCCCATGTTGCTGCTGGTGACATGGCGCGGCCAGCCCGGCGGACCCCCCGACGAGCCACAGCATGACCTGATGGGCCAGATCACCCCCGGGTTGCTGGATTTGATGCAGATTCCCTATCAGGTGTTGCCAGAGGATCCCGGAGAAGCGGGGCAATGTCTCCGCCGGCAACTGCGTCAAACGCGTGAGTTCCGCCGCTGTCACGCTTTGGTCATCCCTTCCGGTCGCTTTGCCCAGCACCCGCCCACGCCGGCGCCGGAGGCCAAACCTTTGACCGGGGTGGTTCCGGCCGCCGTCACGGCGCGCCTGACCCGCCGCGACATGCTGCAAGGCCTGCTTAAAATCTGGGGCCCCGATGACCTGGTGGTGGCCACCACCGGCTACACCGGTCGCGAACTTTATGCCCTCGAGGACCGGGACCAGCACCTGTATCTGGTCGGCTCGATGGGCTGCGCCTCCAGTCTGGGCCTGGGCCTGGCCATGCGCCGCCCCAAGAATCGCATCTGGGTGCTGGACGGCGACGGCGCCTTGATTATGCGCATGGGAGCGCTCACCTCGCTGGGCTGGATGCGCCCCGACAACCTGGTCCACGTGCTCCTCGACAACGGCATCCACGAAAGCACGGGAGCCCAGGGGACCGTCTCGGCTTCCTTGGATTTCTGCGAGATCGCGCGCGGCTGCGGCTATCCCAATATCCTGCGCTGGAGCGAGCCAGCCCGAGTCCCATCGACCGGCCTGACCTTCATCCACGCGCCCATCTTGCCGGGCATTGCCGCCTCGTTGCCGCGGCCCAAGCAAAAGCCACGCGAGGTGGCCGATCGTTTCCGAGGAGCGCAAAACTTATGAAAACCGTCATTTTGGCAGCCGGCCTGGGCTCACGCCTGGGCCACCACCTTCCCAAAGGCCTGCTTTCTCCCGGTAGCGAGACGCTCTTGCAACGCTCCATCCGTCTGCTCGAAGGGGCCGGATTGGGCCCGGTCACGCTCGTAGTTGGACACCAGGCCGAAGTCTACAAAGCGCTGCCCGAAAAGCTGCGGTTCGTCGACAACCCTGACTACGCCAGCACCGGCTCACTGCTGTCGCTGCGTCTGGCCTTCCAGCAGTTACAAGACGACCTGTTGGTGCTTGAGTCCGACTTGCTCTACGAAGCGCGCGCCTTGCCGGCGGTCGCCCACTCAAAGGAAGCCAACGTTCTTTTGCTCTCCGGCTTTACCGAGGCGGGAGACGAGGTCTACGTGGACGCTCCCGATCAACGTCTGCGCAGCATGAGTAAGCGCCGCGAGGATTTAGAGGCCGAACCGGCCGGCGAATTCGTGGGCATCTGCCGCTTTTCCAAGGAACTTTTGGCCGACATGGACGAGTGGGGCAAGGCTCATCCCGAGGCTCATTACGAAAGCGATGGCGTGGTTGCGCTGTGCGCCAAGCATCGCGTCGCCACCGTCAAGATTCCCGATCTGGTTTGGTGCGAAGTAGACGACGCCCACCACTGGCAGCGCTGCCAGGAACTGATTTTACCGAGATTGCGAGATGAGTTTTCTTGAAGAAGTCGACCCGTTTGCGCGAGTTGCTTACCAGTCCGCATCTGGAGTTCGCCCTGGAGGCCCACACTGCGCTGAGCGCCAAGATTGCTGAAGAAGCGGGGTTCCCCGTGATCTGGGCCAGCGGCCTGAGCATGTCAGCTCAGTTTGGCGTGCGCGACAGCAACGAAGCCAGCTGGAGCCAGGTGGTGGACGCGCTGGAATTTATGAGCGACGCCACTCAGGTGCCCATCCTGGTGGATGGCGATACCGGCTACGGCAATTTCAACAGTTTGCGCCGCCTGGTGCGCAAACTGGAACAACGCGAGTTGGCTGGAGTCTGCATCGAAGACAAAGAATTTCCCAAAACCAACAGCTTCGGAGCCTCTGATCGGCAGATTCTGGCCACCGTCGACGAGTTTTGCGGCAAGATCAAAGCTGCCAAAGATTGCCAGCTTGACCCCGACTTCGTGGTGGTGGCCCGTGTCGAGGCCCTGATTGCCGGCGCCGGCATGGAGGAAGCCCTGCGCCGCGCGGAGGCCTATCACGGGGCGGGCGCCGACGCAGTGCTCATCCACAGCAAGAAGAGCCGGGCCGACGAAGTCGTCGAGTTTGCCCGCCAGTGGGCGGGCCGCTGCCCGCTGGTGATCGTGCCCACCAAGTATTACAGCACGCCCGTTGAGGTCTTTCGCAAGGCCGGCTTCAGCCTGGTCATCTGGGCCAACCACATGCTGCGCTGCACCATACCGGTGATGCAGGCCACGGCCGCGCGCATTCGCAGACAAGAAAGTGTGGTGGCCATCGAGGACCAGATCGCGCCGTTGGAGGAGGTCTTCCGGCTACAGGGTGCCGATGAGCTGGCTCAGGCCGAGCGCACCTATTCCCCCGCCCCCGGCCGCGGCGTGCAGGCAGTGCTGCTGGCCG
>JALHOV010000796.1 GCA_022842865.1 Vulcanimicrobiota bacterium | reverse complement strand
TGCCATTGCAAGGTCCATTCCTGCGGACCCGACTGGTAAACCGCGCTGTAGCGCAGGCAACGGCCGTCGCCGAGCAGACAAAAGCCAGGACGATGATGGACGACTTCCACCACTTCCTTGCCCAAAAGAATCCGCAGGGGAAGCTGCAGTTTTTCCCAATGCAGCTCGCGGCTTTCACCCTCAATCTCGAAATTTTGACGCATGCCCGGCGCGTTCTCGCCGCCAAACTCTTCCCCCTGCAGGAGGAACGAGGTTCCTCCTGCTCCCCCTAGAACACCTGGGTCTATGGCAGTGCAGGCGGTTCTCTTTGACATTGGCGGGGTTCTCATCCATGCCGACCTCGAGTCGTATGCCGAACGCGGCGCTAAGGTCTTCAAATCCAATCCAGAGGCCGTGCGAGCCGCGGTACAGCCACGCGTTCCCAAGTTGGAGAAGGGCGAAATCAGCTCGGAAGACTTCTGGAAGGAAGTCGGCGAGGTGCTCTGGTCCAAGGGTCAAGGCGTCCTACCAGACCCCCACCATTTCAGGGGTCTCTGGAAGCAACTGATGAAGGATTCGCTGAAGCTCGACAACCACGTCCTGAAGCTGTGCTGGAACTTGCGGGCCAAAGTGATGGTCGGGGCCTTGAGCAACACCATTAAGGAACACGCGGAATACCTGGCCGAACTGGGCTACTACCAGCCGTTCAAACCGTGTGTTCTATCCTGCCTGGTGGGCCAGCGCAAACCGGACAGGTCGATTTACCAGCTGGCCGCCAAACAAACCGGAAAGTCCATCGGGAAATGCCTGTTTGTGGATGATTCCGAAGTCAATTGCCAGGCGGCCAAGGCTGCCGGCATGAAGGTCCACCATTTTACCGGACTTTACCCGCTGGTCACCGAGTTGTCCAAATACAAATTGCTTTAGGGGGTCTTCCGATGCGCAAATTCTTGATCGCATGCTACGCGCTGGCAGGGGGAATCGGTGGTTTCCTGTTGTCCGTGCCGTTTGCGGCTGTGGTTGGAGAACTCTTGGCCGGCCCACACTCGGGCGGAGGCGACGGCTGGTCTAGCCTGGGCCCGATCCTGATGGTCCTGGTGGCAGTGGCCCCTCCAGCGATGGGGCTGGGTGGCTGGTTGGGTGTGCGCCTGGGGCGCAAACTCAACCCCTCCTAGAGATGAACCAACTGGGCACCTAACAGCAAGTCCACCAGTTCGCCCCCCGACTTCAATTCGAGCTTGCCTTCGTATTGAGGCACCAGGCCGGTTTCCTTCACCTCTTCCTGGAGTGCGTAAATGGTGGTCTTTTCCTTGACCGGAGTAAAGTCCGAGAGCAGTCCCTGACCAAAGACGATCAGGTGGGGCTCCTCGCTCCGGGCCATCCAGCTGGCGTCCTGTGGACGCAGGCGGCGGGTGAGAATGAAGTAGGTCATTTTAAAAACTCAGATTCAGCGAGGAGCCGCTGCGCACTTCCCAAAATTCGTCGGCCTCTTTGACTTGCACCGAGGCGTGTAACTGGTCGGGCTGCAAGCCGAGCAAGTCCAGACTGGGCTGGTCGACCCAGAGCTCGACCTTGTGGGCCCTGGCCGAGGTCAAGTAACGGTCGACCCAGCTGGGGTTGCGCTCCTTGAGGGCGTGGAGTACGCCCTCATCGCAAAGCATCACGGTCACCGTCTGGCGCCGGTAGGCGCTGGCCAGCCCGATCGCCACGCGCAAAGGGGCCACCAGACTGGGAGTGCTGGGGCTGAAATTGGAAAGAGTCACCACTACCGGACGGCTCAAAGGCAGAGCACCTGATCGGTGTGTTCTAAAAGCGTCGCAAGATCGGCCGGATTGCCCATCGTAACCCCCTCGAGCATCGATTCTTTCCCGTCTACCCCGCGACTGCGGGCGCACAGCTCATTGCAAACCACACGCACGCCTCGGGCCAGCAGCGCCTGCCACCAACTGGAGGGTGAACCTTCTTCAGAATCGGGCAAATGCTGATTGCGCAACAGTTGGTAAACCCCCTCCTGGTGGGCATAAGCCCAGACCTCGTGGCCACGGCCCAGAGAACCGACGGCCAGATGATACAGAGTGCGGGCTCCCGGCGATTCCAACGGAGCTTTGTTGAGAATGAAGCCGACTTTTTTGGCCATCGCTTAGACGACAGCCTTCGGGGCGTAATGGGACTGCACGTAATCTTCCACCATATCGAGGAAACGACTGGAGATGCTTTCGGCGTCGCCCTTCAAGGTGGCGACCTTGTTGCCGTCGGCGTAGACCGGGGCGGAGGGATTCTCGCCGGTGCCGGGCAGCGACAGGCCAATGTTGGCGCCTTTGGCTTCTCCCGGTCCGTTGACCACGCAGCCCATAACGGCCACTTTCATGGTCTCGACCCCCTCATAGCCGTTCTCTTTCCAGAAAGACATGCGCTCTTTCAAGCGGGTTTCCACCTGAATGGCCAGTTCTTGGAAGAGCGTGGAAGTGGTGCGGCCACACCCGGGACAGGCGGTGACGCGCGGGGTGAAGCTGCGCAGCCCCAGGTTTTGCAGGATCTCCCGACAGATCTCCACTTCCTGGGTGCGCGGGGCGCCAGGAGCGGGAGTTAGCGAGACGCGGATGGTGTCACCGATGCCTTCGCTGAGCAAAATACCCAGAGCCAAACTGGAAGAAACGGTGCCTTTCAGCGCCATGCCGGCCTCGGTCAG
>JALHOV010000795.1 GCA_022842865.1 Vulcanimicrobiota bacterium | reverse complement strand
GGCCGACATCTTCAAAGACCCGTTCCGGACCGCCGCCGGGTCGCACCAGGGCGGCGGCGTGGCTGCCTCCGCATTTGGCAAAGAGGTCTTGCTGGCGACGTAACTGGTCGGGTAGGCCGCATAACCAGGGAGGATCCCAGGGCGAGACGGGGACCACCTCGTGCGGCGCCGCCACTTCCAGGGAATCCTGGCCGCAGGCGCCACAGCCGCCGTGCACCCATTCTTGGGAGCGCAGTTGCAGCGCCTTCTGCGGAATCTCTGCCCGGAAAATAACGGTCAGGTGGTTGTAGTCCTGGGGAGTCGCGCAATAATCGAGCTCTTTGATGTCCTCGGCCGCGCGGATCAAATCAAGAGCGAAGAGATAGCCCAAGACCAGTTCATAATCGTGCCCGGGCGTGCGCAAAATGGTCGCCAGTCGCAGCCGTTGCCCCTTTCCCTGCAGCGTCAGTTGCAGGGGTTCTTCCAGCAGTAGCTGGTCTTTGTGCGCCGTGCCCGCCTGATCGTGGCGCTGCACAGACAGCAGCCGCTTACGCGGTTGCACTTTCCGGCCAGGGAATCTCGATGGGCTCAAAATCGATCATGTCACACGAGACCAGGTAATAGCGCACCCCGTTTTGCTGACCCTGGAAAGGCCGATGACCGCCGTTGCGGTGGAGGTGGCCGTAAACGCAGATATCGATTTTGAAAGCTTCGAGCAGTTGGGTGAATTCGCTTTCGCGCCGATACGGGAAGAGGGGAGGGTAGTGAAGCAGGGCCACGCGCACCGGAGCATTCTTGTCGAGCGCCTCGAGAGCTAACTTGAAGCGTTCCAGCTCGCGCCGGTAGATTTTCTCGTCTTCGGCGTCTTCGAAGCCATTGCTGCCCGGAAGATCCCAGCCGCGCGTGCCGCAGAGGGCGGCGGGACCGATACGAATGGCGTCGTTTTGCAGGAAGTTCAGACCCGGAAAGCGTTTGCGCACCTTGCCCAGGCTCTGCCACCAGTAATCGTGATTACCGCGCACCAGCACCTTGTGACCAGGCAAATTCTGGATGAACTCCAGGTCGGGACCGGCATGTTCGAGCTTGAGAGCCCAACTATGGTCTCCCGGAACCAGTATAAGATCTTCGTCGGTGATCCGCTCCCGCCAGGAGCACTCGACCTTTTCCCAATGCTTGAGCCAGTGATCGCCAAAGCGATCCATCGGCTTATTGCTGGTGAAGGATAGATGCAGGTCGCTGATGGCAAAGCAGCGCATACGGGGCGGCTTTGTCGGCCGCGGGAGGGCCACCTTCTGCCGGCTGCGAACCTCCTGGCAATGCTTGATACTCCTCACACACAGCGCTGGGAATTGTCGCTGGAAATCTTCAACTACACCTTCCGTCCTTGCCGTCACGCCCAGGAGACGATTTACGAGTATCACATGGACGGGCGTCCCCAATTTGAGTGGGAGCACTTGCGTCAGCTTTTCATCTTGGAGGGCAATCCAAGGATTATTGACTACTGCGCGGATTGTCCGGTCAACATTATGGGGGAGGTTGAAGGCTGCAAGTGCCAGGTCGACAATCTGGACATTTTTTTTCGGGCCCTCAATGAACTCGTTCCCGACTCTTTGTGGACTCGTTTCCCTCGCGACGGCACGCCTGTGGCCGCTCATCAGACGGCTTCCTTACTAGCTGACCTGCTGGGGCTGCGTGAAAAGCTCAAAGAGCTGACCTGGCCGGTGGCCATTCCCAAAGAAAACGGCCGCCCCTACTTTGAGCCGCCCTCCGATGAAGAGCAAGACGCGATTGATTCGGGTGCCAACGTCCCGGACGGCCCGATGCAATTTTACGCCTGGAACGGGGAAGGCCCGCCGGGTATCATCTTTCTCAACGAAGGTTACTCGCTCTACCTGACCCGCCACGGTATCATGGTCAAGCCGGCCGGCCAGGATCCCATCCCTTATGTTTTTCGCCGATTGTGGCGAGAAGACATGGGGGTTTTCGGCGAGGACAGCCGCGGCGAACAGATCGGCTTCGACGTGCTGGTGGGCCGCTACCCGACCTGGGGAGCCAGCAATGAATCCGGCACGGAGCTCCAATTCGAGTCGATGCCGGCCAGTGAGGTTTTCTCTGAGCTTTTGGATCTGCTGGAGGTCTATTGCAGCATCGCCGAGGAATTTGAAGTCGGCTTGCTGATCAAGGCTGCGGTTCAGTAGAGCACAGGTGTTCGGACCGTCTCGCAGAAGTTCGGGCCGGTGAGGCAGACCGGACTTCTAAGCAGCCCCGAGGTTTCCACGCTGGTTCGAGCCGGCTTGTGGCTCTCGATGTTGGCATCCGGAATCTGGTTTCTCACCCGCATTCAAGTCACCCTGAGCATTTTTGGATTGGCCTGGCTGATTGCCTACCTCACCCGACCGGTGGTGCTTCTGTTCGAGGGCAAGAGGGTGGGGCCCATCCGCCAGTGCCCTCGCGGCCTGGCTGTGGGCACCGTGTATTTTCTGCTGCTCACCGCTCTCTTCGTGATTGGCTCGATGGCCTTCCCGACCGTCACCGGACAGTTTGAACGGCTGCTGGATCTGCAGCACGCTCTCTATCATCCTCAGGAGCTGGCGGGGGCGATCCAAATTCAGGGGGAACGACTGGTCAATTTGGTGCCCGTCCAGTACCGGGCCGAATTGCTGGACCGACTGAAAGCCAGCGTTGGCAATTTGACGGTG
>JALHOV010000794.1 GCA_022842865.1 Vulcanimicrobiota bacterium | reverse complement strand
CTTCATCCATTCCAGTTGAACGCTACGCTTCGCTTCATCGCTTGCGCTTCGTTCGTGGGCGGCACGGTAGAATTCTAGCGACTTGAACTTCTGGTCCGCGTCTGCGTGCTCCTCGACCTGTTCGGCCAGCGCAGTAAGCCAGGCTGAGTTGGTCGGCTGCAAAATCGAGCATCGATGATAGAGAAGGAAGCATAGCTTGTGTTGGCGGTCTTCTAGTTGACGTGCTGCATGGTGTAGCACGTGGACGCTGTCTGGATATCGTCTGATCTGCTGGGCCCAGGCTTCCAGTAGTCGGCAATGAATTGATTCGGGCATTCCGAAGGTGAAGGTGCAAATCCCCCCGAGCATCGAGCTCTCGGGGCAGTGCCGAATGTGCCAGAGAATATGTCCCCAGTGATTATCATGTAGCCGGTGATAATGACAGAGACAGGCCCTCAAAAAGGGGTCATCAGGGTCTCGAACGAGTAGTTTTTCGAACAAGCCTATCTGGCGAGGAGCGAGCCGTCGTGCCCAGGTCCCGATCTGGTCCGCCAGGATGGAGCCTGGCCCCAGACCACCGGCTACAGCTGCGGCTGTCGCGAAGGCCGGCAGGCCAATCTCAGCACCGCCGTGGCGAGGACTGTAGGCTTCGTACCAATGCGCGATGTTCAGCAACCACCTCAGTTTGACAGGCTTTCTCCTTGCCATCGTGCTGTCAGCTGGCCAACTCCATGCTGGGACGAGGCCATTGCGCCAGTCTTCCTTTACTCGATCAGGCACCCGCTCCAGGATCGCCTGGCGTAATTCCTGATTCGAGCCTTGGGCCGACTTTAGCACCAAGGCGGTCTCAGTGCTCAGCAGTGAAATTAACTGGGGCACTGAACGCTCCGGCAAGTAGGGGAGAGAGTCAGTGCGCCTACCGAGGCGCTGTCCGTGAGTTACGTGGGTATCGGGCGAGAGTGCATCAGCTGGGTATTCGCAACGCTCCAGGGCTTGGTCCAACGCTTCGATCAGTTGGTCTCGAGATGGCATAGCGAGCTATTCGGCGGAATCCACCTCTTGCCTGGCCTGGCCAAGTCGATCTAGCTGCACAGTTCCCAGGTATCTCGGTCACATAGGGTAGGAATCTGGCGTGTTGCGACGGCGGGACACCAAACTGCCACCGACCTGCATTAGGCTTTGTTCTATGAACCGTTTGCGCGACATTGTTGGGCTGATGGCGCTGGCTGCAGTCTGGGCTTGCTGGCCAAACGATAAAGACCGCTGGGTGGACCCTTTGGGAAGGGGCGAGTCGGCTGGATGTGAAGGAAGGGGCTCTGCCGGGGTAACCTGGCGAATGCAGAATGATGGTGATTGCGGCGGAACCTATCGAATACTCTTCGTGAGAACAGGCCGTGGTAAGGAGTTGACCGCCACTGTGATCAATGGTCAGATCCTGCTGGACCGGATCAGTGATCCACCGCGATTCCGGGTCGTCCAGCCAATCCTCTGGGACAGCAATAGCCGCTATCCCTACGGTCGTCCCGGCACCTGGACGATTGAGTATCACCCCGGGGGCTATCGCTGGAGATGATGAGTGGCAGCCCCAGTTTGTCTGCGAGTCTGAGACCTCGGATCGGTGCCTTCCAAGCGGCGCTCCTTTGGGTCTGGGCTTCGTTTGCTGTGTCAGCGGAACCAACTCTGAAACCGTTCTATAAGCATTGGGAAATGGTGGCCAAGTCGAACTTGGTCGCCAGGGTCAGGTTGCGTGTACCGCTTAGCGAGATGAGAGCGAGTTCTGCAGCCCACCAGAGATATGCCCGCGTGCAACTTCGGATGGATGTTCAGGAGCCGGTAAAGGGGCATTTCCCTCCACCGGACCTGACCGTCAGATTTGAGACGGGAGCTTCCGCTCATCATCCATCGGCGGCCTTCGTAGAGGAGATCGACGGTCATGAAGTCATTATTTTTCTGAGAGTTTGGACCGGCGGCGCGAGCTTTACCGACGAAGGGCCAGATGCGGTGGTCCCGTTCAGTGCGGAGGCCTTTTCACAGATTGAAGCCGAGGTGAAAAACCAGGCCGAGATCATCGAGAATTTTGACGACCTACCCGCAGGCCAGGCGGACTCCGGCGACGCCAAAGTTCGGAAGCTGTTCGATGCGTTGACCATCAAGAGCACTCAGGAAGCGGCCTGGGGCCAACTCCTGAGGCTTTCCAGGCGTGACGCGCCGGCGGTGGTCCGGCTCTTGAAAGACCAGAGGAGAATCCCCGCCTTTGCCGCCCCCATCCCCAACTTGGCGCCGGATGCGTTCGAGAAGTTTCGACAACTGGGAGCCAGTTCGGTTCACGAGGCAGCTTCACACATTCTCGAGCACCTGACGGGGATGAGCTTCGAAGACGAAGGTTGGCGTGTATGGTCTGCATACGATTCGGGGGTTATTTAGGCGAATTTGTGAAACGGAGGAATTCCTCCCAAAAACTACAGGGTGTCCCAGTGCTGGTTGGCATCGTGAGGCCACTCGGCGTCTACCCAAGCTGGAGCGATGCCCTGGTTGCTCATGATTTGGTGAACTTCATAGCGGCAGTTTGTGCAAGGCGAGGTCTCGTAGACAAAGAGCATTACATTCAGCATTTCAGGCCACGGATTGGCCCGTAAGATGTCGACCAGGTTGCAAATGAGTCGATGATGCTCATAGTTGTCGGATGTCACTCTCAGGTGTCGATCAAAAA
>JALHOV010000793.1 GCA_022842865.1 Vulcanimicrobiota bacterium | reverse complement strand
GTCGGTGAGGATTCCATCCATGAAAGGCAGCTCGACCAGCCGGCCTTCCAAAGTGATTCGCTCGTCGGTTGGATTGTGCAGAACCTCCTCCGAATCCAAGCCCCCTTGCTGGGCCGAGAAAATCTGCTCGCCCAGCACGGCCAGTCCGGCGCTGGTGCCGCCCATAGGGACCCCCCGCAGGATCGCTCGTTGCAGCGCTTCCTGCACGGGCGTGTCTTTCCAAAAATTGACGTAGTCGGCCTGATCGCCACCGGCCAGAAAAATGGCCTCCGCGCCATCGAGCTTGGCTGCGATCTCGGGGGCGAAAGAAGCCTCGCGGTCCTTAAAGACCAGAGACTCGACCGAATTGGGCCGAACCAGGTCCATCAAGTAGTCATTATAGCCGTCAGCCCCCGAGGAACGCAGAATGACTACGTCTCCTCCCCCTCCGCGTTCCACCATCCACTGAAACGCTTCGTCCACATCGGTGCCGCCGCCCATCAACACAGCGCCGCCCTGGCAGGGCCGCGAGACATTCTGCGGGGACCCCGAGAAATAACTGGTGTAGTGAGAGGTTTCGGTACGCACGCTGGATGATTGTGCCCCGGCGAGCAGAAAAAAAGCTGAAGCGATGAACCCGGTCTTCCGGTTTAGAAGTTTGCGCAGCAAACCGCGGAGTTTGCTCTCAGGCAAACTCCTAGAGACTAAAGCTTGGTAGACTGGCGATCTCAGCAAACTGATCTTTGTTCAGTATGGTGATTTTGTGGCCTTCAACCGAGATCAATCGGCGCGATCGCATGTCGCTGAGCACCTTGGAGATGGTTTCTCGGGTGGCTCCAACCAGATTGGCGAGCTCCTGATGAGTGAGCGGCTGGGGAATAGTTACCGAAGGTCCTGGACCGGGCAAACCCAGGTCCTGGGCCAAATTGACCAGCTTTCGGGCGGTGCGCGTAAAGCTGTCAAGGAAGGCCATGCTGGCGATATCGTCCGTCAGCACCCGCACTCGACGAGTCAACTGCCGAGTAATTGGCCCATAGATGCGTGGATACTGACTGACCACGTGGAGGAAGTCCCGTTTATTTAGGGCCAGTAGCTGACTGTCTTCGAGAGCAATGACGTTGGCCGAGCGGGGAAAGTCGTCGAGTAGGGCCAGTTCGCCCAAGAACTGAAAGGGCTTCAAGATGGCCAGGGTCAGCTCTTTGCCGTCGGGGTTGACCAGCTCCACTTTAACGGAACCCTCGGTGACAATTAAAAATTCATCCCCTTTGTCTCCCTGCTGAAAGAGTACCTGAGAGCGGGTGACACTCTTATGGTAGAGATATTTCGCCAGAGTCTCCAAGTCTTCCGGTTCCAGGCCGGAAAAAAGCGGAACTTGGCGCAGCAGAGCAGCGGTATCGTCCATGGCCGGCCATTTCCAGGTCCGAACGGATACGTCCTTTTGAAAGGGGGAAACCCCACTTTGGAATGATCGAGCCGATCCCGATTACGGATCGCTGCCAAAGTTCTAGACACTCATGGTTAAAACTGATAACATTAGAACTTGTTGAATGGGGGGGTGAGACAGGAATTTCCTTTTGGATCCCTCGCCCATAGAAGCATGTAGTTCCCTGGTTGAGAGCCTTTTTGCCGCCATTGAGCAAGGCTCCGGTTACACCTGCGTTCTGTTGGACGCACGCCCGCTGAACGCTTCGGAACAAGACTTTCCCGTTACCTTCTCGCCCGGTCGGATCGGCACCCTACGCATTATAGGTAACCCGGGTGGTCTGGCTGCGGTGGGCCTGAGCGCAGTGCGAGCCCTCGAGCAGATTTTCCAGCGTTATCTTGAGCAGCAGGCCAATATGGACACCCTGCGTCGCCTCTATGAGTTGGCCACTACACTCAACGAAACGATACAACTCAATGACTTACTCGAGCGCATCCTGATCTTTGCCCGTCAACTGGTGAAGGCCACCGGCGCCACACTGGTCATGCACGATCAGGTTCACTCGGAGCTGAAAATGCTGCAGCAAGCCGGCAACGAGCCCCCCATCCTGACGACCACCCACGTGGATGCCGGCGAAGACTTACAGTGCTGGCTTCGCCAGGAAGGGCGGCTACGGCGAACTCCCGGCGATGCTGACTCGGCCTGCGTGCTGGGGATCCCGCTACGCTCGCAACAACGAGTCGTTGGCTCGCTCACCCTCACTGGCGAATTTAATGCCCAATTTAGCGATACCGAAGTACAGGCTCTCAGCATCCTGGCCGGCCACGCAGCCAACGCCATCCACAACGCTCAACTGTTCGGCCAGGTGGAGCGCCAGCTGAGCGAGCTACGCGCCCTGCAGCAATTGAGCGAATCGCTTAACCGGACGATCTCCTTAGAAGACGTCCTCGAACAGCTGCTGGACGAAACTTTGCAGCAACTGGAGGCTGAGACCGCCTCGGTGATGTTGCTCGAGCCGGATCGGCAGACCTTAACCATCAAAATGGCCCGCGGATTGACCGAAGAAGTGGTGGCTGAAACCCGCGTCAAACTGGGCGAACGCATTTCCGGTAAGGTGGCGCTGCACAAGAAGCCCATTCTTTATCCAGCCCGCGACCACGACGAATCCGGTTCGGCCCTGTGCGTACCGCTGCTAAAAGATAATCAAGTTTTGGGTGTGCTCAACGTGCGTCAGAAAAAGAGCGGGGGCGACTTCTCGGCCGACGAGCTGTCCCTGGCCTCCCGTTTCGCCAACGTAGCCGCCC
>JALHOV010000792.1 GCA_022842865.1 Vulcanimicrobiota bacterium | reverse complement strand
CAGGTGTTCGCGAATTTCTTTCGAGCCTTCCGTGGGAGCCAGGCCCACCTCGGGGGTGCCGCCGCTGCCAGGTGTGGCGCTGCCATCCGGGGTCGGCTGGTTGATTTGCTCGTCCAATACTTGCAGGTCTACCAGATGCTTCTCAAGTTTCTCGAGGCGCTTGCTCAGGGTGCTAACCTGCTGGGCCACCCGTCCCAATGGACCGGTGACGGGATTCAGGTCCACTTTGGCCACCGGCGCGGAGCGGAGCAAGGTGGCCAGCAGGTTGGCCACCAGCAGCCCGATGATTAGCAAGTCCACCGGGCGCACCGGAGGGCGGCGCTGGCCGCGCAGAATTTTTTCCAGTGACCTTTCCAGGTAGCGCTCACGCAGAGGCTCTTCGGCTCGGGCCGGGCTGGCCGGCTGAGCAGGGGGGGGCGCGCTTTCGCGTTCTTTCAGGGCGGCCGTTTCTTTGCCGAAAATACGGAAGCCGCGCACACCGCTGAGCCGGTTCTCCTGGCTGCGGTAAAAATTCCGGTCACGGCTGACCGGGTCGACTACATACATGACCTGCCAGGCCTCAGGAAAGAACGATTTGTGCACTTCGCGTTCTTCTTGGGAGAGGTCCAGGCCGGTTCCGGGGTGAGTGTGATACCAGCCCACAATGACTTTGTTGGCGTATCGGGTGCGGGCAACGCGCCGGGCATGTTGCCAGACCCGCGGTGAAAAACGGCCCTCCCGTTCGTCGGCTACGCCGATTTCGATAGCGTCTTCGACCACGATGCAGTTGCCGCCCTGGCCTCCTTCTTGCACCTGGCCGACCAGCAGGGCGGCCAGTTCGCGGGAAGTGTCGCGCACCGCGTATTCATCCAGGGCGCGAAAAAGGTCGTAGCGCAGGTAAATGCGCAGGCCCGGCTCTTCCGAGCCGACTTCGAAGAAGTCTGGCGGTTCCTCAAAAGAAGTTTGCTGCTGGGCTTCTGCCGGCACTATGCTTCCTCGCTCTTTCCATCGCGGGGATGCGAGATCGCTTGCTCACTCGCCGCGTCAAACAGGTGGAATTGTTCCGGCTTAAAGCCGAGCGTCACCGTGTCGCCCGCACGCACGGCCGAGCGGCCATCCACCCGGGCGGCCACCATATCCTTGCCGGCCGAGCAATACAGGTAATTTTCTGAGCCCAGCGGTTCGATGACTTCCACGTTCGCCTGCATGGTGAGCGAGGAGGGGGCGTCGGTCAAATCCTGGGGCCGCACGCCTAAGACGAGCGCTTTGCCGTTGTAAGCGTCCACCTCGCTGCGGCGCTCTTCCGGCAGGCTTACGCGAAACCCGGATGCGATGAGCTCTCCGTCCTGCAGGGTAACCGGGATGAAGTTCATGGAAGGCGTGCCGATAAATCCGGCCACATACAGGTTGGAGGGGCGCTCGTAGAGGTTCAGGGGGGAGTCGGCTTGCTGGATGATTCCATCTTTCATGATCACGATGCGATCGCCCAGAGTCATCGCTTCCACCTGATCATGGGTGACGTAGACGGTGGTCACTCCCAGTCGGCGGTGCATTTTTTGCAATTCCGCCCGCATTTGGACACGCAGCTTGGCGTCCAGGTTGGAAAGCGGTTCGTCCATCAAGTAGACCTGGGGCTTGCGCACGATGGCGCGCCCCATGGCGACGCGTTGGCGTTGACCGCCCGACAGTTCCTTGGGCTTGCGCTGGAGCAACTTTTCCAGGCCCAGCAACTCCGAGGCTTGTTTGACGGATCTCTCGATTTCGTGATTGGGCAGATTGCGCAGG
Source organism: Vulcanimicrobiota bacterium (assembly GCA_022842865.1). Classification (GTDB taxonomy): domain Bacteria; phylum Vulcanimicrobiota; class Xenobia; order Xenobiales; family JADMJV01; genus JADMJV01. The sequence continues at coordinate 946 of JALHOV010000792.1, read as the reverse complement.
CGCAGTCCGAAGGCCATGTTCTCAAAGACCGACATGTGGGGATAGAGCGCGTAACTCTGAAACACCATGGCGATATCTCGCTCTTTGGGCGAGACGTTGTTGACCACGCGGTCGCCAATGACGATGTCGCCCGAGGTGGCGTCCTCCAGACCGGCGATCATGCGCAGGGTGGTGGATTTACCGCAACCGGAGGGGCCCACCAGCACCACAAATTCGCCGTCCTTGATATTCAGGTCGGCGTTTTTGACAATGTGAACCTGCGACGGGGTGCTGGAACTCTTCCAAAACTCCCACCAGGCTTTGGGGCTGGGTGTGCGGCCCTGATAGATTTTGTTGACCTGATGGAGGCGGACTTCAGCCATGGGGGCTGGATTCTCTCCCACCCATGGCATCCCTCCAAGCCTCAAGCCTAGTTTGGCGGTAAGGGCGGTGGGGGAGGCGGCCTGTTGGGCAAATTCGGGGGCGGGGGAGGCCCTCCGGCAGATGGCGGAGGTGGAGCGGAGGGCAGTTTGGGAGCGGGCTTAAGCAGGGATTCCTCTTCGGCGCCGTCCGGGCGAACGGTGAGTTCGCCGTCAGCAATCTGGCGATGCATGACGTTGCCACGCAGGCGTCCCGCCAGGGACTTGTTGTAGCGCTCCAGCGCGTCAGCCTGGGCAGGTGACATTTCAACGAACTCCACGCCCACCAGGTGTCCCTTCACTTCTCGATTCTCTCGGCACCAGATCACCCGGCCGCGCACGCTCATGTTGTCTACGCTGGCTACATCCGACTCCAGGATCAGATTCAGGACCTGGCCTTGTTTCAAAGGTCCGTGGCAATTCAGCCGCACACCGTGCTGGGAAATGTCCACCGTGACGCAACTGAAGCCCGGCAACTCTCGCCCCATGGTTTTCAGGCTGATAGGCAGCCGTGGGCTGCGCCGCGCCGCCATTCCCAGATCCGGTCG
>JALHOV010000791.1 GCA_022842865.1 Vulcanimicrobiota bacterium | reverse complement strand
CATCCTGCTAATGCAGCTCAACGTGAATTGGAAGCAGGGTCCCTTTGCGCTCGATAAGGAAATGCAGTGAGGAGGCCGATCTCAGTTCCTTCAGCAGGGCAGGGCAGTCCTCCACCTGGTTTGTGGTTATGTGGTTCAGCGATAGGACAATGTCTCCACTTTGCAGGCCTGGCCGAGCAAAGGGATTGGGCGTTTTGAACGAAATTCGTACGCCGATCCACTTGCTTCCGCGCCCTACCGGTGCGGCCAGGATGTTGCCAATCCATCGTTCCGAGTGATCAAGGTCGTCGCGAAGTTGCTTGCAGCTACGGTAGGATTCAGCCTCTTGGTAAACTGGCTCGAGCCCCCCAAGGTAGCAGTAAATGGGGCGTAGCTTCCGGTGGCGGCTTTTTTGGGCAGGGAATGAGGTCGTGACGGAGTTCGAGCTTAGCAAATAGGCTAAATCTTCGGAGCTGTCCCTGTAGGGCTGCTTCGTTTGAACAGTTTCCGCTGGATTGAGCGGTGTATCCGTGGCTGAAGTGTATGCCAGGTTGCGCATCGCGAGAGAGACCAAGGCCAGTGTCGATAAAATGAAGAATGACTGTTTCATCAAACACAGCATTCAGCCGATTGCAGATTCACCGGATTAGCATTCTCCGGAGCGGAGCCGGTCCCCTTGGCCCAACCTCAGGCGCAGGCTTTGAGTGCGTCGCGGGCGCGGGGGTAGCGGCCGTGGGACTCGCCGCCGCGCCAGCCGCACCAAATGTCCAGCCAGAAAGCGACATCCAGGGTTCTTTCCTGGCGGATGTCCTGGCCAAACTGATTGACGAAGCGCAACCCATTAGGGCCCCTCCCGTTAATGGTGAGCCGCTTCTCGTGGATGTTCTTGTGGCATCGGGTGCACAGAGTGATGAGGTTTTCGGGAGCGGTCAGTCCGCCGACGGAATAGTAGATGATGTGGTGGATGTCTTGCGACCCGCGCGGGGCGTTTCGAACAGCTGAACGAACAGTAGGGCGGCATCCGCACCCCGTGCGGGGGCCTTCGAAGACAGGTTGCTTTAAATGGTAAAGGAGCCTTTTCGGACGGGGCCGGAGTCGTGCTTGCGGGTTCGGTGGGTCTCATAGCTGACCTGGTCCCCGTCCACGGAAATGCGCATGACGGCCGAATTGGACGTGCCCCAGGCGGGTTTCCCAAGGAAAGATTCTTCATCCAGGCGCATTTCGAAACGGGTGCCGTCAGGTGTAACGCCCTGAGAATGTCCCACAAACTCGTGGCGGCCGCGCTGAAGGGTGCCGTTAATCGGGCTGGCGCAAAGTTCGTGCAGGGTGAGACGGGTGCCATCGCGGCTTTCGATGGTCATTTCGGCGTGCGCGCTGGCGTGAATGTCGCCGCACAGAAAGACCACGTTATCCAGTTTCTCGCGCGCGATGAATTCTATGATCTCGTGGCGTTGGGCGGAGAACTCTGGACTGCTCCATTTCTCCTCTGGCTTGACGTTCTCGAGAATAAAGGGAGAGCTGGTCACGATGAATTTGGGTCGGTCCCGGTGCTCGGTCAGCCAATCAAACAGAGCTTGACGCTGACCCTCCCCGATCATCTGTCCCTTTCCGTTGTGCCGTTCGAACCGGGTGTCCATAGCAAAAAATTGATGGCGGCCGTGGGCGAAACTGTAGTAGCGGGCTTCCGGGCCGTAGTTACGCGGGCTATGGGCGCTCTGGAATTCGTCGAAGGCCTTGCGTCCGTTGGCCAGCAGCTCCTGATACTGGTCCGCCGCCGGGCCACCCTGGCCGCGGCTCCATAAAAGCAATCGCTGGAATTTGGTCAAGCTGCCGTCCTGGGCGAAGCCGTTAAGCACCTCGTGGTCATCGGCAACCATGTAGTTGGCCTGGCCGGACAACACCGACTGGGTGCTGCTGTCCCCCCAGGTCCGGTAGTAGGCGCTGCGAAATTCGCCCAGACTGAAGCTGAGGGGAGCTTTGTCTGCGTAAACCTGGTCGCCGGCGTGGATGACGAAGTCGACGCCTTTCGCGATTTCGGCACGGCGCTGCGAGGCCAGTTGGTTGTTACGTATGGGACCCCAGCCGTGAAAATTGCAGCTGTTGAGCAGCATGGTGAAAGGCCGCTCCTGGTCTGGCGCCGGAAAGGTCTTCAGGCCTCCTTGCGCGAGAGCCACGGGGTCGCCATCCGCACGCACTTCCAGGCGATAGTTGGTGCCAGGCTTGAGACCTTCCAGTTCGGCCACGCCCGAGTAGCCGTAGGCATGGGATAGATCCAATACTTCCTCGTGTCGCTCGCCCTCGCTGCTGGTGGCTGTCACGCGCAAACGGGTACGCTCCGCGTCACCGCGACCCCAGATGCGGGCGCCGCGGTCGCTGACGTGCCCTACTACCAATCGGGGACCAGACGACTGCATGCCAGCAGTATCGCTCAGGGGCCTGAAAGATTTCTGAGACCTGGCTGAAAATTGCCCACCACTCAGTTGGTCTCCAACGTTCGTTCGGGCCGTATGGAGACTTACGGCTCACAGGTTCGCCTCAAAGTCTCCGCTTCGCTCTAGCGAACAAGCCGTTTGATACTACCCTCCGCCGCGCGCCGCGCCATCGATGACAATCAAACTTTAGGGCGCTCTGGAGTTCCTCGGCAAGCCTCGGACCTCCGCCACTACGTTGGTTCCCAACTCCTGTTCGGGTCCGTATGGAGACTTACGGCTCACAGGTTCGCCTTAAAGTCT
>JALHOV010000790.1 GCA_022842865.1 Vulcanimicrobiota bacterium | reverse complement strand
CCAGTTCTCCCAGCACCAGACCCAGTTCGAGACCGGGCAGATCGACGGTGGTACCCTCTTCCATTCCCTGGGGAGCCACGCAGATGGCCTTGGTGGGGGGAGCGAAGCCAGGAACGGCCGGACGGGCCACTTCCACACCGATGTAATAAGAGCGCGGCAAGCCGCCACGAATGCGAATTCCACCCTGCAGGCGAGCGCGCCCATAAGCGGCGGCTCCGCGCGCCACGGCCAGGTCGCAATCCTGATTGGGCAGCACCTTGACCGGCTCATCCAGCCAGCTGTTGAGGACTTCCAGAACGCGCTGCTGAACGCCGGGCGACTTGCACACGCCGCCGTTAAACAGGATGGCGGTGGGCTTGATGAACTCGCCGCCCTGGTGAAGGAAGCGGGCCAAATGTTTGGTAATGGCCGGATCGGATTCGTAGGGCAGGCCCAGCTCGGTGAGACCGAAGCGGCGCTGGCGTTGGGCCCAATCGGTCGATTCTACTTTGGGAAAGAATCCATCCAGGATCACTTTCTCCACTTCAACTCGATTGATCTCGGTGGAAGTGGAGCCGAGCAGCATCTTGGAACCACGACCCGGGATGGTCAACGGGCACAACTCCAGCGGATCGGCCGTAAGCATCTTTTCCTTGGCGTTGCGGCACAGGTGAGTGAGCACTTGGAACTGCCAGGAGTCGATCTTTTGACCTTCCGATTTCAGGCGGGCCTGCACGGTGGCCGCCAGACCGAGATCCATATTGTCGCCGCCCAGCAGCAAGTGGTCGCCCACGGCCACCCGCGTCAGGCTGAGCTGGCCGTCTTCCTCGTCCACGCGGATCAAGGTGAAGTCGGAAGTGCCGCCACCCAGGTCGCATACCAGGATGTGGTCCCCGAGCCGGACGGCCTCTCGCCAGGCATCGCCCATCTGCTCCAACCAGGCATAAAAAGCGGCCTGGGGTTCCTCTAGCAGGGTGAGATTCTCGAGACCCGCCTTTTGAGCCGCCTCCACCGTGAGTTCTCGGGCCACCGCGTCGAAGCTGGCGGGCACGGTCAGGAAGACGGAATGTTCGCTGAGGTTGCCACCTACGCGCGAGAAGCGCCAGGAATCGACCAGATGGCGGAGATAGCGGGTGGTGACTTCTACGGGCGAAAGCTTGGGCACTTCCTCGGCGGATTTCCACGGGAGCAACGGTTGCTGGCGGTCGACTTGAGGATTGCACAGCCAGCTTTTCGCTGACACGATCATGCGGTCGGGCACTTTGGACCCTTCGTCGCGAGCCATCGTGCCCACAGCCACCTCGGCCACCTCGTCCCAGGGCAGAGACAGGCTTCCCAGCGCGAATTCGTGCTGGGAAGGCAAATAGAGGTAGGAAGGCAGGGTCGGCCGGGTCTCCACTTCTTCGGGAGCAACCAGCTGCGGGATGGCGAAATCCTGAACCGTCTCTTCATTCACGTAAGACAGGGCGCAGTTGGTCGTCCCCAGGTCGATTCCCACAATCATAATTCCACCTCCGCCGGCACTAAAATGTCCAGGGTCTTCAGTTCAGGCAACTTGGCCGAAGTCAGCTTCCAGCCATGATGGCGCAAAGTCCCATGAAACGGGGGATCTCCCTGCACCTTGCCCACCAGTCGAATCTCAGACGGGCTGAAACCGACCGGCACCTCGACCTTATCGCCGTCTTTCTCGGGCAAAACAGGGTCCAAAACCAGATACTGCTGCAGCACTTTGGCACAGCCGCTGTGAACGCCGCGGGCCACTCCGCCTACCTGAGCGTCCGGAAAGCCTTCCAGGCTTTCGGTCAGGAAATCCAGCAACCGGCCTTCCTTCTGCAGAGCGGCCAGCAGCTGGGCGGCCGTGGCCGGCGGCGGACCAGGCGGCAGCGCTTTCATCTCTTTCAGCAGCTCATCCACCTTTTTGGAGAACTTTTGGTTGAAGAGAGCCTTGAAAAATGCTCGAAACGCGGTTGTCAATCCCATCGGAGGTCGCCTACGACGCCCTCACTCCCCCCCCTGCAGGATTCGATCATGGTCGCAAGAACCGTGGGCGGCGTGAAAGGTTGGCGAGGCAAATTGACCAGACTGGTGCTGGTCGTCTTATTTTCTTGGGGTTTGCTCGAAGGATTGCTGCGCCTTACCGCTCCCTACCTGGGGACGGACGTCTGCAATGAGCTTGTGCGCAGCTATTCCAACGAACCCGGCGGCATCTACTACTTCGAACCCCGCAGCAAGCTGAACTTTCCTTATCCCAATGACCACAAACGAGTGGCCGTCAACGGCCGTATTTGGCGCCACGACACCGACCAGCGCGCTTTTCGCAATCCGCCCGACACCCCCCACGAGATCCTGGTTTTCGGCGACTCATTTCTATACGGGCACGGTGTGGAAGAGCCCCAAACGGCCGTAGCCCAGCTGCGCAACCGCTATCAGTGGAAAGTTTACAACATGGCACGCCAGGGCGACAGCATCTGGCAGCAGTATATCCTCTTCCGCCTCTGGTTTGACGAGCTCAAGCCCAAGCACATCATTCTCTGCCCGTTTGGCAACGACTTTTGGGACATCGAAGGGCCTCGCACCAAAGAAGATCAGGTCGATCCGCCGGAATTCAAACCGGGCTTCATAGAGGACGTGCGCGCCAACATCAACAATCCCGAGATCCGCAAGCCCTTCGGCAACTGGTGGACTTCCAGCTACTGCTACCGGCTGTTTCAGATGGCCAAGCGCAAGCTACAAAACCGT
>JALHOV010000789.1 GCA_022842865.1 Vulcanimicrobiota bacterium | reverse complement strand
CGTCTACGTCGGTGGAGACATTGACGTCGTTGAAGTCCTCCCACTCCTCGGGCTTACTGATGGTGAGATTTCCGTCCACGTAGCAAACGGCTCCACGCTGAATCCACAAGTCACCTTGAATAGCGACGTTTTTGTCTCCCCTCGTGCTACTGAGGCCGCCGCCCAACTTCAGGGTTTTGCCCGGGGGTACGTTAACGGTGCCCTTGATGGTGTAGCCTTCGGGGAGATACTCCCAGCCGGGAGACATGGAACCAAAATGAACCAGGCGCACTTGCGACTCGACCGAACTCTGCAGGCCGTCCAGCGCCGAACTGCCCTCACCTTTGACGGCACTGCCGAGACCGCGGGTTAGATTTTTTATCATGTTGACGTAGGCCCAGCCAGAACCGCGGGGCTGTGTCTCATCTTGCCAGGCGTTTTGGGGGATCTTTCCGGCGGTATCGGAATTCCCTCCCAATTCGGAGCGTTGGCGTTTCAGGTCATCGCCGATTTCCTTGGCCCGCGCGCTTTTCTCTTCGAGTTCTTGCTTGGTATTCTCTTCTTTAAGCTTGGCCTGTTGAAGTTCCTCGCGGGCCTCGTCAAGCTTGTCGCGCAGTTCCTGCTGATCCTGGCGTTTCGGATCGATTTCAGACTCTAGTTCTTTTACCTTTTGCTCGCACTTCTTGACTTCTTTTTCCCGCTCTTCCAGTTCCTCTCGGATTTCTTTCATTTCTTCGTCGAGTTTCTTGAGTTCGTCAATGTCCTCTTTCCCTACCGGGGTGTCACCGGTGAAGTCTGCCGGCAGAGGATGGTGGATCGTCAAGATTTCCACGAAAGGCGGTTCCGACTGGAAAGTGGGGAACATCGGAATGGGAAACGCGCAAGCCTGCTGGACGGTCAAGAAAGGGGTCCAGTCGCCTTCTGTAAGCAGGCGGCGAAAGCCGTCTAGCGTGAGACCCTTGCCTCGAATCCAACGGTTCTTATCGACGGCGTCTTTGCTTAAGCGGTTAAAGGCGTCGGCTGCCTGTGCGGTCAGGTTGGCGCAAAATTGATCTTGGGGTTGGGGACCGCTAAAGGCTAAGCCAGCACAATTCTTGGGAACATAGATCGGGCCGTCTTCGGAGTAGGCGATACCGCAGGGAAAGTCCTTGAGGATGCGCACCTGGCCTTTGGCCCGCACCAGCACCGGCAGGCCGGAGGCGTAGGGATAGTCGGGGTTGGCCGGCTCAGGTTCTTGCTCTTCCGGCATAGGGGGGTTGTGCCAGGCCCAACAGGTATCGATTTGGATCGAACCTTCGGGGGCGTAGACCGCATAAGGGAAGGCTGTATCGAAAACGGCGACGTGTTCGGGTCCGCCCATCCCCTGAGCCTTCATCAAGACATGCCCGGGGGCCAGCGGGATCTGGTCGCTATTGTGCTGGATCAGTTCCGCATCGTAGCCCGCCAGCGGCAGATGGCCAAACTTGTTATCCTTCGGCACAAAATCCGAATTGGGAGCATGCGCTTCGACCCCGCCTCCGAAGAGATTGTCCCAACAGGTTGGCGATTGTGCCAGCGGATAACGCAGGGAATGCTCTCCCCAAGTTACGGTAGCGCTGCTGCTTCCCTCAGGAGGAGAGCTGGTGAAGTTCTGGGCCAGACTTACGTTGCCCACGGCCGTCGGCAACTGAGAATGACTCAGGGCGATGCCCATTCGTGCCGTAGTATCCATGGAGGTATTCTGGCGCTGCGCCAGAGCCTGGCTGCGACGCAAAATCATGCCCAGGCTCTGGCTCTGCCAGATCCAGCCAATCATCAAGGCTAAAAACGCAGCCACGAAGCCCAAAACGAGCAGCAGGGTGTAGCCTACTCTACGACGGACGGTTCCGCACATCAGCCACTTTTCGTAGCTAGAAACCCCGGCTCCTCCCAGGATTCGGCCGCCAATTGTCGCAACCACCGGCTATGAGTACTGGCAAACCGCCCACGATTCAACTGCTAGAAGTCCCTCTGGATAGGGCTTTGGGAAAACTGCTCCGAGTAGAGATCTGCCGCAAAGTGACGGGCGTGGTCATCGGACTGGTGGAGAGCTCCCTGGTTGTGGCGGTGGCCGATGCCTCCGATCCGGCCATCTACGACCTTATCGAACTGGCCACGGAACATCGCTACAAAGCCCAGCTGGTGACGGCCGAGCCTGCGCATATTTTGCTGGCCTTGGAATACGTCTTTAACGTCCCCGAAGCCCGTCAGGGCGAGCCCTGGATACAATGGGTTAAGACCAAACGCATGCAGTCCGAAACTTTAAGTCGGGTCGGGGCCGACTTGACTGGCGAAACCGTCGTGCTGGCCGATCAGATCATTAAGGAAGCGATTGCGGTCGAGGCCAGTGATATCCATTTGGAGATGTTTCATGACCACCTGTGCGTGCGCTACCGTCAGGATGGACTCCTCAGGGTGGTCAATGAGATTCGTGATGTAGACCTGGCCCATTCTTTGCTCAAACGCCTTAAAGTGATGGCCAACATGGACATTGTGCAAGATCACGTGACCCAGGGAGGTCGCATTTCCGTCGAGTTGGCGGGTCGGGGTTATGATTTGCGCGCCAGTATCGTGCCGGTGCCCGCCGGTGAGAGTCTGGTCATGCGCATTCTGAACAAAGGCGCCTTTAAGATTACCCTGGATACACTGGGCTTTTCCCAGGAGCAGATGTCGGCCTACAAGAGCTTTATTGAGCGCCCCCATGGGCTGATTTTGACCAGTGGGCC
>JALHOV010000788.1:904-2745 GCA_022842865.1 Vulcanimicrobiota bacterium | reverse complement strand
GGGAGCACTCCCGTTTTCATGCAACCCCGATAGGCACTGCATTAGGCGGCCACCTGTTGCCACCACTCGCGTGGTAGGCAAGCAATTTTCATCAGCCTCGACCATTGCCCAGCAAGGAGATGCGCACGAAGGTGCATTACGTGCTCGGCATTGTGAATCCGCCAGAAAATCCCGTTGCCTTTGAGCCTCAGGTTCACCACTCGGCGGATTCCACTTTCCACCGCGCCAGAGCCGATCGGGATGCGGCGACGCGCTAACCTGGCGTAGTCCATCCGGTCGAGGTGCTTCTCAAGATAGTCGATGCAGCCATCAACGACCTTATCTATCGAATCATCTCGGGGAATAGCTCGGCAATCGGCCAGGACCACTTCGACCCGGCCCGCCCGAAGATGATACCGTTGCTTGGCTGCCCAGGCGGTTGCTTTTTTGGCGCTCCAACCTGGCATTTCGTTGGCCATTTTATGAATGCGCTGAGCGGCGTGGTAGAAGTCGACGACCTCTATAACTTTGGCCAGCTCGATGTCGGCCTTTTCCATCGCGCTGCGAATTCGCTTCCAGATCCAAGGCCCACCGTCCGCGATGACAACGACTTGGCTGGCGAGGTGAGCCCCGAGATGACAAAGATAGGCTTCGATCAATTTGAAGCAATCGTCAGCATCCCCCATCGTTCCCTCGTAGAAGCAAATGCCTTTTGGGTCCCGGCGTCCCTTTGCATCCAACTCGTATATCGTGAAGAACTTCGGTTCCTTCCACTCACCGGTGTAGCCATGATGGCCACTGCGTCTTCGGCGGCCACCCAGGGATTTTCGGGTTCTAACCCTCCCCCCATCGACACACAGGGCGATGCGTTTTCCCTTCGCTGCGGTTCCCTTGACGCCGTCCTCGGTCAGGGTCACCAAGTGCTGACGAAATTCAAGAGAGCGGATGGCCAAGCCATAGGCTATCCGCGAGATGACCTTTGAAGATAAGCCGATACCGAGTTCTGCCAAAATTTGCTGGCAGTCGCTCTGAGGCGAGCGGGCCAAATGCCGGCCAACAGTGGACTCGAGGGCCGGGGTTATCCTCTGGAAGATGCCCAAGACTTCCAGGTGCGGGTAGAAGCCGTTGCTCGATTTGACAAGATGCCCGGGTATCTGAGGTTGACCGCGCTTCAAGTAGTAATCGGCATTAACGCCAATCACTGACCCGCCAAGCAGCGTAATCGCTACCTCTTTCTGAGTCTTTTGCCGACGAGCACCTTCCCGAGACTGGACCAGGGCCAGGGCTGAGTCTTCAACCGTTGGCGAGGTCAAGGCTGTCTTGAGCACAAAACCCATCAATACGTCACAAAGGTTACGACCAGCCCGCTGATGGAGAGCCACCTCGAAATCGAGCAGTCTTTGGGCACATGGTGGCTGCGCCACCCATAAGGTGTGCATCGCTTGGACGAACTTGGTCAAAGAGTCCAAAAGGAGCGGCCAAACCGCCCTCCATCCAGGTGAACTGAGCTGCGGCGGAGAAAAAGTCATGAGAAACTTCCGTCCCTTCTGGGGTGATTAAGCAGCGGAAGTTTCTCTTATTTTATGCCGTGTACCCGCCGTCGTAGTCGAGAATCTGCACCTTTTTGGGTTTCTCCCTGGCCGACGTGCGGGGGCAAACTTCCAAGCCCGGCCACTAACTATGCCTGATTGGCAATAAAAAAAGCCCGGTCTTTCGACCGGGCTTTTTGGGTTCGCCGCAAGTGCGAATCCCCTGAAGAAAAATCTGGGCAGTGTTCTACTCTCCCACTCCGTCACCAGAGCAGTACCATCGACGCTGAAGGGCTTAACTTCCGTGTTCGAGATGGGAACGGGTGTGACCCC
>JALHOV010000788.1:0-894 GCA_022842865.1 Vulcanimicrobiota bacterium | reverse complement strand
GTCCCTTCTGGGGTGATTAAGCAGCGGAAGTTTCTCTTATTTTATGCCGTGTACCCGCCGTCGTAGTCGAGAATCTGCACCTTTTTGGGTTTGCTCCCTCTCGACCAGCCTGCCTATAGGAAACTCTTGAATCAGACTGAGGAGCACGGGTACGATTTTCAAGGCGCCGAATTGGAGAAAGCAAAGCAGTTGACGGAAGAACTGATCAATTTCGTGAGCAACCAGTGGGATGGCCACAAAGTTTTTCGTGACGGCGTGCCTCGTCCTCGGCCACGTCTGGCTATCAGTCCTGACTTGGTCAGAGATGAGGATTGATGCGGGTGGCAAAGGGTCTATGCTGGCTGATTCCGCCTTAAAGAAGGCATTGTCATTGCTGGTTTCGGTTCATCCTGACCAAAAAATCCTCAGCTGCTACTGACGAGAATTCCCGGGTTGCTTGCAGTCGGAGACCTGGTGCAGAAACCGGGCCGCGTAACGCACCTTTCTAAAGCCGGCCCCCTGGGTCCCGTGGCGGATTGAGCGGCGGGAGTCAGAAGGCGCCATGCCGAAGGCTCTGAGCATCGAGGTAACGGAGGCCGGCTTGGATCCTTTTCAAGAACGGGGCGGGCAGAACAACAAGGCAGGGAATCGGTTCGAGGACATTTTCTTGACCCACCGAGTCCTGAAGCATACTCCCAACTACCTCCACGCCGAAATCGAGATGAGCTTCACGGAACAGGCGGGCTGTTTCGTAGATGATGTCGTCCTGGAGGCCGCTGGTCTCCGGGAGTTCTACCAGTTGAAGGCGGATAAAGGCATCACCTGGGGCGAGAACAACGGGCGCCTCAAAGACCGCTTCCTTCGCCAGCAACAAGATTGCGTTGCCAATGGTCAGGACTTCCGGTTGTACGCCTT
>JALHOV010000787.1 GCA_022842865.1 Vulcanimicrobiota bacterium | reverse complement strand
CCCAAGAAGCAAGACCAACGGGTTTCCGGCTCCGATTTCACCGGCCGCACCTGCGTGGGCAACCTGCACGGACCACTGCTGATGGAAGATCCCCAGATGGAAGTCGAAGCCCGTCCTTGCGGCTTCCAGTCAGTCGACTTCCGGTTTGATAACGAGAAAGATTTCGCTCCCCTGCGCAGCGCCAGCCTGGCCCTGGCAGCCCTGGAGCCCTCGGTCCTGCACGCACCCGCCCAGGACAAGCCACTGGCCACGGTGCCCTCCAGCGATTCTAATTTTGCCTACTTCGGAGTACGCAACGGCCAGGCCGTCATTGTGCAGCAATTCCACGAAGCCCAGCCGGATCCACGAGAGGCCAGTCAGGTTCGGCTGCCTAACGGCCAGGTCGCGACCGTGCTTCGCGGGGCCGACGACCAGATGCAGCTATCGATCTATTTGCCCGCCGCCAGCCTGGATGAACTGGCCAACTGGGGCCGCAGCTTACTGGCCGTCGCTTGAACTGAGGCAGCCCGGCCTCAGGGGGCGATTCGGTCGATCTCCAGTTGCACCGTATCTTCGTTCCCGGTCAACCAGATCTGACCGTCCTGAATCATGCAGTGTAGCTTCATATCGCGATCAGCGAGGCGTCCAATACCACTGATGGGAACCCCTTTCAGGTGGTAGACCGTCAGATTGTCGCGATTGACTTTCGGGCCGACCTGATTCCACCAGCCCTGGGCGCTACTGGCGGCGCTATAAACAACCACCTCGCGAGCGGCGCCGCAAGCCCGAAGCAGACGTTTGTCATCGACTTCACCGACATCAATCCATCGCTCAATGCCGCCACTTCCGTCTCGCTTGCTAACGGTCGGTTCGGCCGCGTCATCGCCAAACACCAGTCCGTCTTCGGCCTGGCAGGCAAAGGCCAGCACCCGCACCATCAGCTTTTCCTCGGTTTCATTGGGACCACGCAAGAGCGTGAAACGATGGGTGCGATAGTAGTTGCGCTCCATATCGGAGATGTCGATTTCGACTTCATAGGGAGTGGTTTTGACTGCCATGCGGGAGGCTTTGATCAGGCCTCGGCCGATCCTGCCTGGCGCTCAGGCAGGAGCTGGCAGCCATAACGCCAATTAGAGGGGGGCGGGGTTGTCTACCCCCATCTTACTTCATCTCAACTATTCTCGCGGCACTTCCCAGCGCGCAGCCGCCTTCGCTTCTGGAAAGGGTCTATTCTCATGATGATCATCGGCTTGATCTTGGCCGTCCTCGGACTGGCTTGCTCCGTAATGTATTCGCCCCTGGTGGGCCTGCTATTCATAGTCATCGGAGGAGGAATTTTAGCCAAGGGCTACTACGCTCCCGCGCCAACACTTCCGCAACGAAGCTACGACAGCCAGGGGAGCACCTCTTACGATATCAGCAGCAAACCTCGCCGCTGAAACGGGCTTCGACCATCTCGCTACTCTGGGCTGGATTACGCCCGTGTTCCCGGGCCATTCTCAGGGCCACCCGCGGAGCGGCGAAGGACGTGCCCTTTTCTTCTCCGAGCAGAGAGTGGCCAGCCGCAAAGCAGTCGATCTCGTCGTCACGGCTGGTATATTCGGCGCGCCGCCCGTCTTCGCTGGCGCCTACTACGGTGACCAGAGAGTTGCTCAAGTCGTTGTTCTGAAAACCCTTGGGCAGCTCAGGCGCTTGTACCCCGCACCAGGCCTGCAGGAAGCCGGTTGCATCGCCTTCGTTACCCGCCGCCACGACCACCGAATTATGCAGCCCCTCTAAATCCTCCACCGCCCGATCATAACGCTGCTTAGAAGCAAGCCAGCGAGGGTCGGCGGTCGTCCCCTGAAGCCATTTGGACAGATTCCCGACCAGGCGCGCTCGCTCGGAAGCGGCGACCTCCGGCCGGGGATCCATCAGGCTCTCAGGAGAGTCGCAAAAGCCTCGAATCAGTTGGACCAGGACTTTGCCAGATTGCTCGCTTCCCTCTAGCGTGCGCTGCAATAGGCGCCTTACTTCGTCGGCAGCATTGTGGCCGAGGGAAAGATTGATGGCGGAATCGCGCAGTCCGGCTTCGCGCAGTTGCTCTAGACTCTCGGCGCTACGCTCCAAAGCGTAGCCGCGCTTCAGGACGGAGAGGTCGCGCAAGCTGTCCCGAATCTCCTGAGGGCTGGTGGCTTGATCAAATTTCCGCTGAGCGACTTCCACCTGCTCGAGTCTGGCGGCCGTCTCGGATTGCAGACTGTAAGTCGCATCCAACTCCAGCAGCGGCCCTTGAAAGCCCTCGCCGCGGGCAGTGGCCGCCACCATTTGCCCATGGGTAGGTCCGCTGCCTGGCGGCTGAAAAAACTGGTCGAGCACGACCAAAGTGCCTGGGGCGGCGTGCTCGCGCAAGTAATCCAGGCGGCGCTCCCGCAGTTGGGGCAGTTGGGCGACATGAAGCGGCTGCCAACTGGCCGGGTCCGCATGGAAGGTGCCTAATTCGGCGCAATCGGGCCGGCCACGAGGATCGGGAACGAGCAGCTGATTCCACTGATTTTGCGGCACCTGCACGCCCTCTTCGGCCATGGTAGCGCGCACCAACTCGGCCCTGGCGCGCCCCGCCGGATGCTCTATATCTTCGGGAAGGCTCAGCAGAAATTGCAAAATGGGTAGAGGCGCGCAGCCTGCTTTGGCGGCCACCCGGGCGGCAAACTGGTCGGCTAGATGCTCGTTCTGGTGCCGTCCCGCCCGGACCGCCCGGAAAGCTGGTGCAAACAGCTCGGCCTCTGACTGGCAAGCTTCCAGCAGCGTTTCCA
>JALHOV010000786.1 GCA_022842865.1 Vulcanimicrobiota bacterium | reverse complement strand
GGCCGAGGAGGCCAAGCGCTTCCAGGAAGCCGCCCAAGAACACCACCACGGCCTGGCGCTCATCCTGGCCGTGTCCACCGGACTGAGGCCCAGCGAATACCTGGCCCTCACCTGGAAAGACATCGACCTGGACGAAGGCAGACTGATGGTGCAGCGCTCGCTCTACCGTCTACGCAAAGGTGGCTGGCGCTTCGAACCGCCGAAGACCAAGGGCAGCCACCGCACCGTCACCCTGCCCACCGGCCTGGTCGAGCTGCTGCGGGAGCATCAGGCCACCCAGAAAGAGGTCAACCCTGAACTGCCCGACTTTGTGTTTCGCTGCTACAATGGTCAGCCGGTTCACGCCATCAACCTGCGCCGCCACGCATTGCGACGCACGTTAGAAAAAGCTCAATTAGACCCGCGTCTTCATCTCTACAGTCTGCGCCATGCGCATGCTACGATCTTGCTGCAGGCGGGCGTGAACCCGAAAATCGTGGCCGAGCGCCTGGGCCACGCCAGCGTCCAGATGACCCTGGACGTATACTCCCACGTCATCCCTACCATGCAGCAGGAGGTGGCCCACAAGGTGGACGGCATTCTGTTCTAATTCCCCCGCTTTCTTTCGAGTACGGCAAATCTCTGTTCCAGGGGCCCGGCGTCAGCCGGGCCCCTGGTCGCTAATCCCTCGCCTGGTTCCTTGAAATCTTGATCCAAAAATCCGCCGTCGTAGGGCTGTGGGCAGGTTGGATGGCTTCCGGCACCCAACTTCCGTGTTCGGCACCCAGCTCTGTTCGGAGCCATCCAAGCTGTCCATCAGCTTTCTCTCGGTGGGCAGGCTGGGAAAGTCCCGGCACCCGCCTCCGTGTGCGGCACTCAGCTTTCGTCGGGACTTTTCCAGGCTGTCCACGGACTTGGCCGTCAGCCAGCCAGGCTACATCGTTTCGGTCAAAACTACTTAGCCAACAGCTTGATCTGGAGGACTCTGTTCTCAGCGAGGGATACTTCCAGTTGCTCAAATAGACACGTCACTACCTGTCCATCAACCGTGCGCCGCTTAACCGGACCGAATTCCCGAACAACTGCTTCCTCGGTATCACCGACGCCGGCGACCGGCCTCCACCCCCTGCAAATCTGTTCACCGTGCAGGGCTTTCACTCGCCCGTCCGGACCGAAGTCCATTCCGAGGAACTCTGCGCCGGCGACAAGGAGCCCGAAGTAGTAGACCCACATACCCTCACTTGGCGCAGGCTCTCCCAACCGCCGCCGAACCTCGCTCTTTGTCATGCCACACTCTACGCCGTGCATGTTCAACGGCCCCAGGCCGAAATACACCAGGAGACCCAGCAGAGACATCGCGATTATGAGCCAGACTCTATTCCTCATCGGTGCCGCCCAATCTCCCGGTATCTTAAAACCAGACTGTGTCACGCCCGTGACTGCCCCGTCGAATTTCAGCAATCAAATTCCCGTTAGTTCCGCCTTCGGAGGCTCGATTTAGCGGGCTGCCGAATCTACAGCAAATGGCCCACAAATTTTGCCTCAATGACGGTATAATTCGGATCCCGCCTTGGGACTATCCTTCAATGCGGGTGGCGGCTCAACGAGACAGTCTGACCACGAAAAAAAGGGCTGAGATTCGGCCGTGGGCCAAGGCTGGCCACGCCGACTCCCAGTATCTCTTGGCTTGCGGCGACCGGCTAAAGGCCAGTCGAGAGCGTTGGTTACAAGCGGCGGCATCGCAGGGCCACCCCGAGGCCTGCTTTGATCTGTATCGCTCGACCAGGGACGACGACTGGCTGAGACGGGCAGTAGAAGTGGGCTGGGCGCCAGCTCAACACAAAATGGCCACTATGCTGGCCGTGGGACATCCCTATGCGGAAGACTGGGAGGGTAGTCGTGCGCTCTACCTGGCTGCCTCGCGGCAAGACTACCAGGCATCCTGGTTTCTTGCGGGCTCCATGCTATTACTCGGCCACGGAGGTCCGGCTGACCCCGATCAAGCGGTCGAATGGCTTGCAAAATCAGCTACCTCCAGGGATACTAATGCTCCCGCTGCCGCCGAGATCTTGGCAGGCCTGTACGAGCGTGGGCTTCACGGGGTAGCCAAAGACCCGATTCGAGCGGAGTTCTGGAAGCAGAACTTCCAGGCCTGGCAAGACTCTTTCCAGGCCGAGGACCTAAGCGAGCATTTACTCCAACGCGGATTCGAGGGATTTCCCGAAGGCCTGTCTGCCAGTGTGCTCGGCCACGTGCTGGTCAACCACTTTACCGACTCTGCGAACATTGCCACTGTGCGAGAGCTGCTCCGCCGCGGAGCCGACCCGAATTTCAAACTGCCCCAAGACGACGGCTTCCCAGGGAGCACCTCACTGAGCTGGTCAACACGAAACTTCGAGATTCTAAAGCTCCTGGTCGAGCACGGAGCGAGAGTGCCCTTCGAATGTGGGCAGGGCGCAATTGTCTCCGTCCACCAAGTTTGCCAGAGCGGACGACTTGATATCCTGCGTTTTCTAGTGGAGGAGGCGGAAGGTAAGACCGCCCTGGGCCACTACGATGACTTTTACCGAACGCCTCTGATTGTGGCAGCGGCGGAAGGACACCTGGACATCGTCGACTACCTGATCGAGCTGGGCGTAGACGTCGACGAGCACATGGACGAAACAGCACTTGAAGTAGCTGCGATTATCTTACATTGACCATCCAAAAACCGGCCGAAATCTCCGGACCCCCCGGAGAGGCCGTCAAGGAGGATGGAACACGTGGAAAAGAAGCAAGGCTCCCGAAGATACACGCCC
>JALHOV010000785.1 GCA_022842865.1 Vulcanimicrobiota bacterium | reverse complement strand
TCTGATGCCGGCTATGGTCTGGTTCAAAGACACCCAGAACCGCCTCTTGCGAATTAATCGGCGCGCGGCGGCGAGCGCGGGGCTGAGGCCGGAGGAGATGGAGGGCCGCCAGATGGAGGAGCTTTATCCCCAGCACACCGCTGGTTCTCTGGCGGACGACCTGGAAATGGTCCGCTCCAAATCCCCGAAGTTGGGCATTGTCGAGAAGATTACCGACGGCTCGGGCCGTAATATTTGGCTTCACACCGATAAGGTTCCCTATTTTGATCAGCAGGGAAACGTCGTCGGCATCGTGGTCATGGCGCAGGATATCACCGAACGCCTGGCCCGCGACGAACTGGCTCGCCTCTTGGGGTCGGCGGTCGAGCACTCGAAAGAGTCGATTCTGGTTACCGACGCGGACCTGGACGAGCCCGGTCCCCGCATCGTGTTCGTCAACCCGGCTTTCACGAGAATGACTGGATACACGGCGGCAGAGGCTCTGGGCCAGACTCCGCGCATACTGCAAGGGCCCAAAACAGACCGGGCCGTGATAGATCGGCTCAAGGTCTTGCTGCGCCAGGGTAAGGCCTTCGAAGGGGAGGTCATCAATTACCGCAAGGACGGTAGCGAATTTCTGATGGAGTGGCAGGTCGCGCCCATGCGCGACCCCGCCGGTGCAATCACTCACTTTGTGGCCATCCAGCGTGACATCTCGGTGCGCCGGCGCATGGAGACCCAACTGCTCCAGTCCCAGAAACTGGAGACGGTAGGCAAACTGGCGGGCGGGGTCGCTCACGAATTCAACAGCATTCTTGCCGCCATCATCGGTCATGCGCAACTTCTACTGGAAGACCTTGGACCGGTCAGCCCTTTGAGCTCCAGTGTAACCGAGATCCACGACGCCGCAGAGCGAGCCGCCGACCTGACTCGGCAGTTGTTGGCCTGCGGACGCAAACAGCAGTTGCGGCCCGAGAACCTCGATCTCGGACGCGTGCTGGCGGGACTGGAAGGGACTTTGAGGCACTTGATGGGCCCTGCCATCGAGGTGCGCGTCATCGCCAACAGCTCCCTAAAAAGCATTCGCGCCGATCCGGGCCAGGTCGAACAAGTCATTATGAACATGGCCATGAATGCCGCTGACGCCATGCCCGACGGAGGAACTCTCATCCTGGAGACGTCCAATATCACGCTCGATCCTGAGTATGTGAGTCGGGTGGCTGACATGGTGGCCGGCGAGTTCGTGATGCTGGCGGTGTCGGATACCGGTATAGGCCTGACCCCCGAGATACAGGAGCGTATTTTCGAGCCCTTTTACACCACCAAGGATGTAGGTGAGGGAGTCGGGCTTGGACTCTCGACCTGCTATGGCATCGCCAGGCAAAGCGGTGGTCACATTACCGTCTACAGCGAGCTGGGCCGCGGCACCACTTTCAAGGTGTATTTTCCGCAAGTCGGCAGTTAGACGATGATCTCGCTCAACGAATTCTAAGCCTTACAGGCTCTCCGGAATGGCCGATAAGGTAAGGGAGATGCTAGACTACCCAGGTACAATCCGGAATGAAGGTGAGTGATCTGTGGCCAAGATCCTGGTGGTGGAAGACAATCCCACCAATTTAAGATTGACCTTGATGCTTTTGCGAACCCAGGGCCATGAGGCCCTGGGGGCCAGCGACGCGGAGTCCGGCTTAGAGTTGGCGGGCCGTGAAGTTCCCGACCTCATTCTCATGGACGTTCAACTTCCGGGCATGAGTGGTCTGGAGGCGACCGCGCGCTTGAAGCAAAATCCGGCTCTCTGCCTGATTCCGGTGATCGCCCTGACGGGGCTGGCCAGCGCCGACGATCAAAGACAGGTCAGGGAAGCTGGCTGTGTAGACTACCTGGGCAAGCCGTTTCGAAGCCAAGACATGGTTGCCAAGATAAGCCTGGTGCTCAGAACCGGGGCCTTAGAGGATTGTTTCCACCGCAGCGCCGCAAACCCGACCTTTTATCGCTCGCTGTTGCTGGGTTTCGCTGAGCGACTGCAAGGCCTGGATGAAGAGTTTGGGACGGCTTTGGCCAGGCTGGACAGGAAGCGCATCCAGTTTTTGGCCCATTCCCTGCAGGGGGAAGCGGGCAATCTCGGAGCCTCAGAAGTAGCCCGTCAGGCGACCGCCCTGGGAGAGGTGGCGCGCAACGATACCGATGACCACTTATCCCTTGCGGTCTCCAATCTTTTGCTGGCTATCTCGGCTACCCGGGAAGAGCTGGTCCGGCACCTCAGCCTGGCCAACGACGAAACTCATTTGGCGGGGATGGAGTGGAGCGCGCAGCAATTGACCGAGACCCGCCGCGCTTTTGCCAATCTGGCTGGCTTCCTGGAAGCGAACGCGGCGGAGTCGCTCTACTCTTTTCACGAGCTGCGCAGCGCCAGTCCTACATTGGCCGGGTCGGGTCAGCTCGAGGAGCTGGAGCGCCTGGTTCTTAAGTTTGAGTTTGACCAGGCTTTACAAGAGCTGCGCAGCCTGGAAGCTCGCCTGCCCCTACAAGTTTAGGCTCCGGAAACGTGGAACTTCCCGGGCATTTTCTGTTGCCGAAAAAGAGCCTGGCAGCGCGAACGCTGCACCTTGCCACTGGAGGTTTTGGGCAGGGAATTCTGCTTTAGCAGTACGACGGACGCAACCGACACCGAAAATTCCCTGGCCACCACCTCCCGAATGGACCGAGCCACTGCTTCGGCGGCTGTCGTCTCGAGGACGTGCCGCAACTCCTGGAAAATGACGACTTGCTCGCCTTCCTCACTGTCGATGGAAAAGGCGGCCGCGCAGCCG
>JALHOV010000784.1 GCA_022842865.1 Vulcanimicrobiota bacterium | reverse complement strand
CGTCTTCAAGCCGGCGCCGTTAATGCTCTTTGGCGCCAACGAAGGCGACAAGCTGGATCCCAACGTGCTGGTTTTGCGCATTGGGCCCGAGGAAGGCATTTCTCTCCGCTTTGGCACCAAAATTCCCGGTATGACCCGGCGATTACGCTGGGTGAACATGGATTTCGACTATGGCACCTCGTTCGCTACTCCCTCACCGCCGGCTTATGCCCGCCTCCTTCACGACTGCATGATAGGCGACCCGACCCTGTACAACCGCGGCGACGCGGTGGAATTGGCCTGGCATTCAACCCAGCCGATTCTGGATGCCTGGGCTGCCGACAAGTCTCCGCTGCCTACCTACGAAGCCGGCCGCGAAGGCCCCCGCCAGGCCGAGACCTGGATGGAAGATGAGGGACGTTACTGGAGGAAGCTGTGACGATGACGCCGCAGGCGGCGAGGCCAATCGAGGTGTGGAACAAACTCACCCTCTTGCTGGACCATGCGGGAGCCGAAGCAGCTTGCTGCGAGCGACCCGCGGGGTTTGGGGTGAGTTTGTGACTGCAGAGGAGTTTCGCAAGCTCCTGTTTCTCAAGGAAACGGTGGAGGTCGACCCCCACAAACTGCCGGCCACTCTGGCCAAGCTCTACAAGCAGCATCAGGAAAAGCACCCCGACTCGTACCACGCCAGGCTATGCACGCACAATCTCCTGATTCTGTGCGGCTCTCCGGCCGAGGCAAAGGGTCTCGACAAGGACCTGGATGACTTGATGCAGCACTACCCTGGTCGCACCGTGGTGGTGGTTTTCGACCATGACTACACGGGCCCGGTAACGGGGCTGCTCAGTCCCTATACGCGCAAGGAGCATCCCGCCGGCGAACTGATCGGGCTGCACTTTCCCGACGACGGCAAACCCCTGCCCAGTATGGTGGCCCCACTCTGGCAAGACGGCCTGCCCATGGTAACGATTTGGCGCGGCCAGCCACCTTACGAAGCCAGCTGGTTCCTGGCGCTGGTAGAAAACTGCACCCGTCTGGTCGTGAACAGCGGCATCGAAGGCGGTAAGACGATGCAAGAGGTCATAGCGCCTCTGGTGCCTTTGCGCAAGCTGATTCGCGACCCCTACCTGGCCAATCAGGCTTTTACCGATGTCAGCTGGGCCCGCCTCTATGTCTGGCGTGACTGGATCGCCGGGCTGTTTGACCGACCCGACCGTCGCAATCTGCTCAACCAGGTGGAGACTGTCGAACTGGAAGGATGGTCGCTGCCGGGTGATACGGTGCCTCATCTCTCGGTGCTGTATTTGTCCTCCTGGTTGAGCCACCAGATGCGCTGGAAGCTCACTCAGCCTCTTCACCCCGTGCCGGGTGGCTACGAGGTCAGCTTTGAGAGGCTGTCGATGCGCTTTTACACGCGCAGCACGGACGATCAGGAGTTGCTGGGGCGACCGGTGCGCGTCAGTCTGCGTGGTCACTGCCAGGGGCAGTCGTTTCGGCTGTCGGTGGAGCGCGACTCGAATAACAGCTCCACTCTGGTGTTGGGCGCGACCGGACCGGCTTGCTCCAGCGGTGCTTCCGGACACCGTCTGCACCTGGAGAGGCTCAACAACCTGGCTTTGATGGGGCAGGAGCTGGAAACCGACCGTCGCGACGCGCTCTTTGAGAAATCGCTGGAGACGCTGCTGGAAATGAGCGGTAGCTTGCAACCGGAGGCTGTATGAGTCAACCCAAGATCGAAGTCTTTGCGGATGGCGCGGCGGTGGCCCGAGCGGCATTGCAGTTCTGGATCGAACGCCACTCTCGCGGCGGGCCCTTCTGGGTCAGTCTGGCCGGAGGTACAACCCCCAAGGAGTTGTATCGGATGCTGGCGGAACAGCCGCTGAGCTGGGCTGATTTGCATCTGCTTTGGGGGGACGAGCGATTTGTTCCGCATGATCACGCCGATAGCAACTACCGAATGGTCAAGGAGACCTTGCTTGACCGCATCTCGGGAGTGGGCGAAGCCCACCCCTGGAAGATTTTAGGGGACGCCGAGGCCAGTGCCGAGGATTATGAACAGGTGGTCCGGACTCGTCCCCAGGGGGTCGACCTCTGTTTATTGGGTATGGGCGATGATGGTCACACCGCTTCGCTTTTTCCTGGCAGCAAGGGGCTTGAGGAGCAGCAGCGCTGGGCCTTGGCTAACTGGGTGGAGAAGTTCGACAGTCACCGTCTCACGCTCACCTACCCGTATTTGAATCTGTCCCGCGAGGTGCTCTTTCTGATCACCGGTGCCGGCAAAGCCAGGGCGCTTCGTGAAGTTCTTCGCGACGGCCAGCACCCGGCGGCGGGCGTGCGCGGTCTCGAGGGGACCTTCTTCTTCGTGGACAAGGCGGCCGCCGCCGAACTCGGCGGCTGACATCCAGGCCCTCACTTACTATCTGTGGTTGTTCTTCAGCTTGCTGGTGGAAACGCTGCAGGTCTATGGGGTCGATATCGCGGCCGGGTCCGTTTTGTTGGCGCTGCTCAGTTTGTGGCCGGCCGCGCGCGGCTATCGGCGTACTCAGCGCATCGCCCCGGTTTTCGCCTGGGGCGCCCTGAGTTTCGGTCTACTGGCGCTGGCTGCTGTGGCCCTGTACCTGCACCTTCACCGCGGCCCCTTGTGATTTTCTGGCCGATGGGGAGGGGTGAAAATTCCTCAGTTCGGTATCTCGGAAGCGCGCCCGAATTGCTCGAATGGGCGGTGCGGCCCCTGGAAGGTTCAACTGGACCCCCGCTTCTGTTGAACGGACTTGGCTGGCTATTCAGGCTAGAATTGCGTCAATCAGGCCAAGATCGGAAGAGCG
>JALHOV010000783.1 GCA_022842865.1 Vulcanimicrobiota bacterium | reverse complement strand
GCATCGGCGCGCCGATTGACGCAGCCGCCTTCGACGCCAGCTATGAGGCGGTGCAGGCACGGTTGGGGATTGCTCCCATCGAGCCGCGCAGCGGCCGCCACAATGGCCCGCACCTGATTCACGGGTGGCGCGCCTATGTCGCCAGTTCATCCAAGCCGCGTGACACCCGCGCCGTCGCCGACTGGTTCTCTAAAAATTTCGGCCCGCCGGGCACCTCCACCGCCTGCGCCTATTGCGGGTATTGCAATACTGGTTGCCCCTATGGCCGCCGCATGGGGATTGCGCAGACCTATCTGCCCGATGCCTGCCGCGACCATGGTGCGCGCATATTACCCGATACCAAAGCCGTCCGCATTGGCTGGCGAATTGCCGCCGATGGCCGGCGCGAAGCCGAAGCGGTCGAACTTGTGCTTGCCGATGGGACGCGGACCAAAGTGCGTGCGCGGGTTGGCGTCATTGTCGCTGCTGGCACTATCGCGTCGAGCAAATTGCTCGATCGCAGCGGCATTGGCGGCACGGGGTATCAGGTGTCGCTCAATGTCGCCTCGCCAGTGGTCGCGTTGATGCCCGACGGCGTTGGCGGCAAGGCTTGGGACGAGGATCAGATGGCAAGCTATATCGACTGCGGCGATTTCCTGCTCGAGTTTGTCAAATTCGACCTTGTGCCCGCGACTCCATATCTTCAGGCTTTGCCTTGCCAGCTCCAAGGAATGGGCCCGCGTCTGCAGCAAATGAAGGTTGGCCAGTCGTCCTCGTTCCTTTTCGCGACGCTGCCGGGCTCGGGCCATAGGGGTCAGGCTCCACAACCAGTCCAGTCCCCGACCTACGGGAGTTTCCCAAAACCAGGTCCAGAAACCCAGCAAAGAAAACGTGCCGAGAACTACCAGGGCAAGCGTCGCGCCCCTCAGCTTATCGTTGAGCGAGAGGTTGTGGGATAGCTTTCGCTCCAATTCCTCCAGAGAGTTGGCGAAGCCCCGCTGATAAAGTTCCTCCCGTAGCCGGGGATTGAGAGTCTGGTCTCGGATTTGCTCCAGTTGGCTGGCCGGCAGATCGTCACTGAAACGCGCGCCGGCCCGCAATTCGCTGTAGTGAGGTTCCAGGCTGACGTAAACATAGAGGCCAGATGTTGAGATTTGCCTGCCGTTGAGGAGGCCCAGTTGGCCGAGCTGTTTCACGGCATCTTGCTGACCGCCGTGGCGCACGAGCACGACCGCTATGGCTGCCCCCCTGCTCAGCAAAGGCTGGGCGGCCTTTTCCAGGGCGACTCGATCGAGTCGTCCTGGTTCGTCCACAATCCCCAGGCCGTAGGGCTCTTTGCCAAGTGCCGTAAGTGTGGTCGTGACTACGAAAAAGAGGGCAAGAAACCACCGCAGCATGAACCGGAGAATTCTGGCCCATGCTGCGGACAGCCTTTATTTTGTCGCTACTGGAAGATTAAGCTTTGGTAGAAACCGTTGGATTCTCTCTCGGCTGGCCTCTAGCCAGGGGGGGAGCACCAGCTTCTTGCCCAGTTCCTCCAGAGGCTGGTCCACGGTGAAGCCTGGCGGATCGGTGGCAATTTCAAAGAGCACGCCGCCGGGTTCGCGGAAGTAGATGGAATGGAAATAGTTGCGATCCATCACGGGGGATACCCGGTAGCCCTGATTTTGCAGGGTTTCCAGCCAGAGCGCCTGGTGGGCGTCATCGGGGGTGCGCCAGGCGATGTGGTGAACGGTTCCCGATCCCATTTGACCCGTGGCTTCCTGGTCGTTCACCAGTTCCAGCCAGGAGGTTGCGCTGCGATAAAGTCGGCGTTCGGGTGTCTCCTCATCCAGGTGAAATCCCATCGTCTCGGTCAAGAGAGCGTGGCTGGCGGCCGGGTTGTGCTGAGCCAGCGAAACGCCCGCGAACCCTCGGATGTCCGTCTCCCCCTCTCCCTCCTCGACCATGGCCAGACGAAGACCATCGGGATCCGGGAACTCCAACCGGGCTTTTCCCCACACCTCCCACTGTTTCACGGGAAACCCGGACTTTTCCAGGCGGTCCTTCCAGTAGACCAAAGAGCCCTTGGGTATCGCGAAAGTCGTGACCGTGGCCTGGCCCGCGCCGATTCGGCCCGGATGGGAGTTTTCGCTGGCGAAGAAGGTCATGATGGTGCCCGGGCTGCCGATCCTATCTCCATAGTAGAGATGATAGCTAGAGGGATCATCAAAATTGACCGTCAGCTTGACCAGGCTCAATCCCAGGGTGTCGGTGTAAAAGTCGTGGTTTTTTTGGGCGTGACCGGTGATGGCGGTCACGTGGTGGAGTCCGGGCAGGAGGGGTTTCATTTGAGGGTTCCTTTCGGCGCATTCAGGATGGCGCGACAGCAGTTCAGTTGGTCATGGTTGATGGTGTGGGGCATTCCAGGGTAGCGGCGCAACTCGACCTCGGCGCCCATGGCAGCGAGCAGTTGGGCGCTTTCCGTGACTCGGCTGAAGGGGACATGCGCATCGGGGTCGCCGCTGCCCAGAAAGCAGGGTGTGCCCTGCATATCACCCTGGTGCTGCAGGCGGATCAGACCGCCGGTCAGGGCGGCCACGGCCGCGTAACGGCGGGGGTGGCTGGTGGCGTATTCGAGGGCCAGGCAGGCTCCCTGAGAGAAGCCCATGATGGACACTTGTTCCGGAGGCAGATCGCCGATGACGGCGACGACCGTTAGCAAAGCCTGGTCCAGAAGAGGCTGGTATTGTTCCACAGGGGCCAGAAAACTGTGGGGATACCAGCTGTTGCCCGGGGCTTGAGGCGCCAGAGCCCGCCACTCGGGACCCAGTTGGAGCTCCTGGAACAAGGGCAAGATACTCTCG
>JALHOV010000782.1 GCA_022842865.1 Vulcanimicrobiota bacterium | reverse complement strand
CCCCTTCATCAGTGCGTTTGGGATTATTATCTTCAGCCCGGACCGGAAGCTTTCGCAGTGGTCGCTCAACTCAATAAGTGGCAGGAGCTGAGCGGCCGTTGGGGCACGGTCCAAGGCGCCGACCCGGAGCCACTCTGCTATCTGCGAGTGGCTCTCCACATGAACGTGAGCGACGCCTTGATCGTGGACTTCGGCGCTTCGCACACCACCTGGGTCTCGATCGCCGGCGGCAAAATCGACTGGGTGCGCACCATGATGCGCGGGGGTCAGGCAATGTCGCAGCACCTGGCCGACCAGGCCCGGGTCGGACTGGGCGAAGCGGAAGATTTAAAGCGCCGGCGCGGGACGGACCTGCCCGAGATCAAGGCCTTTCTCAGCGAATTGCTGGAAGAAGCCCTGTTGCCCCGTCCGCTAACCCAGCGTCGCGTCCTGCTCTGCGGTGGGGGGGCCAATATGCCGGGCCTGCGAGCCTTTCTGCACAGCCAGTTAGGCATCGAACCCGAGCCGTTCCCGATGCCTCCTCTGCTCAGCCCCAACGAACACGTATCCGCGTTGGGTGCGGCTCTCAGCGCACGATTTGGGCAGCAGAGGATGAGCCTGCAGTCCAGCGTGCCGGTCAGCAGCGAGAGCAACCTGAACACCTGGCTGGCACTGGCCTTCGCCTGTCTGGGTTTGTGGATCGTGGGCCTGGAAATCCGCCACCAGAGCCTCACCCGCGAGCAAGCCGGCCTGCGCGGCCAATTCCGCAAGTCGGCCGCAGCCATGGGCGTGAATCTCCCGGCCAATCTAGAGAGCCCCGCTCAGGCCGAAAAATGGTTGGCTCGACAACAGACTTTCCGCCAGAGTGTGCGCGCCCGTTCCGTGGCCACGGTCACCGACGGCATCGCCAGGGCGGCCCAGGCCCTTCGAGAAATTGGGGATTGCTCGCTTTACAGCATCACTTATGACGAAGGCAAACTGCTGCTCGAAGGCGAGGCCCCCAGCAACCTGAAAGCCCAGCAACTGCGCCAAAAATGGAGTCAAGTTTTCCCCGACCTGCAGCAGAAAAAATTGCAGCCGGGCGTGGGCGGGCGGTTCCGCTTCGAATTTCAGGGAGGTCTTCCCAAACTGTGACCGCCCCGCAACGCGCCTTCACCGCCCTGTTGGCGGTTCTGCTGCTCTTTGGCCTTTTCCGTCAAAGTTCGCTCAATCAATTGCGCCTGCGGGTGCGTGAAGAGGAAAGCGGGCAGCGGCGCTTTCTGGCCACACTGGCCAGCGCCGCCGAAGACAATCAGCCGTTACCGCTCGACCCCAAGCCGGACGCGCTGCAGTGGCTCTCCACCAATGTTTTCAAAGGCGGCCTGGACCGCCACATCTTGACCAACAGTCCTACTTCAGGCGGAGCCGGGGCGGAAGTGAAACTCCGCAATCTGAAGCCAAAAGAGGTGGGCTTTCTGCTGACCAAGATGACCAAGGTGAACCTGATCTTCCGCCGCCTGGTTCTCTCCGACGTGGGCAGCCGCTCGGTCTGGGACGTGCACCTGATCGTGGAAAACCCGAAGATGGAGACCACCCCGTGATCGGCCGCATCCTTCTCTTCCTGGTCCTGTTCGTGGCCACGCTGGTGTGGCGCTTTCCTTACGAGGAGGCCATTGCCGACCGCATCGCCCGGCTGGAGGGTCGCACCGGAGTGCAGGTCGACTACACGCCCGAATCCGCCTCCGTCACGGGCGTGGAGTGGAAAGATGTGCGCGTCACCACCCGGACCGGCCTGAAAGTCCAGTTTGATCAGGCCAAACTGCGCCCAACCTTCAACGGCATGTCGGCTTACGCGACCCAGGGCAAGGGTCAAGGGCGTCTGCTGATGGGTCCCACCGGCGACCTCAACTTGCGCATGGACCAGCTAAACATCGACAGCGGCTCCAAAGTTTTCGGGCAAATGAACGTGACGGGCAACATCACCCACAGCTTTGCCAAACGCAGCGGAGAAGGCAGTCTGCGGCTGGTCCTGTCTCGCCACCAGATCCCGCTGCCCATCGAAATCGAGACGTTTGAAAGCGGCAACCGCCTGTTCTGGCAAGACCGCGGTCAGGGTTACGAGCTGCGCATCGAGGTGAAAGTGCTCGGAGGAGCCGAATTCTCCGCCGACGGGAACATCTTGCTGGAGCCACAACCCGGGGTCGCTCATAAATTGAGCGGCAATCTCAACATCCAGACCAAACTTGGGAAAAGGCGTCTGATGCCTACGGGCACCTGGAAAGATCCGCATTGGACGATGGTATCTGATTCATGAAAAAGCTTCTTCTCGGGATCCTGCTAGTTAGCGCGCCGGCCTGGGCTCAACCGCCCGTGCCCCAACCAAGTCCCACCCCGACCGGACCCTTGATCAAGGGGTCGGCCCGCGGTCCGATGCGCATGAACTACGAAAATTTGGACATCAAGGTGCTGGCCAAACTGGTCTCGGAGCTAAGCGGGCGCAACATTGTGCTCGACGACCGTGTGCAGGGCAAGGTCACCTTGCTTTCCAGCCGGGAGATGAGCGGCGCCGAAATTTACGATCTCTTTGTGCTGGCCCTGGAGCGTTACGGCTACACCGTCAAATCCAAGGGCGGCTACGACCTGGTGCTGCCCATGGCCGACGCGCGCAAGCAAGCGCCCTACCTGGCTAGGCCCGGCAACGGCCCACAGCCGGTGCTCGGCCTGATTTTGCTCAGAAACGCCGACGTGACTCAGTTGCTGACGGCTCTGAAACCGTTGGCCAGCGATCCCAATTTGATTCAGGCCTATCCCAACGCCAAGGCCCTCGTCGTCATCGACAAGCCGGCCATTATCCGCCGCATCGGCGAGTTGGCTCGTCAGATGGACAAAGCCCCAAGC
>JALHOV010000781.1 GCA_022842865.1 Vulcanimicrobiota bacterium | reverse complement strand
CCAGGCCATCAGCGCGAACGAAGACACTTCCACGGCCAGTTTGACCAGCTCAGTCTCCATGGCCACTGAACCCCTCCAGGCGACGCAGATACATCTTTCTCCAAGTGCCTCTACGCTCCAAAACCACCTCGAAACGCTCCCCTTGCACGCTTAGCGAGAGCGGAGCGTAATTTCCAAAATGGAGTGGCTGCGGCCCGTATGAATACCAACTCATGATTTAAGTCTTGAACCTTTCTGCCATAGGCGAATTTGGGTCAGCAATAGCAACGCTCGCTCGACTGGAGACGAGATTGCTTGTTAAAGAATTCGAGTGAACGCGGTCCGCAGGACCTACCTGGCTTCAGCTAAGCTGGCGAGCAATCACCTGGGCGCTGAAGCCGGGAAGATCCTATGGACAGACGACGCACTGGACTGGTGGCTTTCGTGTTTCAGAGGAAACAGTTTCCTTTCTTAGGATTCAGGCCGCTTTGGGGGCTCTCAGCAACTGAATCTCCGTGCACTGGAGGACTCTACGCAGGCGAGCCATTAAAGACGAACGGGGATGGGAACCCCCATTCTCATAACGGGTAATCTGCCTCACGGAGATCCCCAGCAAGTCTGCCAGTTGCTTTTGCGTAAGCCTTCTGGCCAGCCTGAGGTTCTTCAGCCCCTTCAACCGGATGCATCCTTCCTTCGCTGAATGTGCCATCTCACTATTTTCAACCTCCGTTCATTTTGTTCTTCTCGTTTTCCCTGACTGGCTTTCCGAGCCTGTTTTGATTCTAAGCGGTCGGTCCGCGGCAATCAATCGTCATTAAATGTCTATAGACATTAGCTGTCACCTTTTCTACCCTTACGATGCCTTTAGCGAAGGCATCTAATGAGGATGAAACTTTTTTTATCGAGTAATCGGGTGCCTCAGCTCTGCTCAACCCAGCAAGATCCGGACGGCTACAACACCCACCTTGGACCGCCAATCTTGCCCCTACATATCCGTCCTTGGGGAATCTCGTGGCAAGACCAGTCCGACATACAGGCATCAACGGCAAGCGCTTGCGCAGTCTTCGCAGCAAGGAGGGATGGTCCCAGAGCGACCCGGCTGAAAAACTGGTCCACCGCATGACTCTTTCTGGCTGGGAGGCCGTCGTCGGAATGTGAATCTTGACATTCATGGGAAGTACGTCCATCTTCTTTGCCTTCGGAAACCGGCTCTTGCGCGAACGCCATAGACGGTTTAGAGTGACATCCTTGACTCGAGGGGCTCGAAGCTTCTGACTTGTTGTTCAAGGCTAGCCTGAACCTCTTGTCCCTTCGGGTCATCTTCTTTTAGCAGAGTCTTTTCATCATCAGGCCTCCTCGCCCACTCTATAGAATAAATCCAGAGCGGCCGCGGAGTCTGTAATCTGGCTCACGAACAAACGTCCAGAAATCAGGGGTTGCAGTGGTTCCCCCGAGCGTCCTCTCTCCTTCCAATCTATCGGGCGAATCCGCCTCGCCTCGACTGCTTACTTGTCTATTCTAGAAGGAGAACTGGCCCTGGTCAAGTAGTATTATGTAGCATTAATGCGGACGATAGTAAGTATTTTTCGGAGGAAATTTTCACTATGGCAAGACCTGTCCGCTACACCGGCTTCAACGGCAAGCGATTGCTCAAGCTCCGCCGCCAGGAACGCTGGTCCCAGGGCGAGCTGGGAGAGAAACTGGGAGTGCACCGCGCCACCATTGTGCGCTGGGAGTCGGGACTGGCCGAGCCGCCTGACGGCGCCGTCACCCAACTGGTCGACCTCTTTGGCGTCCCGCGCGATTGGCTCTTCCGCTACGACGAGGAATCCGTGCTCAAGAAGGTGCCGCTGCCGCGCCTCGAGGATGAGTCCCTCAAGAACATCCCCCTGCGCAAGCTGCAACGCTGGACCGGACCGGCTCTGCAACTCCTCGGCAAATCCGCCACCGGCCTGGCCCTCAAAGTAGATCTCTCCATCAAGCGCATCCAGGAAATCCTGGACGGCCACCGTCCCACCAGTCAGGAGATTCAGGCTTTTCGCGAGGGCCTGGGAGCGGACTTCAACCCCACTCCCACCCTCATGAAAAAAATCACCACCCGGCCGGACGCCTCCCAGAAGAAAATCGAAGCCCTGGAACGCCGCGTGGACGAGCTCAGCGCCCAGTTGACCGAACTTCAGGCCACCGTCCAAAAGCTGCTTGAGCAACCGGGTCCCGGTCACGCCATTCGCCCAAAGGCAAACCGCCGACCCAGCTCATGAGCCAGCGGCAGCACCTGCACGTGGCGCCGGCGTGGCTCCACCTGAGCCAGCCCATACATTTGCAAGGCACTGGCTAAAAACCAGCCGGTCACGCGAAACTCCTCGGCCAGGCGCAGAACCTGATACCAGCGGTTCTGCGGCGTTTCCGCCCTCAGCAGGCTGGCCATCGGCATACGGGTCATCAGCGAAACCAGCGGCACCAGGAAGACCCGGGCGTAATCGTCCGCTTCCTTTTCCCAACTGCGCTTCTTGGTGGTCCACTCCATCATCTGTCCCGCGTGCAAACGAATGTGTCCCAGCTCGTGGGCGTAGGTCTCGTTCATCACGGCCGGCGCCGTGGACGGCACGCGCAGACGCTGGCGGAAGTCGGTGGGAATCTCGACCACCTGGCGCTCCGCACAGCAGATGCCCAGCAAACCGGCATCCAGGCCGTAGACCCGCTCAATGCGCCAATCGCAGTGCAAAATCGCGTCGCGAACCACCTGGGCCGGCACCCAGCCGCGCACGCCTTTGCGGCGCAACTCCAGCAAAAGATGCTCCCGGTCGTCAGCGTATCTCTCCAGTCGGTACTCCATCGTTCCCCAACTTTAGCAGACACCTGACAACGTAGACAAGTGGTGACTTCTTGAAGGAGATTCGGC
>JALHOV010000780.1 GCA_022842865.1 Vulcanimicrobiota bacterium | reverse complement strand
AACGCCCCGACTTAGCCGATTAGCAGGCGGTGGAAGCGGTCGCGCACTTCTTCTTGATAGTCGCGTAGAACCTCGGCTGTGGCGCCCACCAGATGGGCGGCCGCGAGGCCGGCCTGAAGGGCGTTGAAGAGTCCGTGCCCGGCCAGCGGGTTGGAGGTTGCCGCGGCATCTCCGAGGGCCAGCCAACCAGGGCCGCTGACCTCTTCGAGCAGAGTGGAATCGGCAGGTAGGATCTGAGGCTTACCTTGCAGAGTATAGTCTTTCAGGCGTGACCTGATCAGAGACCCCGTTCTCCACTCCAGCTCGGCTGGACCCAGCACAGCGGCTACTCGCCGTCCTTTGGCGACGCGGCAGGTGTATCCCCAATCTCGGCCCAGTCCCTCGACACAGAGGGTGGCGTCTTCGTCACCGGCGGGGCCACTCAGCCAGCCCACCAGGGCCCGCTGGCGGCAGTAGCGATGTCGGGTGATTCCCAGGCGGCGGGCCACCACTCCGCGGCGGCCGCTGGCGTCCACCACGAAATCGCAGCGCAATTCTCCACGGTCCAGTTGCAGACGCCAGCCCGGCTCCAGATTTAGCAGGCGGGCCGGCTCCAGCAGTTGCAGGCCGCTCCCGCGCACGGCCTGGCGCAGCCTTTCACCAAAGCCTGGGCGGTCGAGCAGCCAACCCCCGCCCAGGGGATGGTTGATGCTGTCCCAGTGCCAGGGCGGTTCTTCCCCTCGGAGCGCCGAGACGATGCCTGCACATTCGATTCCCTCGGGCTCAACGGTCATTTGCCGAAGCAGAGGAGCGCAGGCTGCCGGGAGGTGTTCGCCCACGCTGTGGCGTCCGTCGCTAACCAGCGTGACCTCGGCGCCGGCCCGTGCCAGGGTCAGGGCGGCGGCGCAACCGGTAGGACCGGCTCCAATGACGGCAATTTTCAGAAACCGTTCTCCGACTCGACACCGAATTGGGCGGGAAAGGCTCCATCGTTCGGCCCGGGTCGCGTTTCCACCAGCCCCAGGCGGTGCCAGTTGGCCACCATGTTGGTCAGGGTGACCACTTTGTCAGGATTGTCGATCTGGCGAAAAAAGGGCTGGCGACGCTGAAAGGCCGCCTGGCGCTCGACCAACGGTCGACTGCTGTCGAGCACGATCTGATAATCGCCGTCGGTCAGCACGTGATTGGGCACGCGCGGTGCCCAAAAGGTCGGAAGATACGGGTCAACGGCGGTTTCGTAGCCGGAGCGGCAACTGGCCGTGTCCGACTGCCAGGGAACCGCCATCCAGCGGGTGAGGTCGCCGGGCCCGCTGGCCGTAAGCGGTCCGTCGGCGGCCAGGGCTGCGCCGGGGCTAAGGGTGTCTCCGAAGTCCCGTTCCGGTCCGGACCGATGGCGCACTCGGTAGGCTGAGGCATACATCGAGGGAATGCGAATCGGCCAGGTGACTTCGCATCCGGGATGAAATGCCGCGCCCAGGCAGGCCTCCAGACTGGCGCGGTCAAGGGCGAAAGGTCGGGCTTCCACGGGCAGTTCTTCCAAAGTTTGCGGGACGCGCGCCAGCAGCAAGCGGTCGTCCACGAAGTCGCCCGTCGCCCAGCGCTGCAGAGCCTGGTACTGCAAAGGGGTTACCGCCAGCCAGTTGCGCGAACTGTTGGCCGGAACGGCCACGGCGTCGCCGTAGATGGGCGGCAGTGCTTCGGGTTGGGCCTGCAGGTAGTCGGGGTCGCGGAAGCGGCCCAGGTAAGACTCACGAAAGGGCTGGTTGTTTTTGGATGCATCGGCCAGGCGGTCCAACCATTCGGGGCGGGAGAAGTCTTCGGGGGAGCCCCAGCCGAAGCGTTCCAGCATTCCCTGGTTGACCCATTGGAACTGGGAGAGGCGGTCAAAGAGCGGATAGATATCGGTCAGAAAGCCGACTCGGGAAGGCTGTGGGAGCAAGCCGGCGCTGACCATGGTCTGGGTCATGACGTCATACAGGGTGCGGAAGTCGTGGCCGATCGAGGGACCGTAGTTGGGTGGAGCGACCACCACCCAGGCGGGTTCCACCGGGAGCACTCGTCCTTGTAGACTGACAGAAGCTGTCACCGGGCCGTCGCTGGTGTCGTCGCACCAGCCTTCGTTGTTGGCGAAGGTGGTGAGGGGGACGCCGCTAGGGGAGAAGGAGCGCCCCGCGCCGCCCAGCACCAGCAGTCGGCCCTGAGCGTCGGTCCGGATTTCTCCCAGCGGTACGTTTTGGGAAAGGATGCGGCCGCTGTCGAAGGCGGCGCTCTGGTTGGCGCCGCTCACGCTGCGTGGTCCGGGGTCGATGACCAGCTGGCTGCGGTCACCGATGCCGGCGTTGCGTCGTTCAGTCGGTCTGGCTTCGGGAATGTCCAAAGCGGTCTCGAATTGATACCAGGCGGCTTTGCTGTTGGCCAGATGGACGCTCCAGGTGATCTGGGCTTCGGCCGCGGTCAGTTCGCGCACGGCGCGGCCCTGGGAGTCCAGGCCGTAGATGCGGAAGCGGGCGGCCTGGCGGGCTATGGCTCCGGAGGGGTCTTTGAAGGGGCCAGTGGGGAGTTCGCCGGGCAGTTCGGGCGCCAAATAGTAGAGCTGGGCCGCGTTGCCCACACGGGCCACGCCGATGGACGGGGAGATTCGGGCGCTTACGATGGGCTGGTCATTGTTGGCGGTGGGGCCGCCGGCGTTGAAGAGGTCGAAGCCTTCGCTGCCGCATCCGCTCAGGCCCAGAACGGCCGAGGCCGCGCCTAGTTTTAGAAAATCGCGACGATTGAACACCCGACCAGTGTGCGACAGATCGGCGGCAAATCCCCTGGGGCTGTGTGGGTCTAAACTGGCTTTGAAATTGTCGCAGGTGAGGACCACCAAAAAAACAACCTTGCAAGATGTTAAGGCATCGATT
>JALHOV010000779.1 GCA_022842865.1 Vulcanimicrobiota bacterium | reverse complement strand
GGCAAAGAGTATTCCTCCGGAATGATTCGCTATTCCTATGATCCGGTGCAGGCTCGCCAGCTTTTGCAAAATCCCGGCCGCGAGCTGGAAGTGATGGCTCCAGCCGGCTTTACCGATCTGGCCCTGCTGGCGGAGGCAGCTGCGTCCCAATTGAATAAGCTCGGCTTGAACACCAGCGTGCGCCTGGTGCAGGGCGAGCTCTACGCCCAGCTGATGAATGAGGGCAAGTTCGACCTGGCCGCCGTTTTCGGAGCCCAGATGGGCCCCACCGTTCACCCCTCCACTTCGGAAGGGCGCTTCTTCGCAGCCGACGCCCAACTGGAGAAAGCCTCCGGGCTGCACCGCAGTCGCGAGGCCGAAGAATGGGTGGCCGAGTTGCGAGTCAGCATGGACCCCAAGCGTGCTCAAGAGTTGACCGGGCTGCTGGCACGCAAGCAAAACGAAAACGTCAGCTTCATCCCTTGTTTTGAGAAACGGCTGATGGTGTTTGTCCAGGACGGACCGCGCGTGCAGGGCTGGCCGGCCCAAGATTCGCCCGTCTGGTCGGCGGCGCCGCTGGGGGTGGAACGACTTTACTGTTCGCTGGCGGTGCAGGGTCATCTAAAGCCGGCGGGTCGATGAAAAAGCGCCTGCTGCTCTCGCTGCTGACGGTCTGGATTGCGCTGACCTTCACTTTTCTGCTGGTGCGTCAAATGCCCGGCGATGTGCTGCATACGCTGGCGCTGCAGCTGCAAAACACCCATGGAATGGCTTACGCCCAGGCGCGCGAGATGGCCAAGCTGCAGATCTGCTACGACCCGGACGAGCCGGTCATCTCGCAGTATTTTCACTATTTGGGCAACCTGGCCCAGGGTGAACTGGGGCGCTCCAGCACCTATCGCATCCCGGTGCTGGACATTTTGCTGGCGGCCCTGCCCTGGACGGTCTTTATCACCTTTCTGTCCGCCGGCTTCTCCTTTGGGATCGGCACCACTTTGGGATTTTGGACGGCCTGGCGGCGCGGCAGTTGGCTGGATCCGGCCCTCACCTTTTACGCCACGCTGACCCAAGCCATCCCCGACTTCCTGCTGGGGGTGATGCTCTTGCTGGTGCTGGGCGTGCAGTTGCAGTGGCTGCCTTTGCGCGGCGCCTACAGTCCGGAAACCGACCCCGGCCTCAACCTGCCCTTCCTGGCCAGCCTGCTGCAACACTCGCTGCTGCCGGTGTTGGCCTTCTCGATTCCGGCCGTGGGCAGTTGGGCCCTGACCGCCAAAGCGACCGCCACCAGCGTACTGGGTGAGGATTACCTGCTGGTGGCGCGCGCCAAAGGACTCAAACCCTGGCGCATCATGCGTGACTATCTGGGGCGAAACGCCATCATTCCGCTCATCTCCAGCCTGGCCACCAGCCTGGGAGCGCTGTTGGGCGGCTCCATGCTGATCGAGACTCTCTTTGGCTTTCCCGGACTCGGTTATTTTCTGGCCCAGTCCATCGGCACTCGCGATTACCCTCTGATGCAAGGTCTCTTTCTGCTCAGCACGCTGGCCATCGTGGCCGGCAACCTGGCGGCGGAGATCCTTTCGCACCGTCTCGATCCGAGGTCACGCAAATGAACAGAGCGGGACTGGCGGTTTTGTGCGCTTTTCTTCTGGTGGCGCTGATCGGCCCGGAACTGATCATGCTGGACGGCACCTCGCACTACGAAGATCGTTTTGCGCCCATCAGTTGGCAACACTGGCTGGGAACCGACTACGCCGGCCGCGATGTGTGGGCCCAATTAGTCCATGGCTCTCGTGACATTTTACTGATCGCCTTCTCCACCGGAGTTTTCGCCGTGCTTATCGC
Organism: Vulcanimicrobiota bacterium; assembly: GCA_022842865.1. Taxonomy (GTDB): domain Bacteria; phylum Vulcanimicrobiota; class Xenobia; order Xenobiales; family JADMJV01; genus JADMJV01. The sequence continues at coordinate 1,060 of JALHOV010000779.1, read as the reverse complement.
CCTGCTGGTCGGCATCGGCAGCGCCCTGATCGGAGGCGTGGTGGATACGCTGCTGGTAGGGGCCACGGACGTTTTCCTGACCGTGCCCAGTTTCCCGTTGATGGCCATCCTGTCGGCGCTTTTTCGCGTGGGCGACCCGATCACGTTCGGTTTTCTGCTGGCCCTGTGGTCCTGGCCGGGCCTGGCTCGCTCGCTGCGTGCTCAGGTGCTCACCATGCAGCATCGCGAATTCATCGAGGTGGCCCGGCTGATGCGCATGGGCACCTGGCATATTTTGTGGCGGGAAATCTTTCCTAATCTGGTGCCCTACTTGAGTCTCAACTTCATTCTCATCGCGCGCAACGCCATCACCGCCAGCGTGGGAATTATGATGCTGGGGCTGGTTCCGCTGCGCGTGGAGAACTGGGGAATGATGCTGAATCTGGCCGCCTTCCAGTCGGGAGCGCTGTTTCTGCCGCAAGGCCGGGTCTATCTGCTGGCTCCGCTAACGGCCATCATCCTTTTCCAATACAGCCTGATTCTGGTGGCCGGCACGATTGAAGAATATTTCGACCCTAGATTGCAGCGCAACTGATGCTGAGCCTTAGCAACCTCACGATTGATTACCAGTTGGCGGGAGGGGCTTTGAGCGTTCTGCAGGACGTGACCGTGGAGTTTCCGCGAGGACAGGTCACTGCCCTCATCGGGGAATCGGGCAGCGGCAAGACCACCTTGACCGGCGCCATCCTGGGACTGTTGGCCAGCAACGCGCGCGTGCGCGGCGGTCAGTTGCTCTGGAAAGACGAGAACCTGCTGGAGCAATCCCCTGAAAGATTGCGTCAGTTTCGCTGGCGTCAGGCCTCGGTCGTCTTCCAGGCGGCCCAGGGTGCCTGGAATCCGGCTCTGACCATCGGTCAACAGATGCTCGACACCTGCGCCGACCATGGCTTTCCGGCCCACCAGGAACGCCGGGAACTGCTGCTGCGCCAGGTGCGGCTCACCCCGGAGCGCGTGATTGCCTCCTACCCCCACCAGTTGAGCGGCGGCATGCGTCAACGCGCCTTGATCGCGATGTCGCTGA
>JALHOV010000778.1 GCA_022842865.1 Vulcanimicrobiota bacterium | reverse complement strand
CTCACGATGGCGTCAAAAACCTCGGTCAGCTTGCCTGCCCCCGGAATACTCCAGTGCTCGGGGTTGCTCCGGGGAGATTTCTGTTGGGCTTTGATTACCGCCCGCATCATCGGGAAGGTCTTGGTGGCGCTCCACATTTGTGCGGGGGTCAGGGCATTCCGGCCTAACCAGCGAGCCTGCAGCTGGCCTTCGTGCGAACTTCCCAAACAGAGGCACGCCTCTGCGATCTCGGGGTGAAAGAATTCCAGACCACCCTCGATGGAGGGCAAACTTCCGCTGTCGGGGTAAGCCAGGGCCGACCCCAGCGGGGTTGGTCCGGTGGTGCTCAGCCGGGAGGGGTAGGAGCCGATCTGTGATTTTAAGAAAGAGCCGTCGATTCCGCGATCCAGGTAGGCCAGATGGTTCGCGTTGGAGCCCTCCTCAATCGACCGGTCGAGAAACCTTTGGTAGAGTTCTTCTCCGTCGAAATCCAGTAATTCCGACTTGGATTGGGACCAAGAAAGATGGACGTTACCCAGGCAGGCCAAGAAGGTCATGGAGGGGCTGGTGCGCTGCGGTGACCCGCGCTACGGCCTCTCGTTGCTCCACTGTCCCGACTGCAATGTCCAGATGGCGGTCCCGTATTCTTGCAAAACCAGGGTCTGTCCATCATGTGTCAGCCGGCGTGCAGAGGTGCTGGCTCACTCTCTGGCCGAGAAGCTGCCGGAGGTTGACTATCGGCATCTGGTGATTACCTTGCTAAAGAAGATGGGACTGCGCAAGCGCTTTCAGTTGGATACCCGGCTGCACCGGAAGGTTGGTCGCCTCATTCATCGAGTCCTGACCCGCTGGACGGCTTCCCAGATCGGTTGCCACCGCAACCGCAGAGAAGAGAAGGAAAAGGTCAGGCCCGGTATCATAGGTGTCAAACCTGGGGATCGTTGTAACCCACCGGCTCTTACCCCTGCTTGAAGGCAATCCAGTTGTCGCCCACCAGGTCCTGATGGGCTTTGTCGGCTACCACCAGATCCTGGGAGACGCTGGCGCGGTGCTGGTGCCAGGTGTTCGGGGGAACCCGATGGTAATCCCAGTAGGTTTGGCCGGTGCTGGCGTCCTTGTGGGCGTGCCAATTGAAGGGGCCCAGCACTTTGTCCAGATCTGCATCCGACCGGGTGGTGCCGGTGGCTGTGCTGATGCGCCATTCGGGGTCCATCGACTGGTTATGAAGGGAGGGATCGTCCGTGCCCAACCCACCGCCGCGCTTTTTCCGATCAGCCAGTAGGCCGCTGCTGGCCAGCAGGGCACCGCCAGCCAGCAAACCGCCTCCGCCGACGCCCGACAGCAGGCCTTTGCCCACAAAGCCGCCCACATCGATACCGTGGTCAAATTGAGTCACCGGGTACTGGTAGGTTCCCAGGTTCTGGGCCGCCACCCGTTCGGAGTAGTCGACCTTGAAGCCCACCAGGAAGTCCTGATAGACCGGCACCTCGTGGGCTACCTGCCATAGACCGGCTCCGACACGGTCCGCGTGCCGGTAGAGTCAGGCGCGCACTGTTGCGAACTGCCGCCGTCGGAGGAGTAGACCGAGGTGCAGGGGCCGGAGATGGAGTAGGATTCCTGGCGGGAGGTCTGGCCGACCACTTCGGTGCGCATTTCGGTGCGGGTGCCGACCTGACGGGTTTCATAGTCTCGCGAGACCGATCGGTTTTGGCCGTTAAATTGGTAACCTTCGATGGTGCGTGCCTCAGTGTGGGTGGTAGGCGTACCGTGACCCTTGCGCACTTCGGTTCGGGGCGTCATCTTCACTTGCGAGCTGCTCGATTGGCCGAAAATCTAACCATCCTGCATAACCGCCTGATCGCGGAAAATGGGCACGGCGCGAGCGGAATCGTGGCGTGCTGAGCCATGCCCATTCCGCTGAGAGCGCCGAAGGCGGCGCAACCTGCCATGGTGATTCCTGAGACCTGTCGGTTGATTTCATGATCGCTGACTCCCTTTCGTGCTCTAGAAAAGTATAGCCAAAGGCCAGACTGCTGCCCCGGGTTGCGGGGTCAGCGGTCTTACCAACCAGGGTGAATGGTCATAGAGCCGGGTGAACGGCCTGGAATTTTAATCAGCGAGAAGATAGAAGATTGACGAAATAGGCCGTCAGTTCGCTGCCGGCACTGAAAGCCGCCAGAGTGGTTCGTCCAATCTGAGCATTTCAGCTCAGGACCACCTTGTTTCAGGTAGCCTGTTCCGCGGTTAGCGGATGTTAAAGCTCTGGGTGGCGTCCGAGAGGGTGCCGGCGGCGGCGGGTGCTGTACTGCTCTGGCGCAGGCGAGCCAGAATGGCGTCGGCGGCTTGATTTTGCTCCATCGCCTAGATCTCTTGCTGAGCCGTCAGGCCCGACAGTTCGGCCATCGCCTGATTCTTGTCGGCCTTCTCGGCCACTTTGGCTTCCAGCGAGTCAAGGGTGTCGATGGCGCTGTTGCCCGCGATTCCGTCAATGGTTTTTTGCACTTTGGCTTCAGCGTCGGCGAAGCGGTTGTCGACCACGATATCGCGGGCCCGGTCCTTGGCCTCCTCGGCCTTGGAGCTGTAGCTACGAGCTTTTTGCTTGAACTCGTTCACTTTGGCTTCGGCGAGTTGGTGACGGTCTTCCAACTTGGCCAGGCGTGTCTCGGAGGCGGCCATGTCCAGGGCGAATCTGCGTGCCAGCTCGGCGTTGCCGCTCTTGTCGGCCAGCACGGCCCGGTCTTGGAAGGTTTTGTATTCCATTTTTTCATTGCCAATTTCCCGGTCCAGCGCCTTAAGTTGCGCGATGGCGCCGGCGGTGGCCTCATTGAGGCTGGCCGAACTCTGCCGGGCTTCCTCGGCGGCGCCCTGAGCGCGTTCCTCGATCTGGGCGTTCTCAGCTCTGCGGATGCCGGAACTGA
>JALHOV010000777.1 GCA_022842865.1 Vulcanimicrobiota bacterium | reverse complement strand
GCAGGCCGGCTACCAGGGACATTTGCCTCCCGGGATTCGAGTGGGCATGGGTTTGAGCGAAGCCCGCCAACTTTTGCCCCAACTGCGTCCCCACGATTTGCTCTCGGGTCTGTATGAGCCGGAAAGACTGGGTTTCTTGCTGCTGGGAGAAGAGACCGTCGAGAGCATTCTGGTGTGTGATTTCGGGCACGACTATTGGACCTTCGCCCGGCCTTTATTGGAAGAAGAGGAGTACGACGAGTAAGCCCAAAAATTCCTGGATGCACACTCGCCATACCACCTGCAGCCGAGATTGTCCCGATACCTGTAGTCTGGTGGTGGAGGTCAATGACCAGGGAAGAGCCGTCAAGTTGCGCGGCTCGGCGGAGGATCCCGTTACCCAGGGCTTCCTGTGTGAACGCACCAGCCGCTTTCTCGATCGTCAGTATGCTCCTGACCGGTTCACTCAGCCCATGTGGCGCCCGCACAAAGAAGCTCCTTTGGAAGCGGTGAGTTGGGACTTCGCTCTCGACCGTATTGCCGAGAAAATGCTCCAATGCCGCGCCGAAAGCGGAGCCAGTTCGCTGCTCCACTACCGCTCGGGCGGTTCACTGGGCCTGCTGAAGCAATTGTCCGACCTGCTTTTCGAGAAGTTCGGCCCGGTCAGTCTGAAGCGCGGCGACATCTGCTCGGGCGCGGGTGAGGCTGCTCAGGAAGCCGATTTTGGCGTGTGTGACAGCCATGACCACCTGGACCTGCACAATAGCCGCAGCGTGATCCTGTGGGGCAAGAATGTGCATACCTCGGCCCCTCACTTGCTGCCCTTGCTGGTGCAACTCAAGCAGAAGGGCACCCGCCTGATCGGCATTGACCCGGTGCGCACCCGCCAGGCCAGCCTGGCGCACCATTTTATCCAGCCCCGACCGGGCACGGATTTCGCCCTGGCCATGGCCGTCGTGTCCCGGCTCCTGGAAAAGGGCCTGCGCCAAGATCCGGCCGAGTTCTGCGATCACTGGCCGGAATTTGTGGAGATGGTGAATGGTCGCTCGGATTGGCGCGAGGTGGCCGGAGTCGGGCTGGAAGACGTGGAGATTCTGGCCGAGGCCTTGCACGAGGGTCCGGCCTCGATTCAGTTGGGCTGGGGAATGGCCCGGCGGCGCCATGGCGCCGCCCTGGTGCGGGCTGTGGACGCTCTGGCTGCGGTCAGCGGCAACCTGGGCCTGGCCGGTGGGGGAGTCTCCTACTATTACCGGCGGCGCAGCGCTTTTGATGCCATCGAGATGGGCGGATTGGAGGTGGCTCCGCGCAGCTTTTCCGAAGCTTGCCTGGGTCGAGAGATTTTGCAGGCCGACCCGCCCGTCCGCTTTGCCTGGGTGACGGCCGGAAACCCGGTGTCCATGCTGCCCGACAGCCAGACCGTGCGGCGCGCCCTCTCCGGACTGGAGATGCTGGTGGTGGTCGATACCCACCCCACCGACACCACCGACATCGCCGATCTGGTGTTGCCCACGTGCACCTTGCTGGAGGACGAGGATCTGCTGGGTGCCTACGGCAATCATTACCTGCGCTCGTCGCAGCCGGCCCTGGAAGCGCCCGGGGAAGTGCGCCACGAGCTCTGGATCTGGCAGCAGCTGGCCAGGCGTCTGGATCTGGGGGAAGTGCTGGAGGGCACACCGCGCCAGTGGAAAGAGCGCATGATGGTGCGCCTCCGCGAGTCAGGAATCGGCCTGGAAGAGCTGGAGCGTGGAGCGGTGCGCAATCCTTACGCCGAGCAGATACTCTTTGCCGGCTTGAAGTTCCCCACCGCCAGCGGCAAGATGCAGTTGATCCACCAGGTCCCCGAGGAGGCGCCCTCCGACGCCGAGTTTCCTCTGCAGCTGGCCGCCTTCTCCACTCCCAAGGCGCAGTGTTCGCAATGGTCCGTGGGCCTGTCGGAACTGACGGAAGCGCGGGTGCATCCCGAGACGGCCGGGAATCTGGCCGACGGGGCCGAGGTCTCGCTGGAGACGCGCCGCGGTCGCATGACCGTGCGCCTGCGCCACGACGATCAGGTGCACCCGAGTCTGGTGGTGCTGCCCAAAGGCCGCATGCTGCGTCAGGGCGGCTGCGTCAACCAGTTGATCGAGGCACGCGAAACCGACCTGGGCGGTGGGGCCAATTATTACGAGGAGCCGGCCCGCCTGGCAGCCCTGCGCTGAAACCGGTCAGGCGGCCCTGTGCCGCGCAGGATCTCCTTGGGGGGCGGGCATTTGCTCGGCTGGGATGGAGATCGCGAATCTCACCTGCGCAGCGGGGAGAAGTCGGGAAGGCGAGCCAGGGGGGCTCGTTCCAGCAGCAGTCGGAAGACCTCACCGGCTTTGATCTCCTCGCCGGTGATGCGAACCTCCGGTAACTGCAGCTGGTAAGCCCGATACAGGTCGTTGCGCGGGTCGTGACCACCTCCATCGAACTCCAGGTCCAGCCAGCGGCGTTGCGCGCCCCGCCGGAAGAATAGCAGCCCATCCAGGCACCAGGTGATGTCGGCCGGGCGGAGTCGCATTTGCGGCCACAGCGCAAAAGTAATCTTTTCCTGTTCGTAGAACAGGCATGGCAGGTGGGCCGCCCCCAGGAATCGGTCGTGCTGGTCTACTGGAACGTGCCGGTCAAAACCCCACAGTAAGGGGCTATCCAGCCGCAGACTGGCGCCACCGGCGGCAATTTGGGTCAGGCCGCTGCATTCTCGGGCCGACCCCGTCTCGAAAAACAAGCTCATCTGAGTCCAAACGGTCGGGTCCACACCGTGTAGACCCCACAGGCGGCTGGCTTGCATCCAGGTGGCGCGACTTCGGTCCTCAGCCCGAAAGAGGGGAGCTCGCGACATGTCGCGTCGGTCCCCGGCACGAATCAGGTGTTTCTCGGAGAGCACGGGCACACTCAATACAGCCTCCA
>JALHOV010000776.1 GCA_022842865.1 Vulcanimicrobiota bacterium | reverse complement strand
ATGCGGCGGCCCTCGCCGGATTCGCGAGAGTAGTTGAGCATTTTGCTGACGATGGCGCGCATCTGCTCGATCGACTTGCGGGCCGTTTGCAGTCGTTTGGTGGCCTTTTCCGGATTCTTCTCCAGATTGGTTATGGCCAGGTCCCAGGCCATGCTGATGCTGCCCAGTGGGGTGTTCAGTTCGTGGGCCACGCCGGCCGCCAACTGGCCTATGGCCGCCAGCTTGCTGCTCTGGACCAGGCCGGCCTGGGCCTGGCAGCGGTCCAGCGCTCCGCCGGCCAGGAGCAGCCACAGTCGCAAGGCCTCAACTTCGGACTCCTCCAGTCCCTCGGCGGCGATGGTGAATTCTCCCCCGGAGAGCGGGAAGGCCATCGCTCCCTGGGGTGGGTTGCCCAGCTTGATGCCGGCGTGGGCAGCGGCGCACTCCCGGCCTGTCCAGTGGGCTGCCCGATCGACAGTGAGCTGCAGGATCTCGCGGGGCTGGACCAGGCTGGCCAGTTCACTGGCGCCTTGAAGAAGAGCTTGTAATCGGGTCACCGCCAGGCTGAGGTCCTTTCGCAGAGCGGCCTGGATGTTCAGAGCCTGAACCAGGCTTTCTTGGTGGCGGACTCGGTCGAGCATCACGCTCAGGTAGTAGAAGAAGACCTGCAGTGTATGCTTCAATTCCGCGCTCAGGCACACCGGAGCCAGGATCAGCACAATGCCTCGCTGGGGCAAAGGCCAGGCCGCCTGACTGCCTTCTTTGAGATCGCGGAGCCACGGCTCCTGCTGAGCCCAGGCCGTCTGGATTCCGATCCGCACTTCGGCCGAAACCGGACTGGGAAACTCTGGGCCGGTGGGTCCCAAAGCCAGGAACTCGCAGTGGGCTCCGGGCAATTTTTCGCGCAGCGCTCGCAAAGCTTGCTCCAGAGCCTGACGCTCCGACAGACCCTGGGCCGACAGGGTCTCCAGCAGTTCGAACGTGTCAGCGCGGGCGTCTAGCAGGCGCTGCAACTTGACCTGGCGCTCCCCCGCCTGGCCGATCATCTTCTCTTGGAACTGGACTTGATTGCGCGCCGAGCGCAAGGCACCATGCTGGGCGCGGCGTTCGTCCAGTTCCACCCCGGTATAGGCGGCCCGCAACAGTCCCAGAATGGGAGGCCAGGTAGCCAGCATCCAGGCGGGATGAATGCGTCCCAACAGGGCCGCGCACAGACCCAGGCTGACCAGGGCTGAGTGCTCCAGGGTCAGGGTCGAGCGATCTTTGCCGGCGCGCGAGCGAGGCGCCATCCAGCGCGACAGCAGTCGAGGCAGCAGCAACGCGGCCAGCAAAAAGATGGGAATCCCCCTTACCAGTCCGAGGGTTTGGGCGGCCGCCGCGCAGGCGATGGCGGGCAGCAGGTCCACCTGCAAGTCGGCCAGCGCGCCGTTGGGCGAGGCCGGCAGAACGGCGCTGCGGACGGCCAGGGCGCAGGCCAGGCAGGCCAGCACCCAGGGCAGCCCCAGCTGATGGAGGCCGGTCAGGGCCACCGCCCAGCAACAGGCGGGGGAAAAATACCCGAGGGCCAGGGGAGTGGCCCGAAGTTCCAGGACCACGCTGCTGACCAGAGCCAGGATGGCCAGTTGCGGAGAAGCAGGCCGGTCCCCGGTCCAGAAAGAGCCGACGATCAGTCCCACGCAGAGCACCAATCCGAGGCCTCTGGCCAAGCTATTTCCCGCCACCGCCACCGTCCTGATGTTCCGTGGTTCCTGACCGAAGTCCTGGAACCAACGGGCAGGCCGTACTCGCGAGGTCGTAGAATGCTTCGGAATGAGACGGGTGCGGGGTCTTAGTATGATCGAGACGCTCATCTCGCTTTTCTTTATTGCTACGACCCTGCTGCTAACCAGTCAATTGCTGCTCAGCGCCACCCGCCTGCAGCAGGAAGTCGAGAAGACCATGGGCGGCGCCCACCTGGCTGACCAGATCTTGAGCCGGGTTCGAGCCAGCGCCGAAAAGAGCGGGACCATGCCCACCTCACAAAGTGGAACGGACTCCAACTTTCCCGGCTACCGATACCAGGTGCAAGTGGTCGAGGCCGGACTCTACTCCCCTTGCACCACCCGCGAGCTTCCTTTCCCGGTAGAGGAACGCCGCTGGATCGACGATGCCGGCTGTCACTTCAAAGTGACCGTGACCTGGGAGCCGAACAACGCCCGCAATCGGGCCATTGCCTACGGCCTGGCTTTAAGGAAGCTACCTGGGGTAAGCCAGCTCAGGATGAGCGCCGATTCAGGCAACGCCACTCCGGTGGCCAAGAACGGCAGCGTGCTTTACACAGTCCGCGCGGTAGACAGCAGCAACCGCTCGATCCCGGGAGTTTTCTTCCACTGGTACTGCCGGCCTCGCTCCGGCAACGGCCTGGCCGAATCGAAGACCCGAGATGGACGAACCGGCAAGTTCACCCATATTTACAAGACGCCCTATCGATCCGCGCCGATTTACTTCCCGGTCGGCAGCGAATGCTTGCTGAGGGCACGGGCTCGCATCAACGGAAAGGAGTTCGAGTGCGACAGCGATCCCATACCTCTCACCGACGTATAACAGGCGGCTTCACAGTGTTGGAAGCTTTGATGAGCCTGGGACTGGTGTGCATGGTGCTGTCCATCCTGGGCACTCTTTTCTCCACCTACAGTCGACTGTTGTTGCGCCAGGGCGACCGCCAAAAGTCGTTGTTGGGCTGTCAGGTGGCGGTGGACACGATTCGACGGGACCTGGGCTCTGCCATCAGCTACTCTTTGCCGTTTCCGGATTCCTTACACATCGAGCAGATCGACCCGCTGGTCGGTTCGCGCCTGCCGCGACCCTTGCCGGAAACTCCGCCCGGAAGCTGGCGGCCCCATCTGGCGTCGGACCGCCAGCAAATTGATTACCGGCTTTACCGGAGTAC
>JALHOV010000775.1 GCA_022842865.1 Vulcanimicrobiota bacterium | reverse complement strand
CGAGCCAAAGTCCGGGTCGGCGAAAGCGCCTACGGCAATCGCCCAGAACTCTTCGAGGGTAGGGATTTCCCAGTAAACAGTTGAGCCGCACTCGGGGCAAAAGTAGAAAGTGACGACCTTCCCGGTATCTCCAGTCCGTCGGAAGACTTTGGCCTGACCTTCGAGTTGCACTTGCTCGCGAAGCCAGCGGGACTGCACGCCAAAAACGCTTCCCGTGCGCTTCTGGCATTCCAGGCAATGACACATGGAAATCCGCACCGGCTTCCCAAAACAATGAGCCTTCAACTGACCACATCCACAGCTAGCCGTTTTCATGAAGCCTCTGGTTCGGAGTTCGAGGGAATGCAACCTTTGGGAAGGAAGCCCCACCTATGAGCTTCCCGTTTCAAAACCCCAAAGGCTGTTTCTTCGTCCCGGATGGTGCCGAGCCCGAGGCAGCGCTGAAACGCACCACCCACCTGGGCATCGGCGCCCACCCCGACGACCTGGAGTTCATGGGATGGCATCCCATTTTAGAATGCCTGCACCAGCCCGGAAACCATCTGACGGGCGTCATCACCAGCGACGGCCGCTCCAGCCCCCGCTCTGGGATGTATGCACGGCACACGGACGATGAGATGGTCCAGGTGCGCCTGCGCGAACAGCAACATGCCGCCGTAAGCGGCAGCTATGCCGCCACCCTCTCTCTGATGTACGAAGAAACGGGCGCGGTTATGGGTGGCCGGGAAAGCGAGCCGCTGATCGCGGACCTGATGGAAATCGTGCGCCGGACCCAACCGCGGGTCATCTTCACACACAACCTGTGCGACCGCCATCCGCACCACATCGTGGTGGTGCTGGCCGTGGTCGAGGCCTTGCGACGACTCCACTACATGCCCGAGGAATTTTACGGCGGCGAAGCCTGGCGCGGCCTGGACTGGATGAATCCCCAAGACCGCATGCATTTTGACGTGAGCGAGCACCAGAACATGACCGCCGCGCTCATGGGCGTTTACGACTCGCAGATTACCGGCGGCAAACGTTATGACCAGGCCACGGCCGGGCGCAAGCGAGCCAACGCGACCTACTCCGACCCCTTTCACTCAGACGATTCCAGCGCGCTGGAATACGCCATGGATCTGATGCCGCTGCTCAAAGATCCCCAACTCAAGCCGGAAGAATATGCGGTCAACCTGGTGGAGAATTTTCTCAAAGACGTGCGCACGCGGCTGACCTCGGGAGGACAGGCCTGATGGAAGTCATCATCCTCCCATCCCCAAAGGAAGTCGAACAAATGGGCGGCCAGCTGCTGGCCCAGCAGGTTCGCAGCAAACCGAACTCGGTTTTGGGACTGGCTACCGGAGCGACCATGCACGGCGTCTACACCTACTTGAGCGAGCAGCATGCCAAAGACGGTCTCGACTTCGCCGCCATCAGAAGCTTCAATCTCGATGAGTATTATGGACTGGGTCCACATCATCCGTGCAGCTACCATACCTATATGTGCCAGCACCTCTTCGAGAGGGTCAACATTCAACCCGAGAACACTCGCGTGCCCGACGGCCTGGCTCCCGACGTGCAGGCTCACTGCCAGGAATACGAAGCGGCCATCGAGCGGGCTGGCGGCATTGACTTGCAGCTTCTCGGTTTGGGGGAAGACGGGCATATCGGCTTTAACGAACCCTCATCTTCCCTGAGCGCGGGAATGCGCATCAAGACCCTGACCCCCATGACCCGGCGCACCAACCAGCGTGACTTCCCGCCCGGCGAAACCATGCCCATGCACGTGCTCACGCTGGGCGTGGGCAACATTCTGGCCGCTCGCCGCTGCTTGCTGCTGGCCCACGGCGCCAAAAAGGCGCCGGCCGTGCAGGCCATGGTCGAAGGACCGATCACGGCCATGTGCCCCGCTTCCGCACTGCAGCAACATCGCAGCACGACGGTCATCGTGGACGAGGCGGCGGCCGCCTTTCTGCAGTTGGCCGACTACTTCCGGTGCGTTTACGAACATAAGCCGGACTGGCAGAAAGGCAGGTAACCGGCTGCCCCAACCGCTGCTGTCGACGACCCAGGGCCAGCCGGTCCACCCAACCCGCCCGTGCGTCCGATTGCAGTTGGGCCAGCGTGACTTCCCCACCGAAAATCCAAAGCGTAGTGCCAACCCCAATCTCGGGGTGGCGAAAGATTTCATCGATGTCCTGACTGCGCAAAGCCACGCAACCCCAGGTCCAATTTCGCTCGATGCCCATTCCGTGAATCTGAACTTCGCCGCCGATATCGCTTTGCGGCGCCAGCAGTCGGTGCCGGGCCACGTCGGTTTCATTGGGATAATCGATATCCAATGCCTTGTGATAGGTCGCATCAGGTTGCAGATTGACGATACGATAGCGACCTTCGGGAGTGGAGGCGCGATCGAGTTGCAGCTTGCGCTTCATCGGCCGGCTGCCCATAGCCACGGCGTAGCGCTTCAAGACCTTCTGGCCCTCCAGGATCGACAACAGGTAGCGAGACTTGTCCACCAGCAACCAGGGCCGGCGAGAGCGCGGCAGCGGCCTCCACTCCAGCCGAATCGGTCCCAGTCGCCAGAAGCGCCCCCCTGACTCGACCTGATACCAGTAGGCGATGCCGTGGGCCAGATCTCGGTCACGATAGGTGGCTCCAGCGACTTTCCAATGACTGGTGGGCCCACCTTGAGGCGAAGTCGAGCGCCAGACTTTACAGCCTCCGGGACAAGCGATGTCAACGTAGTCCGCGCTGGACCGCAGCACGGGCTGGGCCCAAACGGAACAGGTCAAAAGCAGCAAAATCCAAAGGATCATCCCATAAAAAAAAGACCCCGAGTAATCAGGATCTTTTTGGCGGGAGCGACGGGATTCGAACCCGCGATCTCCGGCGTGACAGGCCGGCGCCTTAAGCCTCTAGGCCACACCCCCG
>JALHOV010000774.1 GCA_022842865.1 Vulcanimicrobiota bacterium | reverse complement strand
GACTGGGTGGCCGATTCTGACTTGTTCTGGCGCAACGCATAGTTGCGCTTGTCGTAGCGCAGCACGGCCAGACCCTGCGCTTGCAGCGCCTCCGACAGGTCGGCAAAAAAGGGATTGGGGAGTTTGTCCTTGGTGACCACCTGCAGATCCTCGTCCATGCCGTTAGCGCCGGAACCATGCAGCAAGATCACCACGCCCCGCGCTCCCGCCGGCACGTCCAGACGCCCGGGCAAGGAGTAGCTCGCGTCCACAGGAACCTGCATCGGCTCGGCGCTCAGCAGCCCGCAACAGGCCAGCCAGCACAAAAATCGCTTCACAGTTGGGCTCGCACTTCCATCAAGGCAAATCCTAGCAGGTTCAAGCCTTGCCATTGAACCGGGTCGAGGCAGCGCGGGTCCTCTTCAGCCAGCCCAATCCCCCAGATGCGATCGAGAGGACTGGCCTCCACCAGCACCCGATCGCCGGTTTTTCGCAGGAAATCGCCCAGTTCGGCGTTCTGAGTGAAACGGGCCTGGTTGCCGCGCACCACGATGTCAAAACGATGCTGCAGCCAGGACGCCTCCACAAAACCGCTCACCTGAGCCCCCAGCTTCTTGGCCTCGGCCGGACTGGCCGCCTGCAAAATAGCCCGGAACGAGGCTTCATCCCCGAAAAGGCGCGCTTTCTCGGCCATCATGTAATGCTCGGCGCTGGCATAGGTCACGCCCTCGATCTCGAACGCGGAAGGCCACCACTGCGAGAAACAACTCTTCCCGATCGATCCATCCTTTGGAGGCCGGTGACCCCAGAAGAAGATGTATTTCGGCTGCGCTCCGGCTGCCACAGCCGCCTTCAGAGATTCCCAGTCGCGAGTCATAGAACCCGAACCTCCGCGCCGCTTTCACAGCGGCCCGCCTGCACCACCCGGGCATTGATTCCGCGCAGCTTGAGATGGCGGTGCTGGGCCGCATTGACGAATTTGTGAGCTTCCAGGCCGAAACGCTCAGCGAACTTCTTGCAGCCCGTGTGCGGCTGCGCGGTGACCTCAATCACTGCCGTTCCCAAAGCCAGGCGGGTGCCCACCGGCAGCTGTTCTTCCGATAGATCCAGGTCGACGATCAGCTGGTCCCCCGCCCATTGCCAATCGTCACGCACGGGACAGAGCAACTCAAGAACCCGGGCATTCATCAGATTCAACTGCATATCCGGATGCGGCGAGCGGTCCGGGGTTCGCGAACTGGGCCGCCGTGACCAGTTGTCGCCGCGCAAGCCTTCTTTCAGGCAAAATTCGGCGGACTGCAGAACCTCGCGCGCATCCACCTCGGGACGGCGCACAATCATCTCTAACCGACCCACACCCCGCGGCGACTGGAGAATTCGCTCCAAGCCGGCCGTAAAAGTTTCGGATTCACTCATGGTAGGTTCGTGTTCGGTAAGCTGGAAAGCACCTTCTATGAAAAGGCTAATCCTGGCGCTCTTCCTGACCCTTCCGGCCCTTTCCGAAGAAGTGCGCATCCGCCAGCAACCGGCCCAGGTTCGCGTAGTCGTGGTGGACGGAACGATCTGGTGTCCTTTGCTGAAACTGGCCGAGGAACTGGGCGTGCAGGTGAGCCCAAGCGGGGCGGGCTACGCGGTGGGCGAGGGGAAAGAGCCGGTAGAGTCGGGTCGGCTGCGCCTTTCCAACGGCAAGCTTCTGGATTTGCAAGAAGACGCCAACGAAGTGGTGGTGCGCGCCGAGGACTTTTGCCGGGGCATCGGTGGTCGAGTCACCCGGCCCGACCGCGGCGTGATCGGCCTCTACCCTCCCCTGCCCCAACCAGGCCCCGTGGACCGCAGCGACCCGAGCAGCTTCTTTATTTCGCAAGTCCGTTCCAGCTACAACCCGACCGGAGCGGTGGACAACAGCAACTGTGGGCCCGCCGCCCTGGCCATGGCGGCTCGAGCTTTCGGCAAATGGCCGCTGAACGTGGGGGACACAGATTATCCAGCCATGATGACCTGGATTCGCCGGGCCATGGGACACAACAACGACGAAATGCAGGGAACCAATATCCCCTGGTTGACCAAAGCGGCCGACCAGCTAGGGCTTGCCAATACACTTTTCACTGAGGTTGAGGAGCTTGAGCCGCAATTGGCCAAAGGGCGCATGGTCATTGTGGCCGGCTACATGAAGAACCTGAACATGCCGGGCCAATCGCACACCATGCTGGTGGTCGGCCAGCGCAACGGCGACTTCCTGGTCAACGACCCCGGGCTGTTTTATAAACTACCCGGCACGGCCATCGCCGGCGCCGACTTCAAGCGCTTTTTTGTGCTCGGAATCGCCGTCGGGCCCTAACAAGCAAACATCGGCCTGGCCCCGGAAAAAATGCACCACAAAACTGCCGTGGTTGGGGTCGCGGCGCAGTTGCCAGCGTCCCTGCTGCTTGACCCAGACCAGGTCGTGAACCCAGCCGGCAAACAAAAGGGAAATCCCGGCCAGGGGAGCCCACGGCAGAGAAGCCTCCATCGGGGCCGGCAACATGCTGGCGAAGCTGAGAATGACCAGCAGCAGACCCAGCAGGACCGCGAGTACGCCGACCACCGATTCCACGCACATGGCGACTGCCTGGGGTCCGCCCTTCTCGGCGCCGCGGCTCAGCTCCCAGAAATCGCGCAGCATTCCCGCTCCCAGCACCAGACCGCCGAACCAGAGCGCGGACTCGCTCACCGTGACTCGACCTGGGATCCAGTGAGAACCGATCAATGCCAGCAGCCCCAGCCCATATTCCCATCGCATACCTTAGAGTTCAAGGCGACGTTGCCGCCTCCCCCTTGGACCCCCCGCATCCTAAAGTTCAAGGGGGGGCTGCGCCTCCCCCTTGCACCCCCCGCATCCTAAAGTTCAAGGGGGGGCTGCGCCTCCCCCTTGCACCCCCCGCATCCTAAAGTTCAAGGGGG
>JALHOV010000773.1 GCA_022842865.1 Vulcanimicrobiota bacterium | reverse complement strand
TTCTTCCACCAGCATTTTGCCGGCCTGCTCCCAGGCGATCTTGGTGTTGTCCAGTTCCGGCAGGGGAGCGCTCAGATCCTGGAATCCCAGCTTGGGAACCCCCAAAATCCTGGCCTTGAGTCGCAGATAGCTGCGGGGCAACTCGTAACGCTGGGCAATGGCTCCGAGCATCGAGTCCAGTGTCTCGCGCTCGATGGCCGCGTCAAACAGTGCCGGCTCGAGGAAATGTGGGATTCCGCGACGCTTGTAGAGAGTCAATCGGGTGCCGGAGATGGCGTTCAGACATGCGGCGGCCACATCTTCCACGGCCTGCCAGGCCCGGTTGCTGCCTTCCAAGACACTTTTGCGCACCTTCGCATCGGGGTCTTCCAGCAAGCTAACCTTCATCGACATGGGTTTGCTGAGGATCTCGCCCTGGGCGTTCTGATACTGAAACTCCAGCCGCCCGGCCACCTGGTCGTAGAGTCGGCCCCAGGCCGCCATGCCGTCAACGTCCAGATCGGCGGCCAGGTTTTCCAACTCGCCCGGCATTTGCCAGATGGCCCGTTGGCGTAACCGCCTGAGATAATAATCCAGGTCCTTGAGCTGAGTATCCTGGAGCAGCGCTTCCAGCCGAGCTTCGTCCAGGTCCTTGAGCCGCTCACCCAGACGGACTTCCAACTGACGCATCCGTGCGCAATCGCTCTGCAAACTGGCCAGGTCCTGGCCCACCTGCTGGTCGCGACCATCGGCGCTGCGCAGGCAGAGCAAGTAGGAGTTCATGTGCTCGCTGTCGCTGACCAGCTTTTCCCATTGAACCAGCAGCCTGACCAGGTCGGTTTCGCGCAGCGCCTCATCCAGGCCGGCGCGAAAATCCTGGCGGTCTTTTTGATAAGCGGCGCCCAGGCGCTCGGCATAGTAGGGGGTGAGATCCCAGTCTCCGCTGTTGGGTGTCAATACAGTAGCCATGAGAGGCCTGGGGTTCCTGCAGGGTCGATCTTCCCCTGCCAGAAGGTTGCGCCATGTCAGAGCAACAGCGCCTTCAAGAAGATTCCCAGCGCCAAGCCAACTGGAAGCGTTGGGGTCCCTACCTTCCGGATCGCCAATGGGCCACCGTGCGAGAAGACTACTCCGAGAACGGCGACGCCTGGAATTATTTCGGCCACGACGACGCGCCGGCGCGCGTTTATCGCTGGGGGGAGGATGGACTGCTCGGGTTGACCGATCGCCAGTGCCGACTGTGTTTCTCGGTGGCCCTTTGGAACCACCAGGACCCCATTCTGAAGGAGCGTCTCTTCGGTTTGACCGGTCCCGAGGGCAATCACGGCGAGGATGTCAAGGAACTCTACTATTTCCTCGATTCCAGCCCCACTCACAGCTACATGAGGGCCCTTTACAAGTATCCGCAGCGCCCTTTTCCCTACGAGGAGCTGCGCCGGGTCAACGGTGAGCGCAGTCGTCATGACCCGGAATATGAACTGCAAGATACGGATGCGTTCGATGATGACGCCTACTTCGACTGTTTCGTCGAGTATGCCAAGGCCGCTCCCGACGACCTCCTGATTCGTTACACCGTAGTGAATCGGGGGCCGGAAAAGCGCCCCCTGACGCTCCTGCCGACCTGCTGGTTCCGCAACACCTGGGGTTGGGGACGCACCGGGGAAGGCTACACGAGTCGGCCCAACATCTCGATGCACGCCGACGGTGGCCTGTCGCTCGAGCACGAGCAACTTGGCAAGTGGCGCTTCTGGGTGGAAAGTAAGGCCGAGTTCCTCTTCACCGAGAATGAGAGCAACTTGCAAAAGCTTTACGGAGCGAAGAATAAGCAGCCGTATGTCAAGGACGCTTTCCATCGGTGTGTGGTCAACGGGGAAAAGAAGGCCTGTAACCCGGATCAGCAGGGCACGAAGGCAGCGGCCTGGATTTCTTTCGAGGTGGGCGCCGGCGAAGAAGTCGAACTCCGCTTTCGCTTAAGCAAGCTGGAGGGCGGTCCGACGCAACCTTTTGGGCGGGATTTCGATCTCACCATGGCGCGCCGGCTTAAGGAATGCGACGACTACTTCGCGGAACACGCTGCCCACGTGCAGGGCCCGGAACGGCAAGTGTGGCGCCAGGCTTTGGCTGGATTGTTTTGGAGCAAGAAGTTTTACTATTACGCGGTCGACCAGTGGTTGGAGGGGGACCCTGTCTATCCCAAGCCGCCGGCACGCCGCCTCAAGGGGCGCAACTATCGTTGGGCTTCGAACCTCTATAACCGCGACGTGCTGCTGATGCCGGATGGTTGGGAGTATCCCTGGTATGCCGCCTGGGATTCGGCTTTTCACGTGGTTCCGCTGGCCCGCGTCGACTCCGACCTGGCCAAGCAGCAGCTCCTTTTGCTGCTGCGCGAGTGGTATCAGCATCCCAATGGCCAGATCCCGGCCTATGAGTGGAATTTCGATGACGTCAACCCGCCGGTGCATGCCTGGGCTGCCTGGCATCTCTATCGCCGCGATCACTCCCGGGACCGCGCCTTCTTGGCGCGCATTTTTCAAAAGTTGCTGCTGAACTTCACCTGGTGGATCAACCGCACCGACAAAGAGGGGAACAACGTCTTCAGCGGGGGCTTTCTCGGGCTGGACAACGTGGGGGCCTTTGACCGCTCGAATCTACCGCGAGGTTCTGAACTGGAACAGGCCGACGCCACCGCCTGGATTGCCTTCTACTGTCTGCAGATGCTGAAGATGGCTCTGGAGCTGGCCCAGCAGGATCCGGTCTACGAGGACATTGCCTCCAAGTTCTTTGAGCACTTTGTGGCAGTCACCCATTCGATGAACACCTTAGGCGGCAGCGGCCTGTGGGACGAGGAAGATGGGTTCTACTATGATTTCCTCCGGCGTGAGGGCCGCATCAAGCCTCTTAAGATTCGCTCCATGGTGGGCCTGCTTTCGCTGATCGCCGTGGATGC
>JALHOV010000772.1 GCA_022842865.1 Vulcanimicrobiota bacterium | reverse complement strand
GCAAGGAGCTGGCTTTCTACGATGAAGTCACCGGCCTTTACACCCATCCCGACGGCCAGACCAATCTGGTGGGACTGGACTGGCATTTCGATCCCGTTTTCGGACCCGACCACTACGACCCGGAAATCGATTCCGACTATCTGGCGGCCGCCCACGGCGCTCTGAGCCATCGATTTCCCTCTATGTCCCAGGCTCAGCCCGTGCAGGGTGTGGTGGGACTCTATGACTTCACTCCGGACGGACACCCCATCGTGGACGGTCCGCTGGGACTCGACGGCTATTATCTGATGGCCGGCTTCAGCGGCGCCGGTTTCAAGAGCTCTCCCGCCCTGGGTCTGGGGCTGGCCGAGTTGATCTTGCACGGCCAGTATCGCAGCCTTAACCTGGATTTTCTCAAGCTAGCTCGCTTCTTATTTTGAGGCCTGGCGCCGTTTGCGCAGGCGACGAGTGGTCGCTTGATCCTGCACGCAAGTGACGGTCAGTCCTTGTTCGCGCTGCCATTGCCCTACGGTCAAAGGGTCGAGCGCGTGGGCTGCTTCGTCGCATTCCAAATCCTCATAATTCAGCTCTTTGCCCACGATCCAAACGATGGTGTCGCGGCCGATTTCGGGATGACGAAACAATTCGTCGATGTCGGCGTTGCGCATGCCGATGCAGCCCCAGGTCCAGTTGTCCTCGATGCCTCCGCCATGAATCTGGATTTCTCCCCCGATGTCCTGGCCGGGCGCCAGCAGACTGAGACGGGCTTTGTCCACTGCGGTCGGATAGTTGATATCGAAAGCCTTGTGCCACTGGGCCTTGGGTTGGCGGCCGCTGATCTGGTAGCGTCCCTCTGGGGTCGAGGCTCGATCTTGGCGAAGCTTGCGTTTGTGAGCCTCGCGACCGAAGGAGACCGGGTAGCGCTTGACCATCCGGCCGTGACTGTGGACTTCCAGGCAATATTGCAATTTGTCGATGAGAATCCAGGCGTCCCGCACGTCTGCCCGCAGCGCTCTCCCAGCCATGGGGGCCGGATTGGCTTGATACCACCAACCGTCGTCGGTCTCGCCGGCGTAATAGTAAGTGCAGCCGGGGGCAACCCGGTTATCCAGGTAGGCCGTGCCCTCGACCAGGCCCAGGCAGGCGATGGGGAAGGTGGGATCCTTCAAGTCGTTGCGCACGAACGCCTGGGTGCTGCGATAAAGCCGTATCTGATGGCCCTCGTGGTGGCTCCAGCTGAGCATGATGTTGCTGCCGTCACTGGCCCAGGAGAGGCCGCGCGCGCAAGCTACCAGGGGCATTACCAGCAGCAGACAGAGGGTCAGGATCCACGGTTTCATTTCGGGGAATTCTCTCCGGCTTTCAGCCCTTGGGGTTGTAAATCTCGACCTCGACACCCAGGTCTTTGGCCATCACTTCTCGCAAGTGCTCCCCTGAGGTCTTGAGTACCTTGAGCCAACCGTGCTCCCAGTCGCGCACGCCGGCCAGCCAGGCCGAACAGTTGCGGCAGGGCCAGGCTTCGGCGCCCCGGCCTTCCAGGTGCATCTTGCGATACCAATCGAACATCTCTCCACGCCACACCTCTTGAACGGTATGCTCGAAGAGGTTGGGGAACTTGTCGGCGGTGCGGAAACTCACGTCCTGCCCGCATAAGGCCACCCGGCCCAGAGTGTCTACATTGAGTCGTTCAAAGGGCCACACGCAGGGCTGTTTGCGCTCGCTGGGCAGGTCGGCGTAAAGATGATGATCGAGCGCCTTGTTTTGGGAAATGGTGGTGTTGTCGTCCCAGGTCAGGAACTTGCGAGTGATCACCTCGTCCACGCCCACATCCTTAAGGTAAAACTGCACGGCCTCGTCCAGTTTGCCCTCGATCAACTCTTGACGAATGATGGAAACCACCACGCGCGTCGGCTTGACGTACTGCTTACGCAATTCCAGGGCGGCCCGAATATTGCCCACGTGATTTTCGAACCAGCCCTTGGGGTCGCGCGGCGGACCGCCGCGCGGAGGACGGACTTTGGCATAGGTCTCGGCATCGGCCGCGTCCATGGAAAATTCGATCAGATCGATGCCGGCTTCGATCAAACGCTCCAGCTTGCGGCGATGCTTGGGGTGAGGTCCCATCATCGAGCCGTTGGTGTTCATCCACACCCGGCAGCCTTGCTTTTTGGCGAATTCGATCATGTCCACCATATGCGGGTGCAGCATCGGCTCACCGCCCCCGGTGCAGCGCATCCAGGCTCCGTAAGGCCCTGCTTCGGCGGCGATCTTGTTCCACAATTCGACCGGAAACAAGTCCCCATCGCGCTCGCGATAGAAAGTTCGGATTTCAGAGTTCCCGTCGGTATACGGACAACTCGGACAGCCGAAGTTGCACGGATAGATGATGGACAGCACCAGCATCATGGGGAATTCCATGGCCTCCTGGCGCAGGCCGTATTGTTTTTCAGCTTCTTTGGTTTGCGACATCCCCAGCAATCTACCTAGAAAAAAGCGGGAGTAAACGCCACCTGCGAATAAGACTCAAGTTTATGCGTGAATACAGCGTCAAAAGATTGTTCTTGTGTGTGGCCCTGATCTGTGGCTTTGCCGGAACCATGCAGGTCATTGTCTTCAACAAACGACAGAACTTGCACTTTCAACACCACCCCGATGCGCGTCTGGCGACTCCTAACCAGGACCGCTTCGTGCCTGCCGGGGCTCCAGCCGAAGGCGTAGTGGCGGCCGTGGGAATGGACCGCATTCATCTCAGCACGGGCAACAAAATGTCGCCTTATCGTTGCGAAAACCCCGGACAGTACAGGATCGGCGAAAAACTGCGCATCACCTACGCCCAGGGCAGCCCGCCCACGGCCGTGCGCATCGAAAGAATGCCTTAGACCATCTCCGCCAGGGCCGCCCGGCAGCGAATGCTGTTGGCGTGCTCCGAACCCCAGTTTTTCTCGGCGATCCACAGGGCGCGTTCA
>JALHOV010000771.1 GCA_022842865.1 Vulcanimicrobiota bacterium | reverse complement strand
ACGAACCCAACAAAACCGTGACCATGCTCGACTTCGGTCAGGCCGTGCCCATCACCAACGAGGAGCGCGAACTGGCTCTCGATTTGATGACCGTGCTGGGCAAGCTGGACACCTCCAAACAAGCCGTCAAGCGCCTCAACCGCAAGTTCTTCCCCAACTCGGAAAAGGGCATCAGCATAGACGATCTCAAGCCCGTCATGGCTCGCCCCAAGGTGATGGACAAGTTCATTCATCTGCTTTCCCTGCTGGCCCGTAGCGGCGCGGACGTGCCCATCTCGACAGTGCACTGGGTGCTGGCCATGAATCGCCAGCTGGTGTTGGGCGAGAAGCTCGACCAGTCCATCAAAGGTCAGCTGGTCGGGATGGTGGTTACCCACAAGCTCGGCTTGCCGCTGGGCGTATTCAACACGATTTACGCCGCCAACGAGAAGGTCAAAAATCTGGCCACCGGCCTGCTCCGCTGGGTTCTTCCGGAGCCCAAGGAAGAGAACAAAAGCCTTTTCAAGAGCGCGCCCCAGGAAGAGGACCGCCGCTGGCACCAGCAGGACAGTTTTGGCTGGTATCCCTTCGACCCGGAAGAGTAGCCGCACGCCTGCTTGTGGAAACGACCTGGATCGGCTCAGCTCTTGGCTACAGGGTAGGCGTTGATGGCCAAAATTCTGATTATTGAGGACGATCTGCTCTTTCGGCAGACTCTCGAGACCTCGCTCGAGCAATTCAAACACACGATCGAGGGGGCTGAGAGCGCCGATGAAGCGCTGGCCAAGGTCAAGGCACAGAGTTTTGATCTGCTGCTGACCGATGTGCGCATCGCCGGCGAGGTGGACGGTGTGGAAGCGCTGGGAAAGATCCGCAAGCTGCAGCCCCAGATTCGCAGCATCATTATGACCGGCTACAGCGACGTGGACGCTCCCGTGCGCGCCGCCGGTCTGCAAGCCGACGATTATCTGCTCAAGCCCTTCAAGCTTCAGGCCCTGATTCAGTCGGTGCAAACCCTGCTGACACTGGAGGCGCGCCAACCCAAGATTCTCTCGCGCCTCACGGCCGCCCCTGGCCAGGCCGCCCAGCGCGCAATGCGCTGGTTTTACGACGCTCATCTACATCAACTGGAGGAGCATCGCGAACGGTCGATGCGCCAGTTCTACCTTCTGATCCGCTCCAAGCGCCTGAATCTGGCGAATGCCCTGGCCTTCTTCAGTCTTTGGGAAGAAATCGAACTCGACTTTCTCAAGAATGGCTCACCCCAACGCTGGGCCCAGTTGGTCCACGATTACAACCGCTGGGGCAAGCAGTTGCTGGAACTGCAACCTGGCCAGCGCCCCTCCACAACCATTTCTTCGAAAGCCTTCGAACTGCTCTACGCGCGAATTCAATCCGGTGTATTGCAGGTGCAGCACCTACTCAAAGCCATCCAACTGCTGCACTTCCCCGAAGCTCGCAAGCAGTCGGTCGAAGACTTTTGCACTTTCAACTGGCTCTGGGGTGAAGGCAGCGATCAGGGCGACCCCTTTTTGGGAATCTCGGTCAAAGGCTATAAGCTGGTGCGGCAGCGTTCGGGCGGCAACTCGTCGATGCGTCTCTATGAAGCCGAAGCCGAGACCTTGCCCCACGACGGCGATCGCGTCTTATGCCTTCCCGCCTCACCCGAGTTCGAAGCCATGCTGCAAAGCGAAATCAACTCTCAGCGAGCCAAGCTGCTGCAGACCATTCACGAGCATCACTTTCTCTTCTATTCCAGCTTTGCCATGTCGCTGCGAGCCAAGCTACCACCGGAGGGAATGGCCCCGCGTGAGGCCTGGACCCTGTTGCGCCCGGTGTTTTTGCAAGTGAACGAGTTTCATCGCGAGGGAAAGGTCTCGGGCTCGTTTTCCCTGCGCGATATCGACTGGCCCCCCAACGGAAACTGCTGCCTGAGCCATTTCAGCGACGGCGGCTACCGAGACGCCCACTTGCAACTGCAGACGTCATACAGCCAGTTGAGCGAGTTCTCCTCAGCCCCGGAAGTGCTCTATCAGGCGATACCCACACCGGCCTCCGACCAGGCAGTGCTGGGCCGCTTGCTCTTCGAAGTCATCTTCGGGGGCAAATATCCCGACTACAGCTTGCGGGCTCACATCCGCATGCTGGGCAAACCGGAGTCGAACCGGGCTTTTGCTCCCTTCGCGGAGCGACTGAAACCGGTGGCCATGGTCTTCTATAAAATGGCCCACTCCGAGCCGGAGCAGCGCTATGCCGACCTGGCCCAGGCCATCGCGGCCATGGACGCGGCGATGCAGCCTCCGCCGCAGTAAGGGAGGAAAATGAAAAAACCCAGTCGAGTGACTGGGTTTTTTAGTTGGTTGCGGGGGCGGGATTTGAACCCACGACCTCCGGGTTATGAGCCCGACGAGCTACCTGGCTGCTCCACCCCGCGGTAACAAATTGGAAGTTATCTCATGACCACGGTCCTTGTCAAGCTTTCGACAAAGATTTCTTGGTTTACTGGGCCTGGTGTCCGACCAGCTGGCGTTCGACGGATACCTGAGCACCGGGAGCTTCGGAGGCATCGGCCGGGCTGGCCAGGAGGCGTCCGACGCCCATTCCGGTGACCAGCATACCGCCACAGACAAGCACCACCAGCAGCAGGCGCAGAGCCAACACGGTGGACTGACGAACCACTTCGGCGCCGTGGCGGGAGGTCTCGGCGGCTTTTTGCATTCCCTGATGAACGACGGCGCTGGCCTGGTCGAGGACTTGGCGAACCTGGCGCTCACGGGCCTGGCGAATTTCGAAAGCTTGTTGGGCCTGCTGCTTCTCACGCAGGATGCGGACGGCTTCGTCAACCACGTTGACGGGAGCGATGCTGGGCAGCTCGACCGGGGCGATGACGACCGGGGTGATTTCGGCCACCGGTGCGGCGGGCGCGGCGGCGGGAGGAGCGGCTTCCACGTTGTCAGCGGTGTGGCC
>JALHOV010000770.1 GCA_022842865.1 Vulcanimicrobiota bacterium | reverse complement strand
GCGCCCGCCATAGCCAGCACCACGTTACAGCCCAGGGCCCTGAGCAGGGAACTTTTGCCGGACATGTTAGAGCCGCTCACAATCCATAATCGGACGGAGGTCAGGTCCAAATCGTTGCAGATGCATTCCGCTCCCAGCAGGGGATGGCCGAGCTGGCGGGCGCGTAAACCACTGCCAGTGGGGCCGATGCAAGCCCAGGCGTAATCCGGGTTTTCCCAGGCCAGCGAAGCAAAGCACAGCAGGGCTTCGATTTGGGCCAGAGACTCCAACCATTTGGGCAGATCGTGGGCGTGACGCGCACGCCAGTTCTCTACCTCGTGAGCGAGCTGGAAAGAGGCCAGAGAAAGCACGAAAAACGGCGCCAACAAGGGGTTGCGGCGCGACTCCAGCGTATCCATGACGCTCTCTAAACGGGAAAGTGCTTGGGATGGACGTTGCCTGAGAGGCTCCCAGAGCTGGATTAGAAGCTCGCACTCGGCCGTCTCCAACTCCAGCCGGCGCAGGTAGGCGCTCAGTGCCAGACATTCTCCGCGAACCGCTTCGGTGCGGCCTAGAACCTCGCAGGTGGGTCGGCCCGCCAGCCGCAAAAAGACCTGCTGCACGATCAACACCACACCGAGAGGCAGCGGATCGTATCGTGCAATCCAGTAGGCCAGGGCCAGCCAGCCCAGCACTCCCAAGGCCGCACCAGCAGTCGTAACCACCCGGACCGAAGTTGTAATGGCTGTTGAGCCCACTCCCGGGCCGAGCCCCCTCGCAGCGGCTGACGGTTGCCTTGCAAGGCGGACAGATCCTCGCGGAGGTGCAGGCGGCTCTGCAGCTCTCGCGCGGCTTGCTGGCGTCCGTTGACTTCCTCGGGGGAGGCCGGTTGAGCCAGCCAGTCGGCCAGTCGCTGTTGTCCCACCCGGGTGCGCGCGCGGCACAGCCAGTCGTATACAGAGCCTTTGCCAAAAAGGTCCAGGTCGCGAGCGTAGGCATGTCGGGGGTCGACGAAGTCGCTGGTGACGCCTCTTCCCGCCCACTCGCCGCGCAGTCTGAGCAGCCCCTCGCCATAAAAATCGGCGGCTCGCCGTGCCTTTTCCCTGGCGGTGGTGAGGGCGGCGTGGTAGCGCATAAGGGCCACGAAAAGGAGAACCGGTAAAATCAGCCACCAGCCCGGATAGGCCCAGGCACCGGCCAACACGATCAGAATCAGCAGCAAACGGAACCAGGCCACCGTGCGATGGCTCGAGTCGAGTTGCCCAGCCAGGAGCGTGCGCGCCGCCTGACGGTCCGCGTAAATTTCAGACGGGCTTGAGGACAACTAGACCAGGGACAATCCGTGCAATTCGCTACGCAACTGACGGCAGCTCAGGTTGGTCATATCCCGCGCCAGTCCGGCGCAAACGCGGGCGTTAAGGCTGTCCCCGAAAGCCGTACTCAGGTTCTCCAAAAAGCTGGGGGGCGCCGCCACCACCAGATTGTCGAAGTCGGTTTGCAAAGAGTCGATGCGCTCGGCGATTTCGCGAGCAAAGGTAATTTGGCCGTCGGGACAATGATCACAGCGGTCCCAACTTTCAATTTCGTGCAATGAGCCGACAGAAGACTGCACCATGAGAGATGCGTGATGATCGTCGGCAACTAAAATCCAGGTATCCATATTTGTTCCTGTCTATCCTACACCTAAAGTCTACCCTTGATCGGTCTACCCCACACATGCTGCATTTTGACCAGTCCTCCCCGGTACGCCAGTACCAGGCCGGGGGTATCCGGGCCGATACTGGAAATCGAGCGACTAGTCTAGAATTACCAGGTCGCTGTCGCCCAGTGCATGCGGGAACTCAGTGGGAGGTAAAGCCTTGCTCGATTCATACAGAACCCTCGGTTCCATCTATGCTCTTCCCCGGCGCACGGCGCCGCGGCCTGCCCTGGTTCCCGACCATGACGAGATGGATCGACCTTTCCTGCAGGGCACCAGCCCTATCGACCTGCGCCACATCACTTTGGGCGCTAGTGACGAGGCCCAATTCTTACGAAACTACGGCTACGACCCGGATTGCTCCCAGGAAGCCCAGACTCTGGCCCGTTTCCACCAGGAAGCCATCGATTTTATGCAGCGCCATCTGTGTAAGGCTCCGCGCAGTTGCGACCAAACCTATCTGATTCCCGAAGAAGTGAAACCTCCCACCTCCGTGGCAACTCTGTTGAAATGGGCCGCCCGCCGTCACGGTCATGATGAACAGCAGGCCTGGGCGTGCGCCGTCCTGAGAGTCATGCACGCGGTCGCCTACGCGGAACCGCTGGCGGTATCGCCCCACAGCGAAGAGATTCAAAAACAGATTCTCGATCCTTACCGTCGCCACATTCACCGCGACCGCCAGGGCCGTCTTTGGCTGGGCCAGGGCGACGAAGCGGTGCCTTTGATCGACATTCAGTTTCGTCAAGAAAAGGCTCGCGACAGTCTGATTCTGAAGCTGCTCCACAAGCCGGACAATCTTCCTCATAGCGTCTACGACCGGGTGGGCGTACGCATTGTGACCAGTAGCGCCTGTCAGGCCTTGCGCGCCCTCCAGTACATTCGCCGCTATCACCTGGCCAACGCCGCCCACGTCACGCCAGGACGTTCGCGCAACACCCTGGTGGAACACGCCCACGGGAGCATCACCGGTTCGCCCAACCCTCACTCCAGTCCCGAGTTTCGTTCGCTGCAATTCACCTGTCAACAGCTGGTCAAAGTGCCCAATCCGCTCTATCAACTGGCTCTGGCCCTGCAGCAAGAGCCCCAGGTGGATCAGCATCTCCGCTTCTTCTTCCCCTTTGAAGTGCAAATCTTTGATCAGGAAAACGACCAGAAAAGCCGTTGGGGCGAGACCTCCCACGCCAATTACCGACTGCGCCAGATTCGCGCCGTTCGATCGCGCGTTTTCCCCTCCTGGTTGCGCCAGGCTCATTAAAGAGATCGGAAGAGCAC
>JALHOV010000769.1 GCA_022842865.1 Vulcanimicrobiota bacterium | reverse complement strand
GATCGGTCGGCAATCGGGTAGCTGGCTCTTGATCGGGCAAGGGCTGCTGGCGCGTCCAGTGGAC
Organism: Vulcanimicrobiota bacterium; assembly: GCA_022842865.1. GTDB lineage: Bacteria > Vulcanimicrobiota > Xenobia > Xenobiales > JADMJV01 > JADMJV01. The sequence goes on along the minus strand of JALHOV010000769.1, from coordinate 2,886 downwards.
GACCAGCAAGGCCTCTACCCAGAGACCGCTCATTAAAGCCAACGCTCCTAAACTGGCCCCGGCCAGACCGAGCCGCGAGCCCAGCAACAACGTCAAGGCGAAAGCCGCGACCCGAAAAAGGGAAGCCACGCCCATAAATTTGCCGCGCCCCTGCAAGATCAGTTGCCCCTGATGAATGCGTCTCCAGGCGATGACGGCGGGCCACAGACACATCAGCAGCAGGGGAAGACGGGTGGCCGAGGCCACGGGCAGCACCAGGCGAAAGACTCGGCCGGTCAGCCAATCGTGCACCGTGGGCAGACTGAGCGCCACAAACAGCATCGTCAAGAACACTGACAGAAACAAAACAAAGCGCGCCAGTGCTCTGCGCGAAGGTGCCCAGCCCGAGAGGGCAGTGGAGGCGTGTAAAACCATAATGATGGGGCTTTCCAGAAAATTAGCCAGCGCTTTGACCACTCCTAGGGCGGCCAACTGAACTTCGGGCGACGGCATTCTGGTCAGGGTAACGGCCAGCAGGGGGTCGGCAACGGCCATGGCCGCATCCGACAAAGAAAGCGGCACCAGTTGCCTCGCAAGCTGACCTAAGCTGGGCTCCGGGCTTGGGCTTTGACTATCGAACGGGGTCACAGATGCAGAGCTGCTCAATGGCCACGTCCATATGCTCGGCCGGAATGAGCGTAAAGCCATTGTCTTTCAGCCAGTCCAGGTCATAAATCGTCTCCAGATAGCGATCTCCGCGATCGGGATTGATCATGGCGATGCGACTGCCGGGCGGCATATGCTGAGCCAGGTGCAAACCGGCAGCCACGATGGCACCGGTGGACGAGCCCAACAGCAAACCCTCACGCTGGGCCAGCGCGTGACACATCGAATAAGCTAGATTTTCCGGCACCACGTAGGCTTTGTCTATGGCATCATAGTCAAGGTTAGGCGGCCGAAAGGACAACCCGATGCCGGTCATCTTGTAGGGCGCGGGGGCCGGATCGAAGATCACTGAGCCCTGTACGTCCACGCCAACCAGCTGTAGTTTGGGGTAACGCGGCTTCAAGTAACGGGCCAAACCGGACATCTGACCGCCGGTGGAAATTCCCACCACCAGCGCATCCAAATCCTCGCCGAATGCGTCCTCGATTTCCCGAGCGGTGAACAGAGCGTGAGCATCGGGATTCTTTGGATTGTAGTGCTGACAGGGATACCAACCGCCGGGGATCGTTTCGGTCAGTCGGGTGGCCAGCGCGATGCGCGCCTTTTGCATCGAGCCGGCAGCATCCACCTCGCTGACCTCGGCCAGTTCCGCCCCGTAGGCCTTGAGCATACGACGAAAGGCCTGGGTAGTTTTGGCGTCCACCACGATGATGACGCGATAACCACGGGCGGCCCCGACAATGGCCAGGCCCACGCCGAAGTTTCCGGAACTGGATTCGATAATTGTGCCACCAGGGCGGAGCAGACCAGCTTCCTCGGCCTGGTTGACCAACACAGTAGCGTTTTTTTCTTTGATCGACCCGCCCGGGTTGCAGCTTTCCAACTTCAGGTAGCAACGGCTGCTGGCGCAGACCGATGCCACCCTGCGCAAGCGTACAATCGGCACGTCCCCCACGGCCTCGGTGATGTCTTCGCGAATGCGCGAGCGTTGTTGCGGCAAGATCAGGTTCACCCTCACACCTAAACACGGGTTTGTCCAGGCAAATGTAACCAAGTTTTGAACTCTTGGCCAAAGCTTGTTTAGGGCGGCCTAAACACTTTCCTGCCCAGGGACAACCGAATCGAGTGAGAAACCATTCGGACGACATTCCGGGAGGGTGAAATGCAGACTGAGACCAGCCAAAGCAAGCGGTGCGATTGCCCGGGGTGCGGTGCTACCCTGGTTTTCGCCGCTGAACTGCAAAAGTTGCGCTGCGAGTATTGCGACGCCGAGATCGAGCTCGACAAACTGCAAAAGGGCGGCGACCCCCCCCCCAGCGTGGTCGAGCGCGCCCTCACGGAACTGCTTAACTCCGAAGCGGAGAAAGGCTATGGCTTGCCGACCCAGGCCCTCCAGTGTAAGCAATGCGGCGCAGCCATCAACTACCCCGACAAGGTCACCTCGGGCAAATGCTGCTTTTGTGGCTCGGACACGGTCATTGAGCGCCCCGCCAACGCCCAACTCATTCGCCCGGAGAGCCTCATTCCGTTCAAGGTGACCAAAGAGCAGGCGGGCACCAAGTTCAGTGACTGGGTTGGCTCCCTCTGGTTTCGGCCCAACAATCTCAAGCGCATGGCCCGCGTGCACGAAATCGGCGGCGTCTATGCCCCCTTCTGGACCTTCGACGCTCAGGCCGATACGCGCTGGAACGCCGAAAGCGGCTATCACTACTACGTAACCGAGGAATATACCAACTCCGAGGGCAAGCGCGAAAAGCGCCAGGTGCAGCACACTCGCTGGGAACCCTCGTCGGGACACCACCGGGGCAGCTATGACGACCTGTTGATCTGCGCATCCAAGGGTCTTTCCGAGGCACTGGTCCGCGTTCTGGAACCGTTCCACACCACCCAAAATCTGGTTGGATATCAGGCCAGCTACCTGTCTGGCTGGGGGGCCGAGGAATACGCGGTTGGCCCGAAAGAGGCCTGGGATAAGGGACAGCAGCGCTTTGAGCAACACGAATACTCGGCCTGCTCAAGCCAGGTGCCGGGCGACACCCACCGCAACCTGCGCATTTCCATGCGCCTGTCCTCGGTCACCTGGAAGCACTGCCTGCTGCCCGTTTATGTGGCTGCCTACCGCTACAACGACAAGGTCTATCGCTTCCTGGTAAATGGCGAAACCGGCAAGGTCTCCGGGGAAGCGCCCTACAGCTTCTGGAAAATCTTCTTCGCAGTGGTGTTGGCCATTTTAGTCTTCGT
>JALHOV010000768.1 GCA_022842865.1 Vulcanimicrobiota bacterium | reverse complement strand
GGCCACGACCTCAGAGGTGGCTGAGCGGTCCGGCTCTTCACCGAGCCGGCGCGGAAAGCGGTTTGACTCCTGCCGAACAACCGGACCTGGAGTGCTTCGGCCAGGTGCTCGCCGAGCACACCCTGGAAGTGGTCGTCTTGGAACAGCTTTCCGCCTCCTTTCATCTTCGTTTGCAACGGTTTGCCTCGGATGCTTACGATCGCGTTTGCGAAAGTCTGCTGGCTGCGCTGCCGAACTCGGGTCTGGACACCTTGGAACAGCTTTCTTTGACCATTGGTCTGCAGGCAGTGCAGAACTCGTTGCGTCATATGCGGTTAGGTCTCAAATTGGAAGAATTGCTTTCCGAGCCGGACTGGGCGCCGGGCTGCCGTTCCCTGCTGGAATTTCAGTCTCAGCTATGGCAGCGCACCACGCCAGAGCTGGCCTGGCTGAATTTGCTGGCCCGGCTGCAGAGTCAGCCGCAATGGCTGCCAGACGCGCAAGAGTGGCCCGCTCTGGTCGCCCACGTGTCGGACCGTTTGGAAGTGAGCGATCGGAGAATCTGGTTGCCCTGGTGTCGCCATCTGGGTCGTCTGAGGGGTGAACTGGAACGGAGCCTGCCTCTGGCCCAGGAACTAAGCCAGTGGGAAATGCCTCGTCTTGCCGTCAGTTTGCTGGCGCTGGATGGGGCGCGCGAAGCTCAGTTGCCAGCCAGCAACGCCGTCAGTCGGGCTGTGCGAGCCGAACTCTCGCCGACGATGCTGGCAGGCTTGCAGCAGTGTCTGGAGCGGCTCAAAATCCAGCGAATCGACCTCGACTTTGCACCGCTGGAGAGGCAACTCGCGCATTTTAGCCGCTGGGCGGAGGGTTCATTAGCGCATCAAGAGCAGCTCCAGGAGCAGTTTCCCGGCTTGCTCGGGGACACTCCCGATCAGGTCGCCGAGTTCCTGGAAATTCTGGCCGACCCGCTGCCGGAGGTTCCGGGAACCTGGCCGGCGCCGCGCGCTCTGCTGCTGACCCCACCCTCTCTGCTCCAGCGCCTGGCGGGCCTGCCCGAGGCCCAGTGGGAACGCTTGCAGACAGCCCTGAGCCAGGGGCTGGGAGAGAATGGTCGCTGGTTGGACGGGTGCCGGCGTCTCGCCGTTCTGGAAGAGGTCTGGCAACGGGCCGACCAGCTGATTTTGAGCGGGCAGCCCGCCCATCCCTTCTGGCGCTTTTTGCTGCGCCGGGTGGCTGTCGAAGGCTGGCTGGAAGGAAGGCCCTACAGCAGCCAGGGGGTGCTGGCCTGGATTCGCTTCAACCTGTCTCCTTCGGAAGGCCAGGACAGCTCTCGGAAACCCTTCCTCAAAGCCTGTCGCGAGGTTCTACAGTGGGGCCGGGACAAGGGTGGCTTTCGCGATGGGATGGCTCGCCTGGCGGAAGAAACCCTGCGCGGTCTGGAGCGCCGTTTGGAGGCTCCGGGCTTGACTCTCTGGGAAAGCTTGGATCAGCCTGCGTTGGACGCCAGCAGCGCCCAGAAGCCCTTCAAGCGAAGCCTGTGGGGCCGCATTTCCAGTTCTTTGGAGGGCATTGTCCGTGGCCGTTAAGTGGCAGCGTTCGTTCCTGCTTCAACAGGTGATCCAGGAAAATTACGAGGTACGAAGCTTTCGATTTGAATTTGGCTCGTCCCGATTTGACTTTCAACCCGGCCAGTTCTCGGTCGTTCGTCCACAAAACCGCCCAGAGGTCCGGGCTTCGCTGACCTTTTCCAGCGCGCCACAAGCTGATTCCTTTGAATTCACCTTGAAGCGTATCGGAGATTTTGGCACTTACCTCTACGACCACGCCCGTCCCGGCGATGTCTGGAGTTTAACCCAGGCCGCCGGTGGGGTAGCCCTGCAGCCCTCTCATTTAGGCTCACCCTTGTGCATGATCGTGCGAGATTACTGTGCGCCGGCGGCACGGGCGTTTTTGCGCTACTTAAATGAGCAGCCGCCCGGCCAGCGCCTGACCTTAATCCACGAGTTGAGCAGCCCTCGCGAGCGACTCTTCGAGCAGGAGTTTGAGGACTTCGAGTGCGCCGACCGACTTCTCTACTATCCCCTGGAGGATGGCTGTCTGGAGGCGGGTTTGCTGGAGCAGATTTTCCCGCCTGGCAGCAATCCATATTACTACCTGTATGGCGAGGCCGCCGACGCCCGCCGGTTTCGTGACTTGCTGCAGCAACGCGGTGTGGCCAAAGAAAGGATGATGGTGGAGCGATGGAGTTAAGCCACTGGCTGAAGAGGGTGGACCAACGGCTCAAGCAGACCGGTTGGAACGAGGCCCCGATTCCTCTCGAGTTTCAAGAGCGCGAGGGCAAAGCGGAACTGCGACTGCGCTCCTCTGCCTGGGTCAGTCCAGCCGGTAGCGAGGCCAAATGTGCTTATCTGTGCGGGCCTCGCGCAGAAATTCTGAACCTGATGATTTACCCTCGCCATTGCGTGGAAGTGCCGGTTTTTGCGGTGGAGCTCATTCTCTTCGGGCAGCAACCCCGGGTGGCCGTGGTGGATCTGCAAGCGGTTCAAGGGCTTGCAGGCAACCCCGGCCTGGGGGCGCGCCTGCATACAGAAATGGCTCCTGTGCACCGACAATTCAGCCTGGGACTAGGTGCTGGCGGTGATTTGCCGCCCTGGGCCGAGGAACATTTCACCCCCTGGGCCATCTACAGTCGTCCCCAATCGATGGCCGAGCTTCCGCAAATTTTGCAGGCTGCCACAAGCTACCTGGACCTGTGGTTGAGCCGTTTTTATCCGGACGAGAGGGCCACCTGCAGCGACCAGCCGGCTCTCCGTCAGTATCAGCAGCACCACCTGGAGAACACGCCTGGCCGGCGGTTTCTGGTGACCAGCTTTGGCTCTGACTGGACCGAGGACTACCTGGCCCGGTTTATGTATCCCGCTGGAGAGTTGGTGAAGCGATGAGTCGCATTCTTTGTCTTGCCCTGGAGAGCCCGC
>JALHOV010000767.1:2635-2983 GCA_022842865.1 Vulcanimicrobiota bacterium | reverse complement strand
GTCTTGGCTTTGTGAACATTGAAAGTTTTCATAGGTTCATACTGAACTAAGCACTGGACTAAGGCAAGGAGCCGGAAAGTTAACGCTTTGGTGATGGAGTGGTCGGGGGGGTGGCGTAAAATGCCGGTATGAGAATCGCCAGCACTCTGCCGCCCATGGCCGCGCGCCGTGTCCGCAATGACGAGGACACCCGTATCGGAACCGAGTTGGTAACGGCCGGAACTCTGTATCAGGCCCATACCGAGCGGGCTCAGTCGTTTGAGAAGATGACGGTGCCGCTGAGGGACCAGCCCAATGTGGTGATGGATCGTCCGCTCTTGATTGCACCGGGCTGGAACACCGACCTGC
>JALHOV010000767.1:0-2625 GCA_022842865.1 Vulcanimicrobiota bacterium | reverse complement strand
TATGCCGTGTATTTGAAGGAAGGCGCAGCTTATCGCGACCCGGAGGCGACCCAGCCTTTGGATTTGGCGCAGATTCCCAAGAACATCAAGGTCTTCGTAAATATCTGGGATCAGCTGAACAGCCCGCCTTCCGTGACGGCTCCGCAGCTTCGCGAGAACCTGGGGGTTTTGCAGTCGGTGCTGGGTCCCGAGAAAGTGGACGTGCTGGCCTACAGTATGGGCGGCCTGGCCACGCGCAACTACCTGGACCAGGGCGGCGGGGGCATCCGCAACCTGATGATTCTGGGCACCCCCAATCAGGGTTCCCAGTTTGGAATTCTGGCCGGCCAGGCGCTCGACCGCAACATCACCTGGGCGCTGGACTACTGTGGGTTGAAGCCATCCGATCGCCCGGCCATGCATTGGACGGCGGCTGATTCCTTTGAGAACAAGGATCTGGCCTCGCGCTGGGATCAGCAGCGAGCGGCCGTGGATGCCGTGCGCATCTTGGGTTCGCGCGAGGAAGCCACTCCTTCCGTCGGTCCGTCGGCCTATGTGAAGGGCGACGGCATTGTGGAGCCGGACTTGCTGAACATGCCGGCGGCCGATGTGCGCGTCTTGGAAGGGCATCCGTTTTATCACCACGGGGCGCTGCCGCACGCTTCCGGGGTTTATGCCGAATTGCGCGACTTCTTCGGCTGGCGAGAGGGCCAGGGTACGTTGGACCTGCCTCCCTTACCCCAGCCCCACTTTGACACTCCTTACGGCAAGATGTGATCTTCCGACCTGTGGTGTAAATCGCTCTCGGGAAAGCCATGGCCGCCTGGCTCCATCGACCTGCTTGGCTATCCGTTTTGATTTGGGGTGAGGTCGAGTGGGTCGAACTCGTAGACGAGGCATTTGTGCCGTCAACAGTCCCCGCGTCGACAAGAAAAGTCGGCCGATCGCTGGAGGGCGCGGAGAGGTTCGACCGAAGCAGTCGGCCTTGAACGCACTGGATGAGCTACTGGCCCGAGAAGTGGCTGAAGGCGAAAAACTTGACTCTGGGAAGTTTACACTGGCCAGAGATAAAGCCCTTGAGAAGCTGTCTGGCTACCAGTTACCCGGAGAAGCGGACTGGGTCCTGAAAGTCATCCAGGCCGCGGTGGCCGGGGGCTTCCGTCAGATCAACGTCAGGCTTTCGGGTGGCGGAGTGGAGTTTGGTCTGGCAGGGGAATGCGCCTGGACATTGTCGGACCTCCAGCAAGGCTTCTATGATCCTCAGACGTCTGCCGACCGCTCCCTGCAGCATCTTAAGCAAGCGCTCTGGAGCGCTTGTTTGCAGGGCCGCAGACCGTTTCATCTGTCCTCTCCTGGTTGGGACGAGAGTCTTTTCTGGAACGGCGAAAGCATGCGGCGCCAAGTGGGCGTGGCTACACCGGAGACTCGTCTGACCATCTCTCATCGAGCCAGGGAAGGAATTTTCAGCTACCGGCTGTTGCGCGACGTGGAGAGCGCGCGGCGGAACTCCGAAATCTTGCAAACCTTGCGGAACCGGGCCTTTGTCTGCCCTGTTCCGCTGAGAGTGGATGCTCGTCGCCTGGATGCCCTGCAGCACTGTCCCGATCACGGTCTGAGCAGTTCCAGTTATCCCCTGAGGTTTGCATTTTCAGTTGGAGGAGATCTGCCACCTTTCAAAATGCCCCCATTGACCAGGGGCGGTTACGATATTCCCCACAATGCCAACGTGGCGCTGCTCAACCTGGTCGAGCGACATCTGCAGGTCCCTGATGAATGCGCTCTGGTGGCGATTCTGACCGCTCACGCTCGGGACGTCCAATGGGGCAAAAGCACGTCGTGGCAGCCCTATGAGCAAACCAGCCGAATTTATTGGGTGAGTGACGGGGTGGTGATCGACTGCCGAGCTTTCGCGGTGGCGCCGGGCAGCTGCTCTCTCGGGCTGGTTGCTTCGGCGCAGGGATTGACGACGGACTTATCCGGTCTCGCTCTCCAGGTCAACCAGGTCTACAGGGGGCGATTAAGCGAAATCTGCCGGATGGCGCATTCCTTTTTGGAAACCAGCCAACTGCGGACCGATCAAATCGTGACTTCCCCTACCCCGGACGGTCGCCTGGCTGGAGCCGCGCTGCTTCTCGGAGGACTGGGTTTAAGCTTCATCAATCCTATTTTCGGAGGGGTCGTGGCGGCCGGCGGTCTGACCACCTTCCTGGGCGGCCCGGGGGAGACTGAGAAACTCGCCAGGAGCCTGGTTGACTCGCACGAGCAACTGGGCGAGGAATGGGCCCGCGCCCATGCTCGCAAGAAACGCTTCCTGACGGGTCGCAAATGCTCCGCTGTGGGGGAAATCGTCCCATGAGATGGTCGGGCTTACGTTCGACCACACGGATCTGGAGTTCGGCGCCAGTAAGGCGCAGGGCTCGCATTTAGAGTTTAACAATCTGGTTACTTCTGAGCATCGGCGACCACTTTTCTATCACCTTGGGTGACTAAGCTTGGAAGCAACGAGAGTGGAATGAATGCGAGGAAACAAAAATGAGCGAGATTCCCAAGTGGGGTCACGACCTCTTGCAACGAGCAGTCCAAATGCGTGCCTTCGCGCATAGCCAGGACGAGGGACCCAAAGATCAAATACCCGGCGTGGAGGGG
>JALHOV010000766.1 GCA_022842865.1 Vulcanimicrobiota bacterium | reverse complement strand
CGTCATCGTCATCGTCATCGTCGTCTTCTTCTTCTTCTTCTTCGAAGACAGGGACTGACAAGAAAAACTCTTCATCCAATTCCATCGCCAGCGGCTCCTTCCAGTAAACAGGTCTAACCGAAGACCTCACGGCGCGCCTGTTAACCGTGCACCTGGAGGTTTCCTTCTATCTCAGTAGTTAGACAAAACCCTAATTTCCGGGGGATTCGGAGAGCACAAAGGTGTACTCGGCAAATGCGATGCGCTCCTCACCATAAAAGCAGGATACTTGAGTTTTGCCGGACTGTCCGCGAAAACGCAGCAATTGGCATTCGTAACGCAGGCTCTGACCGGGGGTGGGAGCCCGCTCGACTTCCACCAAGTCCATGCCCGCGAGAAAAAGCAGCTTTCCCTGGTTTTCTGGGCGGCTCAGAATGGCCGCCGCCCCCGTCTGCCCCATGCTCTCGAGTAGCAGGCTCACCGGCATCTCGGGCTCATCGCCGAAGTGTCCCTGAAAGAACCATTCGTTCTGGCTCAGCTGCTTCACGCCGGTGGCTCGGTCTTCGTGCACATTCGTCAGGCGATCGATCAGTAACATCGGGTCACGATGCGGCAGGTAGTTGAGAATTTCTCGAGTGTCCATGGACTCCGGGTTCGCCGCTCTCGAGGCCGGTTCCCTGTGGCAAACAAGGTTTCGAGGGGGATAGATTTGCCGGAGTCGAACGGCCGACGTTCTATGGACCGCAGTCAACTCACACCGCTATTTCACCAGTATTATACGCTCAAGGACGATCATCCAGGCTGCCTGATGCTGATGCGCGTGGGAGATTTCTTCGAGGCTTATGGTCAGGACGCTGAAACCATGGCCCGCGACGCCGATATTGTGCAAACCGCCAAAGAGGCCGGCGGTGGTCTAAAGCTGGCCATGGCTGGTGTCCCGCATTTTGCGTTGGACGCCTATTTAAGGGCCCTGATTGAAAAGGGGCACCGCGTAGCCGTAGCCGACCAGATGGAAGCTGCCGCTCCCGGCAAGGGTCTGGTCCGTCGCGAAGTCACCCGAGTTGTCACCGCGGGCACGGTGCTCGATCCGCAGATGCTGGATGAGCAGAACCACAATTATTTGCTGTGTTTGCTGGCCGATGGCGAGGAAGTCGGCCTGGCAGCCTGTGATGTGACCACCGGCGACTTTGTATGCACCGAACTGCCGAACGAAGAAGTGCGTCTGGCCGAAGAGATTTATCGTTTCAGGCCGTCCGAGCTGTTGCTGGCGGGCGAAGGTACACCCAATGTGGGCGAGCTGCTCAATTTGGCCCGGGCCGACGGCCTGGCTGTGTGCCAAAGACCCTTTTCTTTGTCGGCGCGCCAGGCTGAGGACTCTCTGAAAAAACGATTCAACCTGAAATCGCTGCAGCCGTGCGATCTGACCGGGCGCCGGGCGGCTACGATGGCCGCCGCCGCTCTCATGGAGTATCTGCTGGAGACGACCGGGCGCGACCAGCAGAGCGTGGAGCCGCCGCGCGCCTACTCCCTGTCGGAGATCATGACGCTGGACACCACCAGTCTGCGCAACCTGGAAGTCTGCGAGACCCTGATGGGTCGGGAGCGTCGCGGCAGTTTGTTGTGGTCGATGGATCATACCATTACCGCCATGGGTGCTCGCCTCTTGCGCTCCTGGCTGACCCGCCCCTTGCTTGACCGGCCGGCTATTCTTGCCCGCCAGGATTCCTTGCAAGCTCTGGTGGACGACTATTATGCCTGCCAGCAGGTCCGGTCGGCCCTCAATCCAGTCAAAGACATCGAGCGCCTGCTGGCCCGCGTCGTATACCAAAGCGCCAATGCTCGCGATCTTCTGGCCTTGCTTCGCTCCCTGTCGGTCTTGCCGGAACTGCGCCGTCAACTGCCGGAAGGCGGAAACTGGCCCCGCCTGCTGGAGCATCTGCAGGTGGATCCCGGTCTGGTCGACTTGTTGGGGCGAGCCATCGCCGAGGATCCTCCCCAGGGCCTGCGTGAGGGCGGTTTGATTCGCTCGGGTTACCATGAGGGACTGGATGAATTGCGCACCGCTTGTTCTTCGGCCAAAAGTTGGATAGCCGCCCTCGAGGAAAAAGAGCGCGAACTGAGCGGCATCCGCAGTTTGAAGGTCGGCTATAACCAGGTGTTCGGTTACTACCTGGAAGTCACCAAAACTCATATGAAGTCGGTGCCGGAACACTATATTCGCAAGCAGACCCTTGCCAATGCTGAGCGTTACTTCACGCCCGAACTCAAGGAAATTGAAACCAAGGTGCTGGGCGCCGAAGAGAAGATTCGCGAATTGGAGTACGAACTGTTCGTAACCCTGCGCAATCAAGTGGCCGAGCATCTCGAAGGACTGCGCCGGGCCGCTCGCGCCGTGGCCGAAGTAGATGTTTACGCGGCCCTGGCCGAAGCCGCCGTGCGTTATCATTGGACTCGCCCCGAACTGGTACAGGACGAGGTGGTGGATATCCGCGGGGGCCGTCACCCGGTGGTGGAGCGTAGCCTTTCGGGTGGCTTTGTGCCCAATGATTGTCAGTTGGACGCCCACAAACGCCTGGTGGTGCTGACGGGCCCGAATATGAGCGGCAAGTCGACCTACCTGCGCCAGCAGGCCCTGATTGTGCTGATGGCTCAGACCGGTTCCTTTGTGCCCGCCGCCTCGGCTCGACTGGGGATTCACGACCGGGTTTTTACTCGGGTGGGAGCCTCGGACGATTTGCATCTCGGTCAGTCCACCTTCATGGTGGAAATGAGCGAGGCGGCCAACATTCTGCGTCATGCCACCCCCCGGTCGCTGGTTATTCTGGACGAAATCGGCCGCGGCACTTCAACCTATGACGGCCTGGCGCTGGCCCGCGCGATTGCGGAGTATCTCTATCTAACCTGCAAGTGCCGGACGCTTTTTGCCACTCATTTCCACGAGTTGACCAGTCTGGCCAAGGACTATTCAGGCGTCACCAATCAGCGCGTGGCCGTGCAGGAAACGCGCGACCAGGTG
>JALHOV010000765.1 GCA_022842865.1 Vulcanimicrobiota bacterium | reverse complement strand
GGGCGTGTATCTTCGGGAGCCTTGCTTCTTTTCCACGTGTTCCATCCTCCTTGACGGCCTCTCCGGGGGGTCCGGAGATTTCGGCCGGTTTTTGGATGGTCAATGTAAGATAATCGCAGATAGGGCAGATCACCCTGACCGGCGGAATGCACACCAACCTGCTTCCGCCGCAGAAGCTCCAGAGTGTGCTCGAGAAGTTGAAGCGCAAGCGCCTGACCCGCGCGGACCTGCTGGGCGCCAAAGGAGAACTGCTGATCCAACTCTGGCAGCAGACCCTGAAAGATTGGGTGAACAGTCCCCCGCCGCAGATGGCCAATATGGATGGTGATCCTCTGGCCTGGGTCGAGGACCGCTTCGCCTTTCCCGCTCGTCGCCGGCCCGAAGTTTGGGCCGCTCTGCTGTCGCTGCCCGGCGCCGAAGCCACCGGGAAAGAAACGATCGGCTTCAGCCAGCACCAGCAAGACGGCCCCCTGGACAACATCTCGGTAGGAACCGCTACCGTGGGAGCGGAGGAGATTCTTTTGTCGAGCAATTCCTGCAAACGAGCCGACCGGCTGCGCAAGACGGTAGAGAAAGCCTGCACAGGCCTGGATCTGGAAAAAAAGCGCCGCAAGACCCGAGGCTTCGAGGTTGCTAAAGCCACCGTTTCCGCTCCCGAGATGAGTCAGCAGCAGCTGATGCAGCTGCCCGAGGTGCAGGCTAAGATGGCCGAAATCCGCCAGCGCATGAACGAGAACTGGCTGGACCTCAAAAACCCTCAGTTCAACGGTCAAAGCCCTCGCGAACTGGCCCGCAGCAAGGCCGGCCGCGCCAAACTGGAGACGGTCATGAAGGAGTTCGAGCGTCGCGGCGACGCGAGCGAGGAGATCCACTGGCTGCGACAGCAACTCGGGCTGCTGTCGGGATGACCATTCACCATCTCAACTGTGGCCTGCTGCAGGCGCCGGGCTGCCCGGCCGCGGCCTGTCACTGTCTGCTCCTCGAGTCGGAGAGTCGACTGGTGTTGGTGGACACCGGCATCGGGCTGCAAGATATCCAGGATCCCCTCAGGCGGGTGGGCCAGGTCGCCATCGATGCCGCCGGTTTCCAATTTCACGAGCACTTGACGGCTGCCCGCCAGATCGCCGCGCTGGGATGGTCCCCCCGGGACGTGACCGAAATCGTTCTAACCCACGGCGATGCCGACCACGCGGGAGGGCTGGTGGATTTCCCGAGGCGCGGGTCCATCTCCGAAATCTATCTGCTCCCCTTATTCGGCCACACTCTGGGCCATTGTGGCGTGGCCATACAGGACGGAGACAGCTGGCTGGTGCACGTGGGGGACGCATACTACCTTCGGGTGGAACTCAGCGACGACCGGCACCCTATCTCGCAACTGACGGCCCTGCGCGCTATGGACGACTGGCAGCGACGAGAGAGCCTGGAGAAAATTCGCCAGCTGGCCCAGCACCGGAACATAACCACCCTGGGCTATCACGACTTCAGCGAGTTCCCTGTCCGCCCATCCGTTCGTCGACGGCAACAAACCGACTGCCACGCTGGCGATGCTTCTCTTCCTGGCCCTAGAGAGCCTTAACCCTCCGACTCAGCCGACTATCTGCAGGATTTGGGTCGGGTGCGCCCTGATTGGAAGCACCTGGCCGACACTTCCCAGGCTCGAGACCTGTGGGTGGACGAGTGGCAGAACCCCAAGTCTCGGCTCGATCCGGCCGCCAAGCTGAGCTAGAGTGCCACCAAAACCGTCGGTAGGCTCCGATTGCTGGAGGAGGCACCAATACCAGAACTTCTAGAATCGCCTGCTTGTCAAGGAGGTTTCCGGCCGGTTTTCTAGGTCCGACTGTTGGGGTTGATATTTTCGCCGAAGGTCAACACAAATTTTTGCATGATCTGACGGGCCGGGGCGGGCAGTTTACGCACCTGTTTGCAGGCTTCTTGCATTGACGTAGCTTCGTCTTTCAGCAGTTGTTGAAATTCCCAGTTGTCGTTGCCCGGGATGGACAGGGGCGCCTTGGCCATGGCTTTGTAGCTGAGGGGCCAACTGGCGGTGGGGGCCGGGCCGCCACTGGTGCCCCAGTCCAACACGCACTGGTATTTTACGTCGGCCAGATCGGCCACCTGTCGGGGGGCGAGGTGACCGTAAATGCTGCCGCCCTTGTAGAAACCGCCGACCCGGCAACGCTTATAAATCCAGGCGGTGACGGCTTTGACGGTGGATTCCAATTGAAGGGCTTCGGGACCCGACAGGCGCCGGGCCTCATCGGTAGTGGCCTCGTCGCGAACGGAGCTATAAAGTATGGCCATCTGATCGACCTGGGCTTCGCCCCAATCGACCAGGTTGTCCGCGACCCAGGTTTGGAACTTTGGCCAGCCCATCCGACAGATCTCCGCCCGGGCGGGCAGGGGGCTTTTAAATTTGGGAAGCTCTTGAGCCCCCAAAGAAAGTGTCACAAAGGCTATGAGCAAAAGTGTCAGGCAACGCATGGGGGAGGCTTCGACTCCGAAGCTTCGGCACCCTAGACAAGGAGGCACCTGAGCTAAATTTAGCAAGGTGAAGCTGTTCCCGGCGGGCCGATTGGACTGGCGGCCACTTACGATCGCCAGGAGAAGGCCAGTCTTTACGCGCGCTCCGAAGTCCCGGAACTGTGGATCGTGTTGGTTCGCGCCCAAACATTGGCACCCAAACATGGGAGGTCTGTCGGGACCCGCAGAGCGATCCCACGGCTCCGTTTGGGGCCGATGCCCAGGTTCTTGAGCAGTCTGTTCAGTTCGTGCGGGCGCACGTTTGAGGGGGTGCGCGAGAGAGTGCTCGCATGTGCGCGAGTGGGCGCACGTGAGGGAAGTGCGCGAGAGAGTGCTCGCATGTGCGCGAGTGGGCGCACGTGAGGGGGTGCGCGAGAGCGTGCTCGCATGTGCGCGAGTGGGCGCACGTTTGGGGGTGCGCAAGAGCGTGCTCGGATGTGCGCGATTGGGCGCACGTGAGGGCAGTGCGAGAGACCGTGATC
>JALHOV010000764.1 GCA_022842865.1 Vulcanimicrobiota bacterium | reverse complement strand
GGTCGGGACCGTTTCGAGCGGAGCTCGGCCTCACGAAAAGATGAGGTTCTGCTGCAGGGGGCGTGCTGGGGACTGCTGACAGGGGCTATGGCAGCCCCGTTTCTTCCTTGCTTGCAATGGGCTCAAAGCCTTGGTATGGCGGCCGCCGTCGCGGTTCCGATCGCCGGTGGATTTGTGGCTGGTCTGGCCATCGCAGCCTGGTTTCGTGGCGACCAGCAACGCGATCTACGCGGAGAAACGACCGTCGACCTGAACGGCGCCCAGAAGACGGTCCCGTGGCAGGGAGATCCCCAGCTTCGCACGCGGTCCGCTCAGGAGGTCACGGCGGTGCTGACGGCTCTGGGAGAGCTGGGTGACGAGATCACTCCGGGCAGTGTTTCCTCCACGAAACCACCGGATGGTGCGCGAAGCGCACAGTTCGATCAATACGCTCCAAGCATTTTGGAGCTGGCGCGACAGCGACGCCTGGTGGCAGACCTCGGACAATCCAGCAAACTGGGACACAGCGCCTTGCAAGTGGTGGACGCAACCGGCGCCCGCGAAGTTTTCAGCGGTGGTGGGCAGCTCTATCTGGTGGAAGTTACGGATCAAAAGGATGTCCCCAAAAGCCTGCGTGCGAACTCGTTCAGTGACACCCGCCAGTGGGTTCAAGTGGATCAATACAGCTATTTGGAGCGAACCCTTGAGTACAGGCTGGTCCCGGTCCAAGAGGCCGACCAGCTGTCAGATCCCAAATTGGCGGGCACGGGTCTGCCCGAGGGGGTTTTCGGCGTCTACGCCCAGCAAACGAGCTACCGCCAGGTCGTTGCCCGATCCGTCGAGAGCGGCACTCGATCGTTTCCGGATGATACCAGCGAAACCCGACGGCAGACCAGCGAGCACGTCGACCGAGCAGGCTCTGCTGGCAGCCTGCCTGCCGGCACCGTCCCCCAGACGCTCGACATGCTTGGCCGCAATTCAGCGCGCGCTCTGGCCATCGCGGGCGGATTGATCGGGATGGCCGGCGCCGCTTTGCTTGGTTTTGAGCCCATAACAGCCGGCGCCTGCGTGGCCACGGCCGGATACTTAATAGGTCGCAATCCATAAATCAGGAGGAAATCATGTTCATTCCAACCCAACGCTTGTCCGGTTTCCAGCCGGTGCCAGTCCCTCACTCGAAGTCCGATCAAGCCGAGAACAAAACCCTCGACCAGTACGACCCCGAGTCGCGCCTTTGTTTCCTGCAAACACTCCGAGCCCTGGGGACCAGCGGAAGACTTTTCATTCAAGGAGAGCACGGCTTGCAGCGGGCCGAACCGATGCAAGTCAAAGAACAATTGGATCGGGGACTACCCGTGGAATTGGTAACCAGCTACGCGAGTGAGTCTTATGTCAGCCGAGAACATGCTTCCCGCGAGGCCCAAAGAAGTCGTGGGCTTTTCAGTGCTGGCTACGACCATTTTCACCGCGGCACCAAAAACGAGGAAATCGTCAAGACGGTTTATGGAACCAGTCCTTTTCGAAGCTGGGACTCGTTGTTCTTTGCGACCCCCGGCGAAGGCGTTCGAGGGGTTCCGGTGCTGCCGCGCTCGGGGAACCGCGTTACCGTCTCCTACCAGTTCGAGCAGTCTCATCTCAGCATTTCCAACGAACAATGGGGCTTTTTAGAAGACAACAATTTCAGCCAGAACAGCCAGGGCCTGATTCGCCAAACCATGCGGCCGACAGAACTTTAACCTGGATCTGGAGTGCGTGGGGCGTAGAGGCGAACCTTTTGCTCTCTTCCCTTGAGGGGCCATTCCCCGAGATCTTCGAAGGCGCAAACTCCGGAGTTGACCACGCGTTCGTAGATAGCTTGACTGACCAGGGTTGTTTCGCCCGCCTGCTTGCAAAGACCCTGAATGCGCGCCGCTACGTTGCAATCGTCACCTACCGCGGTATATTCTCGCTTCAGGTCATCCCCAATCACGGCCAGAAGCATGGGCCCGCTGTGGATACCAATCTTGACCTTGAAGAAGCCCGGTTCTCCCAGGGCAGCGAGTTCAGCCAGGCGCCGATGCATGGCCAGGGCCGTGTTTACGGCTGCTGCTTCCGGGTGAGGGCAGGGTTGGGGGGCCCCAAAAAGCACCATGAACTGATCGCCAACGAAGCGAAGAACAGTGCCGTGATTTAGGAAGATAATTCTGGCCATTTCGCGATAATGCTGATCCAACCAGGAGGCCACCGTCTCCGGTGACTGCTGCTCACTGCTGGTAGAGAAGTCGTTGATGTCCGAAAAGAGCACGGTCACTTCTCTTCTCTGGGTGAGGCTCCGGGTCCAACGCTCGGGCGCTGCCAGCATTTCTTGCAAGACCTCGGGGGCGACGTATCCTCCCATGATCTTCATAAGCTGCTGCCCCTGGCGAATCCGCCAGACGGCAATCACAGCCCAGGTTGCCAGCATTCCGATGAAACCCGACACGATCGGCATGATCTTGCCCAGTGCCAGGGAAAACCAACAGAGGGCGGCCCAACCCAGCCAGCCGGCCGCCAGGGGAATCGCGTTGGGACGGCTGCGAAAGGTGGCGTAACCGATGGTCGCGTTGAGCAGCAGCAGGATACCCAGCTGTAGCCAACTCGGCCAGCGTTGCAAAAACTGCCTGGAGATCAGGGTGTTGACAACTTCAGCATGGTAGTCGACACCGAACCCGGAGTGTCCGGGTGTCAGCACCAGATCCTGATCCACCTTGGTGCGGCTGCCAATCAGCACCAACTTCCCCGCCAACGTCCGTCGCAAAGCAGCCACGTCCATGGCCAAGACATCCTGGAATCGGACAGAAGGGTAGGGACGGCCGGAACTGTTGACCAGAAGTTGGTCTGGAACTTCGACCCCAGGCTCCACCAGTCGTGCCAGCGAAGCGGCCAGAAAGGGCCAATTCTGGTGCGATGGGCATGGGCCCAAGACCGAGGGTGAAAGTCCCTCACGAGCCTTACTGGAAGGAATCGAAAGCATATGCAACTGCGCGAGTGCCAGGGAGATAGTGACTCAAGGCACGT
>JALHOV010000763.1 GCA_022842865.1 Vulcanimicrobiota bacterium | reverse complement strand
TTGGACGCGCCCAGGAAATAGCGGTCGAAGGTTTCGCCGCGGGCATTGGGGTCTGGGTGCCAGTTGCCGCTTACAGTAGCCTGAGTAGCGCCAGTAGTAAAACGAATTCGCTTGTTGACGTTGTTGGCCGAGGCCGTCATAGCCAGCGTCAAAAGTAGAACGGAGGTCTTCAGGATGGTGTTTTTCATTTGGTTTCCTTAGCCCAACAATTTTTGCGCAAGAGCTTTTTCTCGAAGTTGCGTGATTCTCCGTTGACGATGAACTCCACCTTCTAGTTCATCCGTGAAGTCGTCCCCCGATGAACGCCGCCAGCCGTTGACCAAAAAGCGCGCGATGAGCTATTGAGCCAGGAAGAACAGCTGCTTTGGCATCAGGAGCAGAGACTGCAGATCTGGTTGGTCTGGCACTCTTGTGATCCGAGAGCTATGGTGGCGCAGTGAAGGGCGTACCTTTTGGGCCTGAAGAGACCTCACCGTCATTCCCAAATATCGTGAAGTCCTTAACTCCCAGGATCGAGGGAAGGAAGAGCAAGGCGCCGGCGATGAAGAGAAAGAGGACGGGTGACCCGATAGAAATGCGCGTTGGATTGTCTTTGTGCTGCTTGAATTTCAGAATGGCGGTGATGCTAAAGCTGAGGCCGTTCAGTTAACTCGCACCGGCGACAGAAGTGAGTTCCTCGAGAGTTGCCGTCAGGAATGTGAAACGGAGGGTGCGGGCGTCTTTGAGGACGGCATCCAGTTTGAGGCCTCGGGGGTGGCTCTCCAGGACGTCGCTTACCGCCTTTCCAATTGCCTAACCCCAGGTAGTGACCCATGAATGTACTCCCACAAAAAAGCGAAGCCTCCACTGGCTTACAATCCCCGTCATCAGTGGCGGACACGCCGCCGCTCCGGACTCAAAAAGCCTGTAATGCCAAAACCGAGAATTGACTCTACGGAGAAACCGAGTGTTTGCCAGCGGGAGTAATCAAAAGCCAGGCCAATACTGCGGGGATGCGTAGCAAGGGCAGGCTTCCCTCAACGATAGTGGATCTGACCTGCCTTGGGGTCTTCTTGGGCGTCCCCGGGGTGATTATCACTAACTCCTCCCGCTTACCCAGCCTGATGGTGGGGGCCGCCTGGATCGTGTTGTTTTTCCTGACCTCGGTGGTGACAAGCAGGGCGGCCGGGGAGGTCTGGATGGAGTGCGCCTTGCCCTTCCGGGGTATGCATCCCATGCCCGGCGGGCCGGCCGAAAGGTCCATTCCCTACCACCCCCAACTGCAGCGCCGAGTGGGCACCGGGTCCCGGCTGGACTGGCTCAACTGGATGGCGGGAATCGCTCTGCGCGTGGGCCTATTTTTCTTGGTCCTGGTGGGGGGCCTGGTGCTGGTTCCTCGTTCCTGGGGGGACTGCGGCCTGATTCTCAGCCTGAATCTTCTGGTGGCCGTGGCGGGTTTCGTGGCGGTCGCTGTTCCCAATGCTCTGATAACGGCCCTGGGCCGATTCTGGTCGGCCGCCGAACCCCCCGATTTGCCCCAAGGAGCCGAGGCCGAAGAGGTAGGAATCGCCCCGCCTGCTCGGGACTGGCGAGATCGGGTCCGGACCCTCTTGTGGCGGTGTGCGCCCCTGCCTTGCCTGCTGCTAGGCCTCACGGCCGCACCGCTGCTGCTTTTCGCCCCCGAGCCAGGACTGCGCCTGGCCTTTCTAGGCGCAGCTCTGGCGGCCGTACTGGGCTATCCGGTCTGGATCTGGTCGGTCCATCGCTCGCGTCACTAAATCCGGGTCACGAACCAGAAAAGGCCCATCACCCCCATCAGCGCCGTCAGCAATTGGCGAATCTTGACCCCCTGCTCACCGCCACGCCCAACTGGCCGGCCTCTACGCCCGGATTGAAGGCCACCAGCGGAATCAGGGCGCGGTTACCGGAGAGCTGCATCTCAGCCAGCACGCCGGCAAAGCCAAGTCCGTGGATGAGGCGGAAGCTGAAGGCCAGGATCCAGCCGCCGTGGAGCGTCTGACTGGGCACGCCGCGAAATACCGCCAACGCCAGGCTTAGGCATCGTAGTCTGAGGCAAAGGCGACGCGGGACAGGTAGAGACCCCCGCTGAAGCTTGGGTTTTCGCGGTAATGTTCGCGCCACTGGTACGGTTCAGGCTGAACCAACGGGCAAGTCCGAGGGTAAACTCCAACCACATTCCCTGGCTTGAATTTGCCGCACAACGTCGACTTCGAACCCATGAGTGCTGTCCATTAGCAAGATCACCTGGGAGAAGCTTGGCACCGAAACGCCTAAGTCTATGATCGAGTCAGACGCGACCATCGACACGCCCGTGGAAACGGTCGCTCGGAAGAGCAACGGAGTGTGCTCATCTATGCTCAACTCCTCCTTGAAGACCGCCGCCAGAGTCTAAACCCTGGACTATAACGGTCCCTTTGTTAACTCGAGCGGACCAACTTGTTAAGAGCCCGCCAAGTGAGGGCTCTTGGCATTTTCTTTCAACTTCTGTTCAGGGTGCCAATGCTAAGGTAATGACATCGAACGAAGGTGAGGCTCATGAGAATGGTAGCAACCACAGGGAGTACCGTCAGGTTTACGGTGGGCAACCAGAACGCCCACAACATGTTCAACAAAGAAGATATTGTGCCGGGTAGCAAAACTCGCCCGAAGAGTGAGAACTCCAAAGAAGCTCTGGGCTGGGCGATCGACCGCGGCAATTGCGACACCTGGTCGTTACAGGAACTGTCCTCGGAAAAGACTCTCAAAGGTTGGCTGACGGACACTGGCCTCGCCCAGAAATACCCGCACGTGGCACTCGTGCCGGGTAACAGTAGCCGCGGCATCAACGTAGGTATTATTTCGAAATACCCTATCGTTCACGTAGAGTCCCACAAGGATATGAAGTTCCCCCTGGCCGACGGTTCCGGCACCACCAGCTTCAGCCGTGACCTGCTCCGCGCCGACATCGACGTCGATGGCGACAAGATCGCCGACGTCAGCGTTTATAACACCCACTCCAAGTCCCGACTCACCTCCGAAAGAGCAGG
>JALHOV010000762.1 GCA_022842865.1 Vulcanimicrobiota bacterium | reverse complement strand
GAGCCTGGCCCAGGGGCTTGGTTTCGAACAGGATTATGTGGGAGTCTGGTGTCGGGCTGCCCACGCTTTCGACTTTTTGCTTCCCGGACCGGACGGGGCCTGGAGCGTGGCTCCTGGATGGGAGCCGCTGCTGAGTGGTACAGGTGCCTGGGGCAGCACCTATGTGCAGTTGAGCAACCGTGTTTACGAAACCTTGGAGGCCGTATTTCGCGGTCGCGCACTGCCGGAGTCGAGTTTGAACCTGCGTCTACACCTGGCCGAAGGCCTTAAAGCTTCTTATCGCTGGCTCTGGTTAGAGTGGGTCCCGGGCCTTCCGGAGTTGCAACAGAAGCTGTTATCCAGCAAACGCCTTATCGAGTTTGGCTGCGGCTTCGGCTTGGGCCTGGAAATTTTACGCCAGGAATACCCCCATCTCGAACTGACCGGCCTGGAGTGGGATTACGACTGTGCTCGGGAGGCGGAGCGCGTTACTCGGGCGGTGGTAGTGGTCGGCCTGCCAGAGGAGACGAACTACCGAAGTCGTTTTGATATCGCTGTTTTTCACCGCGCCCTGGCCCTCTGTCAGGAGCCCCAAGTGGCCTTGCAGAGGGCTGTGGACAGCTTGCGCAAGGGCGGCGTCCTGGTCATTGCGTCCGAGTCAGAGCTTCCCGACGCGCGCGAACCCCAGACCATGCGCCTGCGGCTGGGCGAACGCTTTTTTTATCAGATGTTTCACAGCAGCAATGCACTGCGAAGTATTGCCCTGGATGACATCGAGGGTTGGCTCAAGGGCTGGGGAATGCGCAAAATTCACCGCGAGGATGCGCCGATCGGCGGCAGCCCGGCCCTGGTCTACGCCAAAGCTTAGCTCCAACCTGGCCTCTACAGGTAGCCGCCCGGGTCGACGGGAGTGCCGTTCTGACGCACCTCGAAATGGAGGTGTGGACCGGTGGACATGCCGGTGCTGCCGACCTCTCCCAGGACCTGTCCCTGCATCAAGGTGTCGCCGGTTTTGACCAGGATACGGGACTGGTGCCCATACAGGGTGCTGAGGTTGTTGTCGTGCTGCACGATGACGCAGTTGCCGTAGCCACCGTACCAGTCGGCCATAATCACGACGCCATTGTCGGCGCAACGAATCGGCGTGCCCTGGTCGACGCCGATGTCGAAACCGGAGTGGAATCGGGTTGCGCCGGTGACGGGGTGGACGCGATAGCCGAAGGGTGAGGTGACCGGTCCGCTGACCGGCCAAATGAAGCGTCCCGTGCCGGGAATAACCGGTCCCAGAGCCGCGCCGCGTGTTTTGATCATTCCCTGCAGCTTGGTCTCCATTTCCTGGCTGATATGCTCCAGCCCGGTTACGTAGTTCTGCAGTCGCTTCCGATGGGTCTGCAGCCTGGCCAGCAGATCTGCTTGTTTGTCCTGAATTTGGCCCAGGTCGGACACCTTGGAGCGGAAGTCGAGTTCCAGGCCGCGGATTTCATTCACTGTGCGCTGAGCGGCTTCGCGTCGATGATCGTAAATTTCGTTCTCGTGCTTGACCTCCGCGATCAGTTTTCTTTGACTGTCCACCACGCGCTGAAGGTACTCGCCGTTGGTCATAAATTGAGTGAAGCTCTTGGCCTGCAACAGCACGTGCAGGTAGGTTGCGTTGCCCTCCAGTTCCATTTCGCGAAGGCGATAGCCCAGCGCGCGGCGTTTGCGCTTCAGTTTCTCCCGACTTTCCTGGACCTGCTGGCGGAGGATTTCGTGACGACTTTTGGCGAGAGCGAGTTCCGTGCGGACTTCGCGCAGGCGCTCGGAAAATTCCTCGACCAGGCCTTCGGTGATGCCTAGCTCGTCGGCCAATTCTTGCTCTTGCTTGTTGGCCTCGGCCAGCTGCTTTTGCGAGATCTTCAGCTTTTTGCGAACGTTGATGAGATTCTTGCGAATGGTGTAAGCGTCCCCGGGCGGTTGGGCCGGGGCCGGCAAAAGCAAGAGCAAGAGCAGGCCCAGCAGAAGGCCTCTCTTCATATCTTTAGATACCGATTGACGGACACCAGGCTGCCCAGGGCGCCCACTAGAGCTCCCAGGAGCAGCAGTAGCGGATAGAGCCACTCGCCCAGTTGTTCTCCGGGCAGGCTGGGGAGAAAGGGCAGGGTCTCAGCCATCCACTCGGCCAGGCTTTCATAGCCCGGGCTGAGCACGATGATGGCCAGCGCGCTGCCGGCCAGGCTCTGAACAATGCCTTCCAATACAAAGGGAACCTGGATAAACCAGCGGGCCGCGCCCACCATTTGCATGATTTCGATTTCGCGTTGTCGGGCAAACACCGTCAAGCGAATGGTGTTGCCGACCACGGTGATGGTGGCCAATACCAATAGGGTGCTGATTCCGCCGCCCACCCAGGAAACGGTATTGGAAAGGCTGATCAGCTTCTTGGCAATGTCGCCACCATACTTTACCTTATAAACGCCCTTAAGATTGCGGACCTTGTCGGCAACGGGAGAGAGAAAGCGAGCTTCATCCACGCGCACATCAAATCGGTCGGGGAGGGGATTCTCGCCCACATCCGTCAGAGATATCTTGCCTTTCATTTCCTTCTGCAGTAGCTGGAAGGCAGCGTCCCGGTCGACGAAGCGCACCTGGGTTACGTGTCCGATGGTCTGAATCTTCTTCTGCAGCTTTTCTAAGGCCTCGGGCGCGATTTCGTCATCCAAAAAGGCGACGACCTGGACCTGCTGTGTGAAAGTCTGCGTCCAATTGTCGAGATTCAGCCAGAGCAGGGCGAAGCTGCCCAAAATTAGCTGCAAGATCATGACCGTGGTAATGGCCGAAATGGTCATCAAGGGGCTGCGACGCAAATTGATCAGAACTTCGCGCAGAAAGTAAATGGAGGGCCCCATCAGCTTCTGGCCTCCGGCTGAGCGGCGTACATGCCTCGTTCCTCGTCCCGTAAAATGGTGCCGCGCTGCATGACCAGCACACGCTTGCGCATCACGTCCACGATCTGGGAATTGTGAGTGGCCACGATCACGGTGGTGCCCGAGGCGTTGACGGTCGAAAGGGTTT
>JALHOV010000761.1:992-3042 GCA_022842865.1 Vulcanimicrobiota bacterium | reverse complement strand
GCGCCTCGGCTTCGCGCAGCGCCGTTTCGGCGTTGCGAAACTGGGTCTGAAAGTTCTCCAGATCGCTGCGCGAGGAGGCACCTTCGTTAAACAAAAACTGGCGGCGCTGCAAATCGCGACGCGCTTCCTGCAGGCGCTGTTGGGCGCGTTCGTAGATGGCGCGCACCACGGCTTGTTGCTCAGGACGCGGGCCGGCCTCTACCTTGCCCCGCTGCGCCTGGGCCAGGCGCACTCCGGCGCGGGCCACTCCCAACTCCGCCTGTAAGCGCTGGCGAGTTAAGCCGGCCTGGCTGCGGCTCTGCTCGACCCCGTGCAGAGCCGCTCGCTCCTGGGCCAGTAACTGGTCCAGCGCAGCCCGCTGTTCGGAGGCATCGATTTCGGCCAGTAGCTGGCCGCGCGACACGCGCTGTCCGCGTTCTACGGCGATGCGCTGCAGACGGCCCTGCACCTGGGAAGCCACACTGACCTCAACCAGGGAACGCACCACCCCGTCTTCGTCCAATACCTGCGCCAGGCGATGACGCTCGACCTGGACCAACTCCACCGAACGCACTCTAGGCCAGAAAAACCAGGCTGCCAGGCCGCCCAACAGCATCAAGCCCAGCAACAACCAGACCACCAATTTCACCTTTCTGGCTTCTGGTCACCGGGGAAGCCCCCTGCTGGTGAGGAAGCGCGCACCATGAACTCGGAATTACGGGAGTTACGCCTGGCCCACCCCCGGCCCGAGCAACTCATGGCGCTGGGGCAGCGACTGCGCCGGCAACACAGTTCTGAGCAGGCCATCTGGCTGCTGCAGCAGTTGGAAATGTATTGGGATGCTATGCGCTTGCAGGCTTTCCGCCAGCCGCTAGAACTCTACTACGAAGCCCAGGCCCTGCAGATGGGCAGTCGCTGGCCGCTGGCCGAGCGCCGCGCGTTGGAACTGGCTCAGCGCTATCCCGAACTTCGTTTGCTGGAAATTGGAGCCGGAATCGGCGGTGACTCCCTGGAACTGTCGCGAACACGCTCTTTTCGGGCGGTGGAGCAAGATGAAGTGCGCCGGGGCTATCTGGAGCACAACCTGCGGGTGTGCGGTTTTGCCGAAGTGGACGTACTGGGCGGCGATGGACTGGAGCAGGTGGCAGACGCTCAGGTGATCTATGCCGACCCGGCCCGGCGCAACGCCAAGGGACGCCAGTGGCACGACTTGATGCCCAACCCCGCGGATTTGTGGAATCTGGCGCTGCCCTGTTGCCTGAAGCTTTCGCCCGGACTGGACGAAAGTCAGTTGCCGGCCGGCTGCGATCTGGACTACGTCAGCCATCTAGGCGTGTGCAAAGAAGCCACCGTCTGGACCCCCGGTCGCGGCCGAGTGCGCGCCTGTTTGTATCGAGAGAACGATTGGCTGATGGCCGAGCGGCGGGAGGCCCCTTTGCTGGGCCCGCTGGAGCCCGGGATGTGGCTGCACGAACCCGACCCGGCCGCCATCCGCGCACAGGTGTGGGAGCCGCTGCAAGGCTGGCGGATCGACGAAACGCTGGCCCTGCTAGCCACTCCCTCAGGCACGGTCAGTGCCTGGACCCAGGCCTTCGAGGTCCTCGAGATCGCCGACGCCGACCGCAAGAATCTGATTCGGCTGCAGAAAAAGTGGGACTTCCAGCCGCTCGAGATCAAGAAGCGCGGCTTTGACGTCGAGCCGGAAGAGCTACGGAGGAAGCTGCCGCGCGGTGACGGCGGCGGCGCGGGCGTGCTCTACCTGACTCGAGTGGGCGGCCGGCACAGGGCGGTGATCTGTAGGCGAGTTTAGTTCTACAAATCTGGGGCGGCGTTTCCGTTCCGCCCGGCAGATTTGCCAGTCTAGACTGCAAAAAAACTCCCGCGACCGGGAGCCGGCGCGGGAGTGATCGGAGTGACCCGGCAGCCGATTAGCCGCCCGGCGGTGCGTAGAATTCTCCGGAAGACTTGGGTTGGTTGCGGGTGCTGATTTTTTGGAAGCCTTTACGCACGTTGTTGGAGCCGATGGTCGATTTCCCGCCCGGAGAGGCAACCAGTTCGGTGTGCGACCCCT
>JALHOV010000761.1:0-982 GCA_022842865.1 Vulcanimicrobiota bacterium | reverse complement strand
GCGGTCATCCAGACCGAACCCTTGGGGGCCTGGTTGCCCGGCACCTTCTTCCAACCGGCGCTCTTGAGTTTGCCGCGCAGAGTCGAAACGCTGGCCGAGCCGCCGCCCTTGGGCAGCGCTCCGGTGTGCTCCAGGCAGGCCGATACGAAGGCGGCGCAGTTGTTGGTGTTGCCACCGGGAGCGGTAAAGCCGGGCAGTTTACCCTTGAGCGACTTGGAATCTTGTCCTTCGTACTTCTTGGCGATGTCCACGGCTCGGGCCGCGGCGCCGCCGCCTCCGCCTCCCTGCTCAGCGCCTCCTGCGGGAGCAGCACCTCCGGCCGGGGCAGCACCTCCCGCGGGAGCACCGCCACCAGCGTTGCCTAAAGAATTGGCGAAGTTAGGAATGCCGCCCCCGGCGTTGCCCAGGGAGTTGGCGAAGTTGGGAATCCCGCCGATGGCGTTCTGGCCCAGGTCGGGAGATCCATTGAACTGGTCCGCGCCAGGCATTCCGGGCATTCCCGGCATTCCCATGCCCTGCTGCTGAAGCATCTGAGCCAGTTGCAATAACTGCGGGAGCAATTGCTGAACGGCTGGATTCAGGGCTGGAGTCGCGGTTGGGTTTACGTTGCCAAGATTGATCATCGCCTGGGCCTCCTGTGTGTTTGTCTACACCCAGGATAGCAAGCCTGCCCCCCCCCGTGGCCAATTGCCTGTGAACATCAAGTAAAGAATGTTACAACCACATGAAAAAAGAGGACGAAATCGTCCTCTTTTTTAACTTATTTTCAGGTTCGGCTAGGCGCGAACGAAGTCGATGAAGCCCTTCTCGACGTTGACGGACTTGAGCTCCACGTGAACCTTCTGGCCCACCTTGGCTTTGCCGCCACCCTGCAAACTGCCTTCGATGGGCGGATCATTCAGCTTGATCCAGACTTTATCGCCTTTGACGCCCGAGACGACGGCGTCGAACTGCTCGCCGATCCGTTTCTCGAGCATCGTGG
>JALHOV010000760.1 GCA_022842865.1 Vulcanimicrobiota bacterium | reverse complement strand
TGAAATTTCGCCTGTTTCTCGTGATGCTCGCCCTTATCGCTTTCTGGTGCTGGACCCATCCGCCGGTTTTGCAACTGTGGACGGGGCGCTGCGGCTACCAGCAACTGACTTTTCTGCGGGCCCACGGAGCCCAGGTGCGCCCCACTCAGCACGGCTTGCGCATCGCCGCCAACCGCGGCGGCGTGCGGGCTCTGGCAGGCTGGTGCGCCCATCTACAAATGTCCCGCGATGTGGTCAGCCAGAACCTGGCCAACTGCCGCACCAGCAAAACCGCCGACGGCACTCCCTACCGCCGTCACTTCGTAGAGGTCAGCCCCGAGGGGGAGTCGGTGGTGAAGGAGGACCAGGGCGACTTGAACTGGGTCTACGACCCGGCCAACCCCAACTCCGTGCAAGACGGTGAGCACCAAGGCTACGTGCCCATGCCCAACGTCAACGAGACGGCCGAACGAAGCCATTTGCAGCAGCTGAATGAGGAATTGCCGCGCTACCGCCAGGCCCTGGAAGACCTGAGTCTCATGGTCGACCCCACCCACCGCCTGGCCCTTGACCCGCTGGTGGAAGAACCCGCCGCCCCCTGAAAAAGGGCCTCAAGTCGCCAGACGGACCAAGCGCTCCCAACCCAGTCCGCTGCTCAAAAATGCCTCGCGCCGGTCGCTGCGCAAACGGGCCGTCCAATCGGTAAAGCCGCCGTCGCCCACATCCACCCCATTCAGGTAGATCTTGAAACAGGCCCGCTGATAATAGCCGCGCCCGGACACCCGCTCGGGGTCCAGCACAAATTGCTCGCCCTGAAGCGAGTCGGCCAACCCGCACCAATCCGTCAGACGAATCTCCATGCACGCCCCGGGCGCCGCCTGCTGCAAGAAGGTGCGATAGAAGGCCCAGTGGCGGCGCAGGGCTTCCGCCTCAAAACCGCGCCGCCCCGCCGAAGCCAGCGCCAGAATGCCAAAGTGAGCGTAATAGCCAGGCTCTGGCGGCAGGGCCTGAGCCCGTACCACCCGCTGCCAGGCGGCCAGGTCAACCGCACCCGTCCGCTGCGCGCACTCCAGAGCCAGAACCTGACTAGGATCCGCGCTTACTTCGCAGTGGCGCGCGGTAGAAACCACTTTGTTTTGACTGACCGTGGCCAAAGCGGCACAGGTGCCCAGGGGCGCCAGCGGGGACAACTCGATGGCTTCGAAACGTTCGGGCAACAACTCCCAGGCCAGCGCCAGCAAGCGCGCCGATTTGCGCACATCCAACGGCGAAGGCTGCACAAAACGGCTCTCTCGGAAGCGCTGCAGCACCCGCTCCGGCCCTGGAACGCGGGCCGCGAAAACCTCCAGTAGCAGACTCTGCAGATCCCGGTCACTCAGTTCGTCCAGACCGCCCCGCAAATCTTTGAACCGGTCGCGCCAGCTCACCGCGGCCTCACCCAGCCACGCATCACGCGACCATCGGCAAATTTGCGCACGGTCCCATCCAGGCGAAATCCACTTTTCTCATACAGACGTTCAGCCGCCGTCATAGATGCGTTCACTTCCAGCCAGGCCGGGAGATCGGGCACGAATGCCAGGGCCAGCTCCAACATTCCCGTGCCGAACCCGCGACCGCGCGCCACTTCATCCAAATAGACCGCGTAGATTTCAGACCGATCTTCTTCGCGCTTGATCACCGTCATACCGAGCAAAACCGAGCCTTCGGCCACCACCATGGTGGCTGTGCGCTCGCTTTCGGCCCCCATGCGGCAGCGCTCTTCCCAAATGGCCGGGGTCAATAGCCCCTCCTGGGCACGGGTGGCGCAAAAAGCCTGGGGTTCTCGTTCCAGCGCGCGCAAGCGCAGGTCGCGCAGAGCCTCCCATTCGCCCGTTCTGATGCGGCGGGTTTCAGTCATTTTTCAGAACCTTCCTCTACTTTGTTTACGGACTATTTCGCCGGAGGTCAAGTCATGCTCAACATCCCCGCTCAGATGCAACCCACCCTGGATCAGTGGAAGAAGAACCACAGCCTGGGCGAGGGCATGAAGTTCGGCGCGACCTCTCGCCCCGAGAGCTACCAGCAGATGATGGATCAGGTGGTCCTCTCCGACAACGGTCCCAAAGACGCCAACTCCCAGGCCGGCCTGGTGGTGGCCAAGGACGATGGCGAGACCATTCGCTTTCAGGGCAACTCCAACCAGGGCAGTATGGAAGCCGTGACTGCCGACGGCCGCGTGGTGGCCCTCAACTTTACCGAGAAAGCCGTTGATTTTCTGCAATTGACCGCCAAGCCCGAGGGTGTGGAAGCACTCCACGAGCATCACGATCGCCAGACCGGCAAAGGCTGGATGCAATTGGGCGGCGCCGTCACCGTCATCAACATGGACGAGCCCGGCGCCCTGGATGCCATTTTCAACAACGCTCCGGCCACCCCGGGCCAGGGCCTGGCTCGCGACCTGGCCACCAAGCTGCAGGTCGACCCGAGCAGCGTGCAAGTCACCAGTTACGAGACGCAGAAAGGCTTCAACGCCGGCAACTGCGGCTTCCCGGTCAGCGGCGAATTGATGATGTCGGCCTGGACGGAGGGCGTCGAAGCCAGGCTGAGTGTCGGTGAGGATCGCTATGTTTACCGCGGCCTCGACGACCAGAGCGGACGTATGGGCGTGGACACCGAGCACCAGGGTTTCTGGAAAGCCGATGAGCGGGGCATCTACCGTCCCGATGGCGACGCCCCTAAAGAACCCGACTTTTGGTAAACGACTGGGTCCTGACTCAAACCGGGGCCTCGGCCATCACCGATAGCGTTCTGCTCCAGAACCTGTGGGGTGGCTATGGGGAGTTGCGCCGAATGCATTTGCAAGACCGGCCTTCGGTCATTCTCAAGTGCGTGCAACCCCCCGCTGAGGCTCGCACCAGCGTCTCGGATCGGCGCAAACGCCGCTCCTACGAAGTCGAACGATCCTGGTATCAAGGCCCTGCCCGCCGATGCCAGGCTCGTCTGGCCGCTTGCCTGGCCGCCGGCAGCCTGGGAGAAACCAGGTTGCTGCTGCTCGAGGATCTGGCCAACGCTGGCTACGCTCCCGGTCGTCCCCCCCAAATCG
>JALHOV010000759.1 GCA_022842865.1 Vulcanimicrobiota bacterium | reverse complement strand
TGACTGATCCAGAGAAACGGGCTCATCAGCACGGTGGCAGCCGCAGGCGGCAGCAATCGGATCAGGTAGACCAGCAGGAAGAGGTAGACTGCGAGCCATTCTCCCGGGTTTTTGCCAGCGAACTGCAGGGCCGCCGCACAGCCAGCGAAAACAAGCGAGCTGCAAGTGAGCAGACGCAGCAGAGCTTGAGGACCAGGACAGTCTCCCTGGCATTCCTTCCAGGCTCGCACCCCCAGCGCCCAGGCCGCCACGGATGAATAAAGAAGCAGCCACATGAGCGCAAACTGCGCCGTCTCTGGATGCCTTTGGTCGAGGGCGGCGTGGATAGCCAGCAAGTCCACCGCTGTGAAGAGTAAAAACATGTTTCTCAACATGGCTGCCGGCTTCGCGATGGCAGTCTTGAAACCCGCTTCCACTCGTGGGAATGCAACATGCACGACCCAGGGCCAACCCCTGCTTGATCCACCCCAATAGCAGGGGGTTCATTTTTCGTGTCGTAGGTTCGCCTACTTTTCAGGGTTCCGGAAGATTTGGAACCGATGGTTTTTTAGAGGAGTATCCTGTGGTTGAAGAGCTCATTCTCGGGTCTGGCCTAGCATCGCTGGGCGTGGCGGCGTATTTCAATATGAGGGTGCAGTCGGTGTCCGTCGAAGAGGGCGCTGCCTCCCCCGAGGAATGTGCGCGACTCTTAAAGATCGCCAAAGCCATTCGCGATGGCGCCATGGCCTTTCTCTTTCGTGAATACAAGACACTAGCTGTCTTCATCGTCGTGTTCGCGGTGATCATCGGCGTGCTAATCGACGATAAGCTCACGCCCGATGTGCACGAAGGCCACTACTCGGCCGTCGCCTTCGTGGTAGGGGCGGTCACCTCCATCCTGGCCGGCTTCATCGGGATGCGCACTGCCACTGCCGGCAACGTACGCACCGCCGTGTCGGCCCGTGAATCCCTCGAGAAAGGCTTCGTGACCGCCATCAATGCGGGCGCTGTTATGGGCTTCGGATTGAGCGGTCTGGCCGTGCTGGGAATGCTGGCCTGCTACTATTGTCTGGCCAAGCTGCTGCCGACCCAAGAGCCCCATACTATTATGGAAATTCTGTCCGGTTTCGGATTGGGCGCCTCTTCGGTGGCGCTTTTCGCCCGGGTAGGCGGCGGCATCTACACCAAAGCTGCTGACGTCGGCGCCGATCTGGTCGGCAAGGTGGAGGCCGGTATCCCGGAAGACGATCCTCGCAACCCGGCCGTGATTGCCGACAATGTGGGCGACAACGTGGGCGACGTAGCCGGGATGGGCGCTGACCTGTTTGGCTCGGTAGCCGAATCTACCTGCGCCGCCATGGTCATCGGCGCCATCGCCTTCCACGACAATCCTTCCGCGCTACTCTACCCTCTGGCCGTCAGTTGCCTGGGAATTCCCGCCAGTTTCATCGGCATTCTGGCCTTCAAGGCCAAGACGGAAGAGCAAGTCCAGAGTTCTCTCAAGAACATGCTGATTCTAGCCACCGTGCTGATGGCCATTATGAGCTATTTCCTGACCATCAAGCTTCTGCCCGCTGGCTCTTTCACGCTAGGCAAGAAAGAAGTCACCGCCACCGGCGTCTACCTGGCCTTCCTGAGCGGACTGGTCTCCGGGTATCTGATCGGCTGGTTGACCGAATACTTCACTTCTCACGCCTATGCGCCCACCCGCGAAGTGGCCGAGTCCTCCAAGACCGGCACGGCCACCAACATCATCTACGGACTGGCGCTGGGCTATAACAGCGCGGTGATTCCAAGCCTCTTGATCGCCGCTACCGTCATCATTGCCGTCTCCCAGGCGGGCATGTATGGCATCGCCCTTTCCGCCATTGGAATGCTCGGCACCATCTCGGTGGCCCTCACCATCGACGCCTACGGCCCGGTAGCCGACAACGCCGGTGGCCTGGCCGAGATGGCTCATATGGGCGCGGACATCCGCCAACGCACCGACATTCTCGACGCGGCCGGAAATACCACCGCCGCGATGGGCAAAGGTTTCGCCATCGGCTCGGCCGCCCTC
Organism: Vulcanimicrobiota bacterium; assembly: GCA_022842865.1. Lineage (GTDB taxonomy): Bacteria > Vulcanimicrobiota > Xenobia > Xenobiales > JADMJV01 > JADMJV01. Next base: position 1,025 of record JALHOV010000759.1, on the reverse strand, counting down.
ACTGCCCTGGCCCTGTTCTCCGCCTACGTGACTCAATGTGGCATCGAGAGTATCGACCTGCTCGACCCCTGGGTGATGGCCGGCCTGCTGGTGGGCGGTGCTCTGACCTGCGCCTTCTCGGCCATGACAATGCGTTCGGTAGGTCTTGCCGCTCTGGCTATGATCGAGGAAGTGCGCCACCAGTTCCGCAACATCCCGGGCCTGATGGAAGGGACCGCAGAGGCCGACTATGCCCGCTGCGTGGACATCGCCACCCAGGCCTCGCTGAGAGAAATGCTCCGACCCGGCCTGATGGTCGTCTTCACTCCCATCGTGATGGGCTATCTGTTCGGCGCTCACATGCTGGCCGGCGTGCTCATCGGCGCTCTGATCACAGCGGTCATCTTCGCCATCTCCATGGCCAACTCGGGCGGATCCTGGGACAACGCCAAGAAATACATCGAAAGCGGCGCTTGCGGCGGTCGCGGTACAGAAGCTCACAAAGCGGCTGTCGTCGGCGATACGGTCGGCGACCCTTTCAAAGACACCTCCGGCCCCGCCCTGAACATCCTCATCAAGCTGATGGCCATCATCAGCCTGGTCTTCGCGCCCTTCGTGGTGACCTACGGCGGCGTCATCACAAAGATGTTCAACCAGTAAAGTGGTTGACGAACGGAGAATGCCGTGGTATTCTCCGCCAGTCGAGCGGAAGTGGCGGAATTGGTAGACGCGCACGCCTCAGGAGCGTGTGGGGCAACCTGTGTGAGTTCGAATCTCTCCTTCCGCACCAACAACAAGAGCATCCCATTTCTGGGATGCTCTTTTTTTGTTTTCGTTTCAACGTCAACCCTTTACCTCTGTAACATTATGTTCACAGACCACCCGTGCGTTTCAGCTCTGGCCTGGCGTATTCTCCAGAGAGAGCATGTGTTGTCGCTTCGTTAATTTGAATTTACAGAGACCGTACTTTTTTGTAACAAAATTAACAAATTAACAAGAACTGGGGCCTAGTCCGGGGGTCGATCCGTGATAGCATTGTTCCAAGT
>JALHOV010000758.1 GCA_022842865.1 Vulcanimicrobiota bacterium | reverse complement strand
ACGCTGGCCGATCGTTGTTCCCGGCAGCACCCCGTAAGCGAGGCAGCCCGGGCCTCTCCATGGGGTCCGGCTCGGCCGCGCTGGTCACGCCCGATCTGCGCCTCCTGGTCACGAGCCGCTCCTCTGAATGGCCGAAATCCAGCTCGGCAATAATCACTCGACGGCATGATGCGCTACTGCAAAGAACCGGCCGCCCTCCTGGAAATCCAACGCCAGGCCCGCTCCTTGGGAAAATGGCCTCCCAGAACCTCAACCCTCAGTCCAAACCGCATTCCTAGCCTTTTAGGCAGGTGCCTGGCCGGTGGCGGGTAGAAGTTTCCGGGATGAAACAGACTCGGTCCATGCCCTGTCTGCTGAGCAGAGTCTCTTTCTGTTTGTTGCTGCTGATCGGAAGCGGGTGCTCCCCCTCTGGAACGTCCACTCCCAGCCCCACGCCGGTGGCCAGGGCCGCCAGCTATCTGGAACAAGCAGAGAAGCACTACAAGGCCAAGAAGTATCAAGAGGCTTCGGCGGCGGCTCTGCTGGCGGTGGAGGACACCAAGGCGAAAGGGGACGCGCCTGGGTCGCTGCAAGCCCGAACGCTGTTGGCTTGCAGCGAGTCGAAACTGGGTTCGCCATCCCTTGGTGAACTGGGAAAGCTGGCTCGCGAAAAACTCGACCCCAACAGCCGGGCCCGAGTTCAAGGAGAATTGGCCAAAACCCGCGCCTCCGCCCTCTCTCAGTTGAAAGCCGCCCGAGCCAGTTTTGCCAAGAAAAAATACTCCGCCGCGCTGGAACAAGCCGGGCAGGGCCTGAACCAACTCAATAAAATGGGCAACCGGCAACACGATGGGGCAACCCTGTATCTGATCTCTCGCTGCTACTCGGGGCTGGGGGATAGCGGCAAAGCCCAGGAGAATCTCGAATTGGCCGCCAAAGCTATTCCCCCCAGCCAGGAGGCCCGGGCCCTGACCCGACGGTCCAGCGCCGCACGCGCCCCTCAACCCCCTCCATCGAGCTTCAGCCGAGACGCCCAGGGCAATTCCATTCTTGGCAGCGACGGGGGTCTGACCATGTGTATCAGTACTGAAGGCTACGTGGGTCTTCTCTTTGAGGGACAAATCAACGGAGAGATCTACCTGCGACGCGAGGATTGGCAAGGCTTTAAGAAGTCCTATCAGGCCCATCTAACCACACTGGCGGACTACCAGCGACGGAAAGATCTTGGGGGCACCTCGGCCACGGTGGCCTCGACCGAAACCGTGGACCTGGTGATTTGCGTCGGCGGAATGCTCGGTTCCCACGGGTGGCGGGTCGCCATGTCGCAGCCGGTTCTGGAAATCTGGTTGTGCGGCAACGGGTCCGGCCGCACGCCGTGGCGTTCCCGGCCTGGACAGGAGGCCATGTCGGAAATGATCCGGCGAGTCGACAGCTATCTGGCTCAGCTACCGACCGGTCCACGCTAGTCCAGCGGACTCCTGTGCCCCAAGGTTCCTTCCAAGAGGAAGGCTACACACCCTGCGATCGCCTAACAGTCCCTGGAGTCCAAAACGCGGAGTATGGCCGGCCTCTCACCCTTTCAGGGTCTTTAGACCAAGCCGACCCCCTTTGTTAATTGAGGAATTTGGCCCCGCAATACTGACATTTGGCCATATTGGGAGGGCATTTCATGTGGCACTCGGGGCATTCGATCTTGGCTACACCGCAATAACTGCAGTGCCTGCCCGCCGGCACGGGGCGCTGACAGGTGGGACATGGGCAAGGCTCGCCGGCTTGCTCCGTGGCTCGCGGCGTCCGTGAGGATGGCTGCGACGGAATGACTTTGGTCTGCTCAGAAGTGATGGAATCGAATAGCGCTCCAATTTCAGCGTTGGCCTGATGACCTTCGGCCTCGAGCTGCAGTTGCTCGCGTGCAGAGCTGACCATGGCGATGACGTGAAAAACCATATAGAACGGCAGGATAATGAAATAGCAGAATTGGGTGAGATCTGCCTTGCCGCTTCCCCACCCGCACATGCTCTCGCGCACGCTGAGCATAAATTCGTTGCGATGAGCCAGAAAGAAAAGAATGGCCGAGAGAACAAAGGCTATGATGGCGGCGTAGGGGACCCATTCTTCCAGAGGCTTGTTGCCCAGCCCCAGGTAAGCCAAGCCCATGATGCCGCCCATCAACCATCCCCAAAGGGCCGCACCCCAACATGCTTCGCGGGTCGTATATCGTGTAAACATGAACCCCCCCTTGACGACTTGAATATTCCCTGCAAAGGCAGCGTCCCCTGCCGAATAGGTGAGCTCTGAGCAGATTCGAACCGGCGGTTCTGTCTATGGCACCCCATCTAGTGCAGCTTCCGGTAAATAAGCTCCTACCCTGGTCGGCCTGATTGAAGGGCAAAGTTTCGCCGCTGCAAAGTCCAGAGACCATGAGCAAGCTACCGGAAGAGGCCCTGCGTCGCTTGGAGCGGCGCCTGAGGGCGCACGTCAAGAAGAACTGGTCGGACAAAGTTAAGTCTCTGAGCCTCCGCGCACGGGGGGCCTTTGCTTATGTGGACGCTGAAATCGTCAGGCCGAAGTCGTTGTTTCCCGGTGACCAGGAAGATGAGGGAGAGCAGCCCATGTTCAGGCTGCGCTATCTGGGCAGCGACGAAGAATGGGAGTTTGCATTTTTCTCGTGGAGTCGCGGCTCTAGCGGCGGGTATGAACTGAGCTATCTCAGCAACGGGCAGCCTGTCGGTCCACCGGAAGAATGCTTCGATTGCGCCGCCTTTCCTTGGCGCTGATGCCCATCAACACCTTGCCCTTGCTGCTCCACTCGTAGGGGTGCGCGAGCTCTCGGTTGTGGACTTCGATGTATCCCTGAAGCCTCGTGATCAGGTGCTCGCGCCCGGAAAAGCTAACCCTGGTGAGCGCTTGCCGCTGAAGGACGCTGAACCAGATTTCAATTTGATTCAGCCAGGAAGCGTGGGTGGGTGTGAACACACAAACGAGTCTGGGGTGGCGCGTAAAGAATGCCCTGGTTGGCCGGCTGCAGTGGGTGGTTCCGTTGTCCAAAATCAGGTAGAGTTTTCGCCTGGGGTAGACTTTCATCAGTTTCTT
>JALHOV010000757.1 GCA_022842865.1 Vulcanimicrobiota bacterium | reverse complement strand
ATCCCAGGATTTGCGCGATCGTCTGCCCGACCGCGACTTGCGCGAACTGGATCCCTGGGAATCCATTCGGAAATTGTTTGATGCGGAGTCTATTGACTCGGGACTGCAGCGCCATCGAGAGCTGGCCGAATGGCTATTGGAGTGCGACCCCCGCGAGTTCCCCAAGGCCCCCGGGGGGATTTTAACCCGCGAGCTGGCCTGGGAGACTTTACTCCACCAGCGCTTTGGCCTGACCAACGAATGCTATGATCTCCTGCAGCTCTTACGCACACTCGCTCTGGCGAATAGTGACAACCTTTCTGCTTCCGAAAGGCTGAAAAGGAAAGCTCGCGAGTGGCTGGACGAGCGTGGGGGTGGGCCTCCTGTCGACCAGGTTTTAGAGCTGTATTTTGAGCGCGGAGCGCGGGAAGCCCTGGCCCTGTGCCTGGTGCTGGAGGTTGTCTTCCTGGCCCCTCCAGGGCCGGCTGCGCTGATGGCTCAGGGAAGCCTGGACCGCTTCTTCGCCGGCCGCCGCCTGCCCGTTTTGCTCGGCCAGCACCTGGGCCGTTCGTTCCGAGAGCTGGTTCGACTGAACGGCGACCTGTTGTGGCTGGGACCGGTGCAGACGCGCGCCAAGGAACTGCTGGGTGAACTCAATGCTCTGGAGCTGGCCCAGTTTAGTCTGATTCTGATGGAAGGGTGGGATGGATTGTTGGCCAGGGCCAGCGTGGACCTCTCCCAATCTCAGCCGTTTCGCGATCATTGGCTCTTCTCCGAAAAAGAAGAAGAGCTGGGGCCACTGGAAATGGCTCAGCGTCTGGAGCGCTTTCTGGCCGCCCCCGGTCCGAGGCCGACCGGAACGCTGGCGGCCTGGATGGACGACTATCTGGACCGCGTCGCCTGGGTAGACCGGGCCCGACTGTGGTTGCAGCATCCGCATCCCCAACTGGGTGCCGCGTTCTCCCGTCTACTGGAACGCGCTCTCGAGTGGCGCGAAGTCTACAGCAAGGGCTTCGCGCAAGCCCTTCTCGGGCCCCAGAAGGAGACACTGCCGGTCGAGAACTTTCTTGACCAGGTGCTGGTCCCATTGGTCAAAGAGAAAGGCTCTCGGCTGCTGGTGCTGGTGATGGACGGCTGCAGTCAGGCCGCGCTGCTGGACCTGCTAGACTCGCTGGACCAGCGCAACTGGTCACACTATCTGGCGCAGGCGAAAGAGAAAACGCGGCTGCTTTCTGCCCTGCCCAGCGTGACCGAAGTGGCCCGAACCAGTCTGCTTTGTGGCCGACTGATGCAAGGGGATGCACGCGATGAGGCCACTCACTTTAAGGCACACGGCGCGCTCAATTCGGCCTGTCGCAAGGATTACGGACCGCAGCTATTTCACAAGAAAGATATGCAACAGGCACCGCAGCGCACGCAATCGGTCGACTACAAGCTGGTGGCGGTGGTCATCAACAGCATGGACGACGCGCTGGCCAAGGAAGAGCAGCTCAACCTGCGCTGGACCCAGCACCTGATCGCCCCGCTTGTTCCCTTACTGGAGGCAGCCCGGGCGGTGCAGCGCTCCGTGCTCATTGTCAGCGACCACGGACACACCCTGGATTTCGGAACCGCTGAGCGGCCGAGCGTGGGCGCCGGGAACCGCTGGCAGCCCGGTGGCCACGAGGAAGAGGGTGCGGTTCTGGTGGAGGGCGGTCGGCTGCAGCTGGCCGAATCGGCCCGACTGCTCTGGACCGAGAAAGTCCGCTACGGCCCGCGCAAACGCGGATACCACGGCGGCTCCAGCCCTCAGGAAATGTGCTGTGCCCTGGCCTTGCTGGCCTCCCCCGGCAGACCATTCCTGGATGGACGGAAGGGAGCCGGCGGACGCCCGCCTGGTGGAGCGAGGTTGGTTCTGCGCTTGTGTTGGAAGGCGGCGGGAAGGGCCAGGGGCAGCTTTTCGAGACGGTGCTGTCCGAGCGGCTGCTAGCTTCGCCCGCCTTGCGGGACCGGGAAGGTAGGCCGCCTTTCTTGGAGCGGGTGATTGATCTGCTGTCCGAGCGCGGACGGATGGAGCGGGCGGGGTTGGCTCAGGCACTCGGGCAAACTCGCAGCCAGTTGAACTTGCTCTTGCCGCAGTGGACCCGGTGGCTCAATGTGAATGGGCAGGTCACTTTGAGGGCGGATCACCACGGAGTGTGGTTGGATGAGGCGGCCGTGAAGCGGTTGCTAAGTTGAGCTGGCCAGTGCGACGTATGAAGGGAGTCTTGATGCTCCTGGGCTGGGGCGGGTTGCTTGGCGGGCGCGGGAGGCGGGTTTCGCTGGGTCGGGGGAATTTGGGGGGGTGCAGCTTGAGTAGTTGTGCGCGATTTTGTGCTCGGATGTGCGCGAGCTCGCGCACATGCGTAATCTGACCCCATCTAGCGGTGATTCGAAGCGCTGGTGAGGATTTACCTTTTCTTTCGGACAACCCGTTCCGGCGCAAAGCAGTTTTCGAAGCCACGCGCCATGCTGACCGCGCGGGCGACGTCCTCGGCTACCGCCGGGAAGGTCTGACCCCAGCCTCCGTCGAGGGAATGAGCGAAATTGCGGACCTGACAGAACTCTTTGTGGGACATCGTTAGTAATCTGCCCGCGAGTGATTTCAGCAGTCGGCGCAAGACCGACTGAGGCCCGCCCGCTCCCCTTACTGGTTTTTGTAGCAGATTGCTCATCAGTACCAGCAGACATAAAGGTTGATCACTACCAGGGCGGTGAGCAGGCGGTTGGTCATGACTTCCTGCCTCCGCCCAGAAGCGTCAACAGCAGGCCGCCGATTCCCAGGGCGCTGCCGAGTAGAAGCAGGTTCTGGCGATCGTTCATCAGGCCGATATTGTTGACGCGGCCGCCGTCGAAGGCCACCGAGACCTCCATGTTGAGAGCGCCGACGATCATAAGGGCGCCGAAGAAGAGCACGACCCCACCCAGGAATCGTCCCCAGCTCGTGGGGGCGGATGTGGTAGGGCCACCGAGGGCGGAGATGGCGGCCTGAATGCTTCGTAGGTCTTGGGTGTAGGCGGGCTGACCTGCGAGTTTGTTCTGGAGTTGCAGGGAGGCAGCCAGGGCTTCGACCTTGCGGTTTTGCTGGA
>JALHOV010000756.1:756-3089 GCA_022842865.1 Vulcanimicrobiota bacterium | reverse complement strand
ACCGCCTGGTGGACGGCACCCAGACCACTCAGCCAGAATTTGCCTTCTGGTTTGAGGATGTGGGCTGGCGAGTGGAAAACTACGGGACCGAACCGGATGTCCGAGTCGAGATCCAGCCCCAGGACTGGGTCGCCGCCCGCGACCCTCAGCTGGAGCGCGCCCTGGAGCTCGGCATGGAACGCCTGGCCGGACACGTGGTTCACGACATCTTGAAGGTGCCTCGCAAATAGATTCATGAAATTTTCCGGGCGGCATCCTATGCTCGGGCCATGACTACCATCAGCCTCGCCCGCAGCAGCCGTCCCGACGGCTTCACCGTCAACACCCCCGGCAAACAGCCGGCCGTCTTCCTGGACCGGGACGGTGTTCTCAACACCACCGACGGTTTCGTGAATTCGCCCGAAGACCTGGACCGGGCCTTGATGCCCCAGGCGTTGGCGGCCGTCGCGAAACTGAGCCAAAACTCGGACTACCCGATCATCCTGGTTACCAATCAGGCCGGCATCGACATGGGCAAGTTCTCCCCCGAGCAGAATCAGGCCATTCAAGAACGCCTGGCTCAGCGCATCGAAGAAGCCGGCGGGCGCATGGACAGCATCTACGTCTGCCCCAACGGCAAGAAATTCGTCATCCCAGAAGGAGAAGTCGACTGTCGCAAGCCCGACGCCGGCATGTTCTTCCGCGCCGCTCAAGACTACGGTGGGCGCATCGACCTGGCCGACAGCTTCATGGTGGGCGATATGACCACCGACATTGGAGCCGGTAAAAACGCTGGAGCCACCACCATCCTGGTCAAAACCGGCTTCGGCGGCACGGACGGAAAGTGCGACGCCAAACCCGACCACGTCACCGACGACCTCAGCTCCGCCGTCGACTGGATCCTCTCCCGAAAGCAGTAAGCTCGACCGGCTTCCGGTTAAAGCCCGAGCTGAATCTGAATCGCGCTTTCCACCGCCACCAAATCAGTGCGAGACAAGGTATCCAACTTTGACGTGACCCGCAACTTGCTCACCGTGGTCAAGAGGTTGGCCTGCGCCTTGGACGGCCTCCGATTGATGGTCACGTAGGCCTCTCCGGCGAAAAGCCTGGTTGTATTCGACGTGACCGGAACGCCTCATCGAGCATAGCTCCCACGTCTCCGGAAACCCCGTCGACCCAGTCTCTGGCCTCTTTGTCGGACTCTTCAAAGCGGGCTAATTCTCGATAACTGGCTTCCAGGGAAGGTTCGCTCAGATGCGGCTTGACCAGGCCAATGACCCGATGCAGGCCATCGTAGACCTTTTCATCCAACGTAATGGTGAGCTTTTTTTACATGAATACGTATTAACGTCTGCCTGCCGCCTAGACCAGCGCGGGGAATTTGCTGAACAGCCGGCCCAGCTGCGGTCCACGCTGGTGCATGTAGTGCGAGCCCATGTTGACGCCGTAAATCAGCTCGGGGTCCTTGGTCAGGTACTCGTAGACCATCTTGCAGATCGGCTGGCCGTGGCGAATGATCACGTCTTCGTGGGGGGCAACTTCCAGCACGGCTGGGGTCCCTTTGACTTCGCCTTCCCCACCATAACCGAAGCCAGGGTCGAAGAAACCCGCGTAGTGAGAGCGAAATTCGCCGCTGTGGATGTCGTAAGCCACCATTTCCACCGCGTAGTTGGGCGGAACGCGCAGGTATTCGCAGGTGGCCATGATGTAAAACTCGTTGCGTTTGAGCAGCAGCTCGCCACGCTCGGCCCGCACCGGCTCGAAGAAATCTTCCGCCCTGTGCGGATCAGTGCCGGTCAGATCCACCACTTTGTCGGTCTCGATGGCTTTGTAGCCCACCACTTCTCCGCTCAAGTCGGCCGTCAGCAAAATCCCTCGATCGAGCTGGGGTGGAATCGGCTGGCCCTCGTGATTGTAGACCAGGCCGACTCGCTGGTGCGCCATGCTCAGCTCCAGGTCGTTGAGACGGTTGTCTCCGATCAAAAAGCGCGCCTGATTCAAAGTGGTGCCCGCCTTGACCCTCACCGACCAGGAGCGCGGCGTGATCATTACATAGACTTTGCCTTTGTAGCCCTCGGGAATGCGGTCAAAGCGCGGCAGGCCATCCACCAGGGCGCGCACCCAGATATTGGTGCGGCCGCTGGTCGACTTATTGTTGGTATAGGCATGCACGTCCTTGGGCAAGTCGAACGACTCCATGACCTCGACCACGTAAGTCATATCCTTTTCCAGTACGCCACCCTGGCTCAAATCCAGGCGCCCGGTCGTGTAGAGGCGCAAGGCATCTTCGATCGACTCGTTGTGGCGCGGCAGAAAAGTCGCTCGCACCTGATAGGCCAACGGTCCCAAGCGCA
>JALHOV010000756.1:0-746 GCA_022842865.1 Vulcanimicrobiota bacterium | reverse complement strand
TTCACCCGGATGTGACCGGTCTCCAGGAACTGCTGAATGATCTGAGAGGGGATGGCCCCGGTCTGTTTCATACCATGGGAACCTTGACGCCGCGTTCCTGGGCCACTTCCACGGCTCGGTCATAACCGGCGTCGACGTGCCGAATCACGCCCATTCCCGGGTCGCTGGTGAGCACCCTCTGCAGCCGTTCGGCCGCTTTAGGAGTTCCATCGGCCACCACCACCATGCCAGCGTGGATGGAGTATCCGATGCCCACTCCTCCGCCATGATGGACCGAAACCCAGGAAGCGCCACAGGCGGTGTTGATGAGGGCGTTAAGGATAGGCCAGTCGGCGATCGCATCCGATCCGTCTTTCATGGCTTCGGTTTCGCGATTGGGCGAAGCCACCGAGCCGCAGTCCAGGTGGTCACGCCCGATCACGATCGGCGCTTTCACCTTGCCCTGGGCCACCAGGTCGTTGAAGAGGGCTCCGGCCTTGGCGCGCTCTCCGTAGCCCAACCAGCAAATGCGCGCCGGCAGACCCTGGAACTTCACCTTCTCCCGTGCCTTCTCAATCCAGCGGCGCAGGCTCTCATCCTGGGGGAAAGCCTCCAGAATGGCCCGGTCGGTGACCGCGATATCCTCGGGGTCGCCGGAGAGGGCGACCCAGCGGAAAGGTCCGCGACCTTCGCAGAACTGCGGACGAATGTAAGCCGGCACGAACCCGGGGAAATCGAAGGCGTCCTCCACCCCAGATCGGAAGAGC
>JALHOV010000755.1 GCA_022842865.1 Vulcanimicrobiota bacterium | reverse complement strand
GGCAAGGAGCCTGGCGCAGCACCAGCTCGGCCACGCTGCCCAAAAGCAAATGTTGCGCGCCGTCGCGCCCGTGCGAGGCCATCACAATCAAATCACAGCTATGTTGCAGGGCCAGTTCGGCGATCTGCTCGCGCGGCGAACCCATCGCGGTGAGGGGCGACACCAGCCCCGGAGCGAAAGCGGCCGCCCGGCTTTCCAGGTAGTTAACGGCCCGGATCAGAGCCTTCTGTTGCAGCTCGGGCACCAATTCCGCCGCCAGGCCCGGGGCCAGGTCGCCGATATGCTCGACCACTCTCAGCAGCACGGTTTCGGCCTGGTGGCGCCGGGCCAGGGCCAGCGCGCACGGTAATACCGACTCCGCCAACTCGGAGCCGTCCAGGGGAACAAGTAGTTTATCAATCATCCGGCCAGTCTAACCGACCCGGGGTCGGGGCGCTATGATCTGAATCATCCCAGAGAGACTGGTCAACAAGGTATGCCCGCTACCGAACATCGGCCCCATGTTCAGCCCCCAGGCCTAAACCAGCCCCAAAAGCTGCTCCTCGCTGCTCAAAACCCCGGCCTTCCCCTCGGCCACCCAGCGCTGAGCCCAGGCACAGGCCGCCACCAGGCTCTCCAGCAAAAACACCGGACGCCCCAGTGCCAGCGACGCCTCCAACTCGATCAGCGTGCCGCTGTCCTCCGAGCACTCCACCGCCACACTGACCGTGGCCAGCCCCGCGATCACCCGGTTGCGCAAAGGGAACGACCAGCGCGTCGCCTTCTGATCCGGAGCAAACTGAGAAATCACCGCCCCCTGAGAAGCAATCCCCCTCTGCAACGCCGCATTCTCGGGCGGATAAAAATGCAACAGCCCGTTGCCCAAAACGGCCAGCGTGCGCCCACCTGCTCGCAGACAACCATCGTGAGCGGCCGTGTCTACACCGCGCGCCAGGCCACTCACCACGGTCACCCCGGCCCGCCCCAGCACCCAACTTAAACGCCGAGCTCGCGCCAAACCCTCGGGCGATGGCGAACGCGTCCCCACCACTGCCACTGCTCGCTCATCCTGCGGCAAAATCAGACCCTGCACATACAACCCCGCCGGCCGCTGCTCACACACTCGCAAATTCCTAGGGTACTCCTCATCCAGAACGGAAAGCAGGCGAATCCCCTCGGGAAAATCACCCCCCGCGGCCAACTCCAGCCCGGCTTCCAGCTCATAGCCCAGAGCACTGGACCGACCCCAGGACAAATCCCGCAGAGCCTCACTCAACGAACGCACATCGAAGACTTTCGCCGTGTAGGAAAGTCCCCCCGCGTGGATAACGTCAAGCCCCGTGAATACTCTCGTCCTGGGGGGCCTCAGCACCATCCTCGGCACCGCCGCCGTTCTCATCTGGCGTGTGCGCGAGGGGCAAAGCCCGGTAAGGTTAGGAAAAATCATCGCGCCCCCACTGGGAATGAGCACCGGCTTCGCCATGTTCCTGGTTCCGCGCTTCCAGGTGCCCCTGGAATGGGCAGGTGTGGCCTTTCTGCTGGGAGCTCTACTCTTCGCCTGGCCCCTGATTTACACCTCACGCCTGCACAAAGACGAACACGGGCAAATCTGGATGAAGCGCTCCCCCATCTTCTTCCTCATGCTCTTGGCCCTGGTGGCCCTCCGCTTCGGAATGCGCAGCTACGTCGAGCACTTCCTTACCTATTGGCAAACGGGCGGACTGGCCTTTATCCTCGCCTTCGGAATGATCATCCACTGGCGCATCCGCATGCTCTACGAGTTCAAAAAACTATGAAACGCCTGTTGCTCGCTCTCGCCCTCACCCAACTGCTCCCCGCCGAGCCTCTCAAAAAGCCGGAATTCCTTAAGGAATACAGCGAAACCCGCGGCTACCTCTTAGGCCGCCCCGTCAAGCCGCGCTTCACCCACGACGGACGCCTGCTTTTCCTGCGCTCCCCCGCCACCAGCCGCACCCAGTCGCTCTACGAATGGAAGAACGGGAAATCCCACCTGCTCCTCCACCCCGAGCTGGACGAAAAGCTCTCCCCCGAGGAAAAAGCCCGCAACGAGCGCAAACGCCAGCTCGGCACCGGATTCACCGAATTCTTCCCCAACCCCAAAAACAACAGCATCCTGCTGCCCCTTTCCGGCCGCCTGATCCTGCTCCAGGACAAAAGCCACCGGACCCTGCCGCCCCAGGGCGTCATCGACCCGCAATGGTCTCCCGACGGCCAGAAAATCGCCTACGTCAAAGCCCAGGACCTCTGGCTCTATGACCACAAAACCGGCAAAGAGCGACAGCTCACCCAAGGCGGAAGCAAAGAAGTCACCCACGGTATCGCCGAATTTGTGGCCCAGGAAGAAATGCGCCGCCTCAGCGGCTACTGCTGGAGCCCCGACTCCCAGTCGATCGCCTATGAGGAAGCCGACCACCGCAAAGTGGAAATCTGGTATATCAGCGACCCCCTCCACCCCGAGAACCCACCCGTCCAACAGTATTATCCCAGACCCGGCAAATCCAACGTCAAAGCCCGCCTGGGCATCCTGTCCCTGAAAACCGGCAAAACCCAGTGGGTCAAACTCCCCTACGAATACCTGGCCGCCCTCAAATGGGACAAAGACGGCGGCCTCACCCTCCAGCTCCAGGACCGTCTGCAGCAAAAGCTCATCCTGGCCGAAGTCAAGAAAGGCCAGCTCCACACCCTGCAGCAAGAAACTTCGCAGACCTGGGTATCTCTCGACCAGGACGTACCCAAGTGGCTTGATCAGGATCACTACCTTTGGCTGAAAAAGCGAGGAGATCGGATGGCCATCGCGCTCTGCAACCGGACCACAAAAACCACCCGATTCCTCGACGACAAGCAAGACTACGACATCAACGACATCGTCGCCCACGAAGAAAATGCGGTGCTCCTGCGCGTCGACAGCACCCCCGGCAACCCGCGCCTGCACTGGGTCTCCTTAGATGGCGAAGCTCCGCACGACCCCGACCTGCAAGGCGTCGACGAAGCCGCCTATAAAAACGGCAAACTGGCCGTCATCCAACAGACCCTCCAGCAGCTGCCCACCCTCAAAGTCGAAGACCAGGCGGTGGACAGCGAAGCCGTCACGCCC
>JALHOV010000754.1 GCA_022842865.1 Vulcanimicrobiota bacterium | reverse complement strand
CCGAAAAACTCGGATAGGGAAGTTTCTTTAGCTAAAGTCCGGGGTTTTCGGCCGCTTTCCTAGGCGGTGCGTCGGAAATTCCGGCGCACCGCTTTCGACATGCCCAGGATTCGCAAGTTACCGCCCATCCACTGGGCGGCAGAGTCGACGATGTAGTTACTGGTGCTGTCGTAATCGGTGACGTCGCTCAAATCCAGCCCGAGCAAGCGAGGCTTATTCTGACAGGCCGCACGAATGGCCTGGAGCAAGGTCATGGCGGTGCTCGGGGTCATCTCGCCGGCCACTTGCAGAATGGGAAATCCAAACTTTTACACAAGCGAATCTTAATCATCTGAGCAACCTCCTGGCCCCAAAATTGGGCATCCGCCCGAGACCCTCCCGTCGGGTTTACCCTCCCCGACCCAGGGAAAGGACCCCCTGTATCCGGGCCGAACGCGATCCCCGTGCCTGAAGCCCTCCTGCTCATCATCGATGACGACCGCCCCAGTCGCCAACTGCTCCAACAGTTGCTGCGTAAAGACGATTACCGACTGGAGTTCGCCGAAGACGGGGAGACCGGGCTGGCTCTGGCCAGCCAGCTCCAGCCCGACCTGATTCTGTTGGATGTGGTCATGCCCCGAATGGATGGCTTTGAGGTCTGCCGGCGCCTGCGCCAGGATCCCAACCTGGCCGAGGTCCCCGTGCTCATGTTGACGGCCCTGGAGGACCACCAGAGCCGTCTCACGGGGCTGGAGGCGGGAGCCGACGACTTTATCTCCAAGCCCTACCATGTAGCCGAATTGCGGGCTCGCGTGCGCACGGTCGTACGCCTCAATCGCTACCGGCGCATTCGTAACGAACGCGACCGCTTCGGCTGGGTGGTCGAGAACGTCGAACACGGTTACCTGCTGGTCGACCCTCAGGGATTGTTGCTCTACGCCAATTCGAAGGCCCGTGGCATCTTCGGACTGGGCGCCGACTCCCAGGGACAGGCGGTGCTTCCGCTTTTAGAAAGCCAGTTCCGGCTGCAGCCGGAGGAGCACTGGCGCGCCTGGCCCCGGCTGCCCGACAACGAACCGCTCATGCTGCTGCGACCAGAGACCGCCCAGGCCCGCGCCAGCTGGATGGAAGTGCAAGTGCTTTTGCATTCCGAGGAAATTTTACTGCAACTGCGCGACGTCACCAGCGAGCTGTCCTCGCAGCGCAGCGTTTGGAGCTTTGAATCACTGATCTGTCATAAGCTGCGCACCCCCCTGACCAAGATCACCTGGGGCCTGAGCTTCATCGCCAACAAGGCCGAGCGCTTGTCGGTCCCCAAGATCAAGGAATTCGCGGCCATGTCTCAAGGTGGCGTCGATCAACTCAAGGGCGAACTGGAGTCGGTCCTCAGCTATCTCAACACTCCCAGTTCTCGTCCCTCGGACGGCGGTTTTCGATTGGACCACCTGGAAGAGTCGCTGACAGAAATTGTCGCTCAACTGGAAATCACTCCTGTGCTGGTCGACAAGTGCGCTCCCTTGCCAGCCACTCTGCCCATCTCGCGCCGGGCTTTCGAAATCATTCTTTGGGAGCTTCTGCAAAATAGCAAGAAATACCATCCAGAGCAGCATCCCCGCGTGCAAATCAAAGTTTTCCCGCAGCAAAATCAGACCGTGCTGGAAGTGATCGACGACGGAATTTGTCTCTCTCCCGAACAGCTACGCAACGCCTTTCTCCCTTACTATCAGGGCGAACGCACCTTCACCGGTCAGATTCCCGGCATGGGTTTGGGCCTCACCATGGTTCGCCAGATGCTCTGGGAAGCGGGCGGAGAATGCCAGATTCAGAACCGCCGGGAAGGTCAGGGCGTAATTCTGGAAATGCGCCTCTAGGAGTTCCATGTCTGAGCATCGCGAGCGGGTGGCGGCCATCCGCGCTAATCTGGAAAAAGTCATCCTGGGCAAACCCCAGGCCGTCTATCATCTGATGATCGGCCTGCTGGCCGGTGGCCACGTGCTGATGGAAGACGTGCCCGGAGTGGGCAAAACGACGCTGGCACGCGCCCTGGCCCTCACGGTCGACGGCCTGTTTTCCCGTATCCAGTTCACCCCCGACCTGCTACCCGCCGACATCCTGGGCGTGAGTATTTACAGCGCCGATACCCAGCGCTTCGATTTCCGCAAAGGCCCCATCTTCGCCAACATTTTGCTGGCGGACGAGATCAATCGCGCCTCCCCGCGCACCCAGTCGGCCTTGCTGCAGGCCATGGGCGAAGCCGACGCCACCGTCGACGGGGAGACCTACGCACTGCCCACTCCCTTTCTGGTCATCGCCACTCAGAACCCGGTAGAATACCACGGCACCTATCCGTTGCCAGAGGCGCAGCTCGACCGTTTCTTGCTGCAAACCAGCCTGGGTTATCCCAGCCAGGAAGTCGAGGTTGACATGCTCTTTGACCAGGCCCAGACTCATCCGCTGGAAACGCTCGCTTCCTGTGTCACCGGCGCCCAGGTTCTGGATTTACAGAAAGAGGTGCAGGCGGTCAAGGTCGAGCGCAGTATAGCCCAGTACATCGTCAGCCTGGTGGAGGCCAGCCGGCGCCACTCAGCCCTGGCCGTCGGGGCCAGTCCGCGCGGAAGCATCTCGCTCTTTCGCAGCAGCCGGGCCCGCGCCTATCTGGAGGGCCGCGACTTCGCGCTTCCCGACGATGTTAAGGCCATGGCGGTGGCCACGCTGGCCCACCGCCTCAGCCTGAACGTAAAATCCCGTTATGCCGGTGTCACCTCCAGCCAGGTGGTGGAAGAACTGCTACGCCAAACGCCCGTTCCCGCGTGAGAAGCTGGCTGCGCCGCTATCTCACGGCGGGCGGTCGGGTGATGTGGGGCGCCGCCCTGGTCAGCCTGGCCGCCGGCCTGGATCCGTATCGCGGCCAGTTTTACGGTCTCTTCGTGATGTCAGCCGGGCTTACGGTCGCCAATGTTCTGGTCGGTCTGCTGATGATTCGCCGACTGCGAGGCGAGATGCGCGTGCCCGCCCGAGCTGTGGCCGGTAGCGAGGTCAAAGTGACCATTCTGGTCAGCAACCGCTCGCGTCACTCTACTTATGACGTTGAAGCCACTCTGGCCAAAACCCCAGCCGGACTGG
>JALHOV010000753.1 GCA_022842865.1 Vulcanimicrobiota bacterium | reverse complement strand
GCAGTTGCGGGCCACCAGAGACTTCAGAATGGAGTGCCGCAACTCGCTGAGCAGGGCGGGCTGGTCCCAGAAGCCCAGGGCGAAGTAGCTGCCGTCCGGAAAGTACAGGCCGTCGGTCACCAGAATGTGAAAATGAACGTGACTTTTCAGCCCGGAGCCAAAGGATTGCACGGCCATGATGATTCCTGGCTTTGCCTGGTCCCGCTCCTCTCGGCGGTTGCGATGGCAGCCAATTTGTCTGGCCATCCAGCGAGTGATGACGCGGTGGACCACACGTCCGATCTGGCGATGCAAGCGGGTGTTTGGGCAACGTCACCACAGGTGGCGGTAGTCCCCTTTGGGCAACTTCTCAGCCAGTGTATGGCTCAAGACCTCGGCGCGCCGATTGATGCAACTGGGACACACGCGGGTCTTGCAAGAAAATGGGACTGCCATATGGACCTGGCAATCAGGGCAGTGAAGCAAGGTCAGGCCGTAGCGTGGGTCCCCGCACCGCAGGAGCTTCTCCATGACCCTGGCCGACTGCAGCGGTAGAGGGCCGTGGGTTTCCTCGTAGCGAGAGTCGTAGGTGCGGCCCTTTTGAAGAAACTCCAGTCCATCCCTGGCCGACAGACTCCGCCAGTGCGCGCCCGATCAGGTATGCCACGCTGATGCATTTGAATGTTTTCGAGCACGGGCACTGGAAGAGCTCGGTCGAACCGCACTGAGTAATTGCATTAGCCTTAGAACAGTCAACTGCGGCTGCAGTCCGGTATTTGTGGGGTGTGGAATCGGACGGGACGATTCAATTGGATGAGAATGGCATCTTGCCGGTCAGCCACTTGCAGCGTCTGGAAAAGAACGTTTTAGCGGGGCGTGGTGGCTTTACTTTTTAGCGGTGCGAACTGATCTCGATAAACGTCATCCGGATTCCGGATGCGTCGGCCAGTGGGGTCCACCCAAAAAGTGCTGCTACCCTGTTGCACCTCGATATAGGTGACCTTTCCCATCCGCCTTACCGACTTGATCCGGTCGTAGGTAGGTTCGATCAGCCATTCGCCTTGCGTGTTGATCACCCCGAAAAGAGTCTCTTTCTTAGCCTTTCCCGTGCTATAGGTAGTCTTGTCCTTCACGTCCCGGCTCTTGACGGCCTCAACGCCACTGACGGTCTCGTAAGTGGTGGTGAGCTCTGTGCCCTTGCTCTTTAACGTAACCGATTTCATTTCCAGGAGACGAGCCCCCGCCAGTCCGTACTGGAACTTATCGACGTTCCGAAATTTTGGGCGAACCACCACCTGGCCGTTGGCGTCCTTCAGGCCCCAACAGTCCTTGTCGGCGTCGAAAAAAGCCTTGGCGTGGGCTTCTGGGTCGTAACTTGCGCTGGTGAAAGCCGGAGCAGCAGTGGAGTCGGGGGCGGTCGTTCCGGGGGCGACCTTAAAGACATCGATAGTTCCCATAGACCGGTTGGGCGTGACCTTCAAGCCCAGAGCGGGCGCTGCGTCCTCCAAAGCCACCAGGGTCGTTCCATTTTCGGAGCGAGTGGCCACTTGCTGACCGGCCACCCAGAACGTTCCGCTGGCAGTGGTTTCGGGGAGGGTCTCGAGTGGACCGAGATAGTAGGTCCCTTCCCGCTCTTGCAGTTTCAGTTCCAGAGCCGTGCAGAGCACGTCAAGCTGCACAAAGAGCTTGCCGCTGTCCGAGAGGGTGACTCCTGTAAAGGGCCGGTTGCGGACAAAAAGTTTGTCCGACCAGACGAATTGCGTCAACCCGAGAATGCAGAACACCAGGAGGTAATGTCGCATCGTGGGCAGTTCTAGGGAACTCAACCTGCCCCTGCTGGCCAAGGTAGTCTCCGCCAACCCGTACCGCTGCAGGCTAAGCCCCTTTCAGGGCTGAACGGCTACCAGAGGTTACTTATCCTCTTGAAGTGGCAACAGGTGCCCTGCACCCCGGTCGTGAGACCGGGAGCGTAAAGGTGACCGGCAGCAGAATTCCGCCAGAATTTTCATGCGAATCGATCTCCTGTTTGCCAGGACACTCCCTTCCCTGGTCGCCCGCTGGCGGAGTCAAAACGGAACTGCGCCCCGGTCGTGGACGGTCGGAGGCTCAACCGGAGTAGTTCGTCTCCTATTTCGGTTGGCTCCGTGCTTTCAGTTCCTCGGACAGCAATTGCAGGGTCAGGGGGGCGCAGCCCTCGGCTTTGTTGTTCACCAGCACCCACACCGGCAATGCAAGGTCCAACCAGGCGAGCACCTGGGCGGCTACGCGCGAGCGCGTCTCCGGGTCCGGGTCGCGAATTGCCGCGAAAGGCAGGTAGCGTCGGGCGGCTGTCTTCAGGTTCCAGTCGCCCTGCGGCGCGCGCGGGCGAAGGGTCCAGCGGATGACGCGCAGAGGGCCGCATTCGGGCTGGGGCCAGTCCATTCCGGGAAAGATGTTCCAGGCCTGGGTCAGTTCGGCCGCTGAGCAGACCAGGGGCTGGCGCACCTCGTAAGATAACGGATAGCCCCGACCTATCAGGGCCACACAGCGGAAGAGCGGATGCGACGCGTAGGCCCGCAATCCGGGCTGCTCATAAACCAGCCCCCTCCACCCGGGATAATTCCAGGATGCCGTTCCCAAGCGCAGGTTGCTGTGCTCGAAAGCTGAGACCAGCGGAGACGGATCGTCAAAAAGCGGTAACTGCACCGCCCAGAGCTTCCCCAGCGCCAATCCTCAGGAAACCCAAAGACACTTGGTGCCGGTGCCCAGAGCTGCGGCCGCATCTGGGAGGCCACCGGCATTCCGGCCAATCAACAACGGGGAGACTTCTTCCTCGGCTCCTGCTACCACGGGCAACTGGATCAACTAAGAAAGCGGGCTGACTTCCTGGTGACCTCCGGCTATGCGAAAGAGGCGCCCCCCGCAAGGAGCGCCTCTCCCAATACCTAGGCGGGAACGATAAAGACGGTAGGCATTTTTAGGCCCCCTTCCGATTTGAACAGGTGGTCTCGAATTGCTTCAGGATCCTTTGATGGTGGGCGACGAAGGGCGTGGTGCGAGAAGAAATGCGGTCGTGACAGCATAAGTGGCCTGTCTGTAAAGGTTTTGGCCAATAGCCAGGCTGGGCTGAAGCCTGGTCAGGCTGCTT
>JALHOV010000752.1 GCA_022842865.1 Vulcanimicrobiota bacterium | reverse complement strand
ATTTTACATCCAGCCGATGGACGTGTGCTGATTGCTAAGGGCAAGATCATCACGCGCAGCCGCATCCTGGAACTGCAGGACGAGGATCTCAGTGTGACCCGCTTGCGGGACCTGACGGGCGAGGCCCGTCGCCGAGGAGACCTGCCGTGCTAACCTGGATTGGACTGAGTTGCTTGCTGCTGGCCGGTTGGCTGTGGATGCGTCGGCGCCCGCTGGTGGTGGTTGAGGAGGTCCTGGAGGTGAGCCCTCAGCCGCTGCCTGCTCCCACGCCCCCTCCTGAAACAATCGGACCTTACCAGTTGTTAGGTGTGTTGGGGAGGGGAGGCATGGCTACCGTCTATCGAGCCCGGGACCACCGCGATCAGCGAGAAGTGGCTCTGAAGGTGATGCTGCCGGAGCTGCAGTCGGACGACGAGTTCGCGGGCCGCTTCGAGCGCGAGATTGAGATCTCTAGAATCCTAAAACATCCAAATCTCATCGGCGCCTTGGAAGATGGCGTCTGTGAAGGACAGCGCTACTTAGCCATGGAACTGGCTACCGGGCAATCCCTGCAGGAGCTCCTTTGCCAGGGAACTCTCAACTTGCACGAGTTCGCTTCGGTCACCGCCCAGATTGCTGCCGGGCTTCAGTTCGCACATTCCCGGCAGCTTTACCATCGCGACATCAAGCCCGCCAACATCGTGATTGGCCCCGATTGCAGCGTGAAGATCTTAGATTTTGGACTGGCTATCGAGGACGGACAGAATCGCTTTACCAGCGTAGGATTTGCGATGGGCACTCCCGCCTACATGGCGCCCGAGGTTTTCACCCTGGGAGTGGCCGATGCGCATTCCGATCAGTATTCCCTGGGAGTTCTTTGCTATGAGATGCTGACGGGCCAGGTTCCTTTTCGAGGAGAGATGATGGAGGTGGCCAGGGCCCACGTGAAGCAACCGGTGCCCCCACCCACCGGTCTGCGACCCGACCTGCCCTCGGACTGGGAAGACGCCGTGCTGCGCATGTTGCGCAAGGCTCCCGGGGAGCGTTTTGAGAATTTGCAAGAGGCGGCCGCTCGCTTTCAGCCGGCCGACTGCTTAGCCTGAAGAGTAGGACCTGGTTGGAGGGAGGAGAAGGGCGCGGGCATGAGCTTGCTGCTGCCGCCCGGGCCTTTCGACGCCTACCTTTTCGATTGCGATGGAACCATTGCGGATTCCATGCCGCTGCATCTGGAGGCCTGGAATGCCGCCCTGGAGCCTGCCGGAGCACATTTTCGGGAAGAGCTTTTTTATGCCTGGGCAGGGCGATCCACGGAACAGATTGTGAGCCTGCTGAACGAGCAGTTCGGGCTGGAGATGGACCATCGGGAGATTTCGAAGCGGAAGGAAGAACGGTATTTCTCCTTCCTGCCGCGTATTCAGCCCATTCCTGAAGTGATTGCTCACATTCACGAAGCGTTTCCGCGCATTCCGCTGGCGGTGGTCTCGGGCAGCCCGCGCGATTCGGTGCTGACCACCTTACGCAATTTCCAGTTGGAGGATTACTTCGGCTGCATTGTGGGGGCTGAAGACTACGTCCTCGGCAAGCCCGCCCCCGATCCCTTCCTGCTGGCCGCCAAAACGCTGGGTGTGGCTCCGGAGCGTTGTCTGGTGTTTGAAGATGCGGACCTGGGCATCGAAGCGGCGGAAGCGGCCGGCATGCAGTGGGTAAAAGTCGTCCAGTCTGGCATCTGATTTGGAGGGGATTTTATTCTGGAAAGCCTTTGCGCATGGCGCACAGGTCTGACGATTTGGTGGGATTTTTGGCCGCTCTTGCGACAGCGCCTTTGCAGTTTGCGCAAAGTGGGGCTTGGGCCGAGCGTGTCCTTCCGTTGTGAGTCAATCCGTTCCAGCGGCAGGCGGAAGGCCTGGAATGAACCGGGGCGAGCTTCGCTCCGTAGTCGCCATGATTGCGAGGTGGCTTTGAGCGATAACCAGAGGATGTTTTTGGCTCTCACGTTGCTCCTGTTGCTTTTTCTGACGCTTACACAGGTGCCCTTCTGGGTGGCTCATCAATTTGGACCCGTCTACGCGATCTTGCCTACCCTGGCGGGAATAGCCCTCTGGGTGCGATGGGTCCCACCCATGCCCGGTCTGATCCAAGGAGCCCTCTGTCTGGCGGGATTGTTCTCCTTGTTGCTGGAGCTGGCAATCTTCATTCTGCTCAGCTTTCTCGTTAGCAGGGCACCCTGGAGCGAACGGGGAATGCCGCGAAATGAAGCGTATCTTGTATCTAATACTAAGTTTCCCCCTGCTGGTTTGGGCTCAGCCCAGTCCCCAGCACGAGTCTCGATTAAAACCCTTTTTGCCGGCCGGCTACTCAGTGGTGTCGGCGCTGCAGGTGCCGCTGCGGTCCAAGAACGACCTGGTGGCGGTGGTGCAAAAGGACGACTCGACCAGGGTATTTGTCCTTCCGAGCGGAGCCAAGGCTCCTCTGTGGTTAACCTTGAAAGACAAAAAACGCGATTTCCCGGCACCGGTACAGGGTGGCAGCGGCGAAAAACTGGCCGATCTGGTGTTCAGTTGCGATTTGGACCACAGCGGTAAGCCTTATTTGTTCGTTACAAGCTATCTGGCTGATGTTTACCTGCTGACCGTCTTTAAGCCATCGTCTCAAGGATACGTCGAGATCTTTCGCGACACCACCAACGGGAACTTTGAAATCGACCGCAAGAGCGGCCGCATCCACCGGCCTGGCACCGATGCCGATCCGGCGAAAACCTTCCGCTGGGTGAAGGGCCACTATCAGGCGGTCAAGGGATAACCAGCAGTAGCAAAGTGGCGGTCATGGCAAGAGCGTGCAAGGCGGTAAGTAGTTGGAGCCCCTTCCGAACCCGTTCTAACGTCAACCACCTCAGGCGTTCTCGGGTCCGGCTCGGGGGAGCTCTGGCCGGGCGCCCGAGTCGCGACCGCCAGGGGCGTACCCAGCGTTTGCGCCCAGTTGTTCTGGAGGCTACTGAAAGCCTGCAGGAAATGCATTAGCAGTTGCGCCATCTGCCCCGGTTCGGCTGACATCGAGCTAGCCTGGGTGGGGCTGGTCGCCCGGAATCCCCCATAATTACTGCTGACGGCGCGGTAACGACCCATCGGATTGAAA
>JALHOV010000751.1 GCA_022842865.1 Vulcanimicrobiota bacterium | reverse complement strand
AGCCAGGTTGGGAAAATTCCTCCTGGAAGATCGCCTCCTCCGGCGCCGACAACTCTTGAAAGAGCACCAGGGGACGCTGGGATTGATTCGCTCGCAGGTGGCGCAGAAAAGAACGACAGGCCGGAATCGTGTAGTCGTGACCGAGAAAAGCAATGGGCCGATCGGATAATTTTTTCAACGAGAAAGGGCCGGCTGGGGCCGTCATCGAGACGACCGCGCCAATCTCCGCCTGATCGTAAAAATGGGTTCCGAAGGAGCCGGTCCGCTTCAGGGTCAACTCGAACTGGTTGCGATCCTCGGGGCAACTTGAAAGCGTCAGGGAGGCTCTGAATTCCGGAGCGGAATGCAGTCGCACTACCACAAACTGGCCGGGCAAAAAGTCAAAGGGAGTCAGCCCGTAGTAAAAAACATAGGATTTCACCGTCGCTGACTCTTGACGGATGTCCTGGAGAATGTAATTTTGCTCAGTCTTCTTTGCGTCCACCGACCAGCCCCTCAAACGATTCGGTGAGACGACCCCACCAGGTTCTCTTTTCTGGCTTCTGGGCCCGCAAAGAATGATCTAAGACAGGCGCAGAAATGCTCTGCCACACCGATTTTTTGGGATCGGCTCCCTCCAGTCTTTGCTCGATGCTGCGCCGAAATTCATCGGCCACTCGCTTCATGGCCTGGGTAAAGCGCGTTTCACTCTCCACAGCCTGGGCCACCGCCTGGATCCCTTTCAAAAAGTCGCGCGCCCGGGTTTCGCCCGCGTAAGGGACGACCTCCCAACGATACCAGCTGAGGCTACCATCGGCGCTGGGACGGCCCCCAATCCAGGCTTCCAAGCAGATTCGCCGGGCAACCCAGTTGAGGTCCCGCTGGCAAGTTTCCGAGAAGACCTTGGGATCCAGCTTCAGGGACCGATCCCAGGCCTTCTCCAGCTCCCCGAGGCGCGAGGCCAGGTCGACCAACTTGGCCAGCTCTTGCCCAATCTGCGGCACCGTGCCAAAGCGGCCCAAAAGGTTGACCATGGCCGCCTGCAGCTTGTCATTTTGCTCGGGCCCCAGCGCGACCACGGCCAGAGCGGCCGCATCGGGTAGCAGACGAATGCAGGCCGGCACTCCCCAGCGGCTGGAGGGCTCCCCCGCCCATTGACTGCGGACCAGGCCCAACAACGCAGACGAAAGCTGGTCCCCCGGAATCGAGCGGGCGCCGGGCACCCGCTCCAATAAACGCTCCAGCAGGGCTTCTTTTTGCTGCTCAATTTCTAGCAGGCTCTGTTGGATCTCCCAGCCCCTGCCCAGCTGCTGAATCTCCGTCTCCAAAGTGCGCAGGTCAAATTCGATGAAGGAGTCTCGCAGCCACGACCATTGGTCTTGCAATCGCTGCGTGCGCTGGTCGGAGGGCCCTAAGGAGAAGCTGGAGGCCACCACGCGACGCACCGCCGGCAGCCACGGCAGGTTGGCGTCCTGCAGCAAACGCAGCGCCAGACACGAGCAAAGCGCGGCTCGCCAGGAGTCGCCGGGCAGGTCGCGCCCGGGGGTTTCGCAGCGTTCCTGAAGAGCGCGTGCGATGGTGCCGGCCTCGCGCAAGGATGCGCAGCTTTGCGTCAATCGCGGCGTCCACCAGCTCAGCTCCCGGTGGCCTTCGGCGCTTAACAAGTTGGCCGCTTCCTCCTCCACCAGGGACCAAACGCTTTTCCAGACGCGCTCCCCGTAGACGATATAAGGTGAGACCTGATCCACAAGGTAGCGCATGAGGTTCAGCAGGGCTAAGGGACGAGGTCCGGTGTTGAGACAATCGGCCCAGCAGTGGAACACATGACTCAGGTCGCGCGCACACTTGGCCTCACTGGTAGGGCTTCCATCCTGAGCCAGGAGTTCGGACTGCTCAGTATGCAGGCGGCGAGCCACGTTTTGGGCCAGGGCGCCGGCCTTGCTGCTCAACTCCAGGCCCAGGCGGACCTGGCGGGTTAGTTCCACGCAGGCCTGCACATAGTCGAGCAGGCGCAACCTTTCCAGCCATTGCAGCTTGGGTCGATCGCCTACCGTGTAGAGAAGTCCTATCAGGAATCGCTCGCGCACATCCAGTTGCGAGTGACCCGACCAGGCGACGGCCAATCGCGAAGAAGCCATCGAAAGCTCTTCAAAAGAGGCCATTTCCTCCTGGAGGAGCGCAAGGAGTTCGTCCACCTGCACGGTGGTAAGCGGCTCCTTGCCGGCAAACCTTTGGCTGTAGTCGCGGGCGGACTCGGAGAATTCGGCCAGGGCCACCTTGCGGACGCCAACCTTCGGCGTAGTCAAGAGAAAAAAGGCTTCTCCTCCGGAGGCGTATCCCCGCAACTGGGCTCCCTGGTGTCCTTGCACCTGCTCGCTGCGCAAACGCGGTAGCAAGCGTGCCCACAGTGCCAGGGCTTGCGGCCCCAGAGGAGAGTCGCCCCGTTGGTAGGCAGACATCAAGGAGCGCAAGGCCAGCAAATGTTCCTCGGGAGAGACCGAGGGCGCGTAGGGAGCAACCTCCCAGCCAAACCAGTCCAACGAACCGGGCGAGCCCTGACCGGCGATGGCTTCTACCACCAGGCGGCGATGCAGCCAGCCCATGTCTCGCCGACAAGTATCCAGGCTGTAGGTGCCCGAGACCTCTGGTTGCGGGGGAAGTGACGAGAGTTCCGGCAGCCAGTTCAGGCCAACCAGTCCCGATCGAACCGACAAATCTCGCCGGTGCTCTTCGCTCCAGGTGACTGCATCGGCGGGCAGGTGCCTGAGCCAGGCTGGCATACCCCAGTGATTGGAAGAGCGTTCCCCTGAGCGCGCCAACTCTAGCCAGGTGGAAACTTCCGAGGTCTCGGCGGTGGCTTCGGGAACGTGACTGACGCAGCGCAGGACCCCAAGATACGGGCTCCCCTGATCTCCCCAAAACAGGGCCGAGACCGCCTCCATTTTGCCTGGGAAATCTCGCTCTTTGCACAGCGGTAGGGCTGCTACCACGGCTTTCAGGGCCGCGTGGGCGTCCTGGCTGGCCCCGACCTGCAAGGCCAATAAACTGCCGACCAACTGGCGCCACTGGTTTTCTTCGCGGGGGTTCGGGCTGAAGACCGGGTCGGCGGTGGCCGCGTAGCGGCGGCTGATGGCGCCTACTTCGAGCAAAGCGGGTCCGCTGTGGAGCATCTGCGAGGCCCAAAACTGCAGG
>JALHOV010000750.1 GCA_022842865.1 Vulcanimicrobiota bacterium | reverse complement strand
AGGGAGGCTAGTTCAGGCTCTTGAGCTTGAGCTCGAAGTCGGCGGCGCGCTTGTCTTTCTGTTCTTTGGCCAACTGCAGCGCGGGCTTGAGCAACAGGGGATCAAGGTATCCCTGGGTCAGAGCCTTTTGATAAGCATCCAGGGCCTTTTTGGGTTGCTTGAGCTGCTCATAGGCTTGAGCCTGAAGCTGGTAGTTCTGCCAGTTGGCACCGGTTTTCTCTTGTTGTTGCAGCAGCTTGAGGGCTTCCTGAGGCTTTTTCTGCAGCAGCAAAAGCGGAGCGCGTTGCGCACCTTTCAGCTGGGGGTCGGCCCTCTTCAGGAGAGCCGGAGAATGTTCAGGATCCAGCGCGGCAATGTCTAAAAGTAAGCGCGGGCCATGGGTGAGAGCCTCCGCCTGCCGATAGCTCTCCAGAGCCGCTTCCCTGTTGCCCTGGTTCAATTCTAAGCGAGCCAGCGCCCGCAAAGCTGGGACATTTCGGCGCTGAATGGTTAACGACGATTCCAGCATTTCTCGCGCTTCTTTGAATTTGCCGTGACGACGCAACAAATCTCCCCACACCGTCCGGAGCTCGGCCGAAATGGCTCGCTCTTTGGGCTGCTCCAGCTTGCGCGCCGCCTCCAGCAACTTTAAGGCAATGTCGTCGCGCCCGCCCGCGACCGAAACGCGTGCGGCCAGGGTGAGGGAGTGAGTATCGTTCTGCCGTTTCAGCGCCAGGGCTGACCATTCAGCCGCTTCCCGGATCTTGCCCTGGGCGATCAGGGCCAGGGTGGCCAGGCGGGGAGAATCCAGCGCATTGGGAAACCGCCGGCAGATGTTGACCACGGTGGGGAAGTCGCCCTGCTGATAGCGCACCCCCGCCAAAGCCAACATGGCCTCGGAGTTGCGGGCCGGGCGAATACTAAGCGAAAGCATAGCGGCCTCTTCCGCCATGGCGTACTCCGCCGGGCTTTCTTCGCCCTTTTCCAAGTAAAGCTTGGAGAGCAACGCCAGCGAAACCCAATCGACAGGGTTGGCCCGGACGCGCCCTTCCAGTTCCTTGACCTGGTCGTCAATCTTGGCCGCGTGCTCTTCCTGGTGAACATACTGGGCCGAAGTACTGCTGGCCTGCGGGGCGGGAGCCTTGCTGCAACTCAACGGCAGCAGACCCAGAAGGCAAACGATCCTTTTCAAGAGGAAGGGCGGCGCTTGCGCTCAAGAGCCGGGTGACCCGGCTGGGCCGCCTGAGAATTGGTGGCGGTCAGGCGCTCCGGAGCGGGGAGGTTCTCCAGCCGGTCTGGATTGGCCTCGAGCTTGAAGACGCGAACGCGAGCGTCCAGGCGAGGGGGTCGCTGGGCTAACTTGTCCAATAAGACTCGAAAGTTCTTCACAGCGGACCTTAAGCGGCGTGTTTGTTACAGAGTTCCTGAGAACAGCAGCTGTTTAGTTTGAAATTTGCAATGTGTGCACTCACCAGTGAAACCCCTCCGCATATCGTCAACCAGTGGGCCGCGTCGTGACCGACCAGGTCATGTCCGATGGAGCCGAGGAGTAACAAAACGACTCCAGCTAACCCCAAGAAGAGGACCGACTTCAAATGGTGCTTTAAAAATCCTGGAATGAAGGCGATAAAAGCTACCGGGATCGCAACAGCGGCAAAGAATACGTGAACCCACTCATCTTCAAAGACGATACCCAGCCAGGGTAGCGCACTCAGGGCTACCGGAAGAATCAGGCAATGGATCAGGCACAGGCCGGAGAGGCCGAGACCAATCTTATCCCAAAACGCGCGCATATCTTGAGAATACCTTTTCATTAGCTGAAATCCTCCATGGTTGGCTCAATCCAGGTCGTGCGGGCAGGACTCATAGGCGGGTAACCTGTCCTGTACCAACCAGAAGGGAGTTGCGTTAGGAATCGCACCTGTTTCCGCTGCAACCTTGCCTTCCTGAACGGGGGCCTTGCCCAGCAAGGCTCTTGTTGATAACAGAGTCTCACCGTGGGAGACCATAATGACTGTTTTGCCGGGAAAACGCAAGCAGCATCCATCAAGAAAATTCCCTACTCGTTTCATGACGTCGGCACGACTTTCTCCCGCAGGGAAACGATGACGAAAATCGGTCCCCATGCCTTCGCTAGGCCGCCAATGGGAAACGAAGTCTGGATAGGCGCTCTGCAATTCGGCCAGGGGTCGTGTTTCGAAGCGTCCGAAGTGGGTCTCGCGAAGGCGGGCATCACTGATTACCTGGAGCTGGTCTTCGATGATGCTGCGCCCCTCGGCGCCACGCAGTTTTTCGGCCTCCTCGGCCAGACCGGCTTTCATAATGAAGGCGGTGTCTTGCGCCCGCGTCACGTCGCTGCTAACCAGCACGGGAAGGCGAGACGGATCGTCCAGCGCTTCGCTCAACCACTGGCTGCCGCCCAGTTGATCATAGAGTTTGAGGGAGCATTCGCGCGCCTGCTGGCGCCCTTTGTCGGTTAACGGGCTTTCGCTTTGCCCGTAAAGTAAAGGCTGTCCAAGAGCTTCCGATTGGGCATTGCTCTGGGCCTGCCCGTGGCGAACCCCCAGCACCTGGACCTTCGCGAAACCCAGGCGCTTGCAAAGCAGGTTTGGGCCTTGGTAATTGAGAGAGCCGTCGACATCTTCCACGGCTGAGAAACCGCAGGGCGCCGGAGACAGCTCCAGCGAAGCTTGCTGCAGCGGGCGCACGATTTGAGCCAGAATACGGAGGGGGGGAGGAGCGTTAGGAATCCAGGCGGGGAGGAGCATGTTCCTAGTCTGCCATGGCGATTCCCGGCGCATGTTACCTTTCGGTGAATCGTGGGGGATTTTCGCCTCTTTCGCGCAGAGTTTTGAGAGCCAGCGCATCATGGCGTTTGGCCAGCCGCACTCCACCTTGATCCGTGACCAGGGGGCAGTGGTAGAAATCCGGAGCTCGATAGCCGAGGGCTTCGTAGAGTAGAAGCTGGCGCGCCGTGCTCAGCAGCAAGTCGCAGCCACGCACAACCTCGCTGATGTGCATCAAGGCGTCGTCCACCGTCACCGCCAGCTGGTAGCTCGGTCCAGCCTGAGGCCGCCAGACCACGAAGTCGCCAAAGTCTTGCTGACCCATAAAGCTTTGACGACCTTGTCTCAGGTCGCAAAATTCCACCGCCCGCTCGGGGACGCGAAACCGCCAGCATCGGATCTCGGTGGACT
>JALHOV010000749.1 GCA_022842865.1 Vulcanimicrobiota bacterium | reverse complement strand
GGCCACCAGACAGCGCTGCGACAGACACCGAAAGAGGGCGACCCAGGCCGCCCACGATTCCACGTTGCGGTATTCCTGGTCCTCTTCCGATAGCCCCTCGCCGCCGGCCAGGATGGCGTAGCCGTCGAGGCAGACGCTCACGATATCGGCAAAATCGATGGCACTGTCTCCCTCCACGCTGAGCTGGCCGCCCTGTTCGTCGCGGCTGCTCTGGTGGAGGGAGAAGGTGATATTGCTGGGGTAGCTCTCCAAGGGCGCGAACACCACCCGGCGTCGCGCCCTTGCGTGCAACTGTTGATAGAGCTCTCCCAAAACGGGATGGCTACCGTGGCCAAAGACAACTACTGTGGGAACGGACGGGGAGTCGATCATGGCCACGGGCTTCGCAAAACCTGGGAGTCTATCCTCGCTTTACAAAGAAGCGATCGGAGGGGATGCTGCCGGTGGTGTCGGGAGCGTTGGCGCCCAGCAGTTCGAAGCTCTTTTCGAAGCAACCCTTGTCGCCAAATTTCTCGCTGTGCAGCTTGTCGCCCATTTTCTCGCCCAGGCGCTTGATGTCGTCGAGCTTCTCGCCAAACTTCTCGCGGCAGCCCTTGTCGCCGATTTTCTCGCCGCAGCGCTTGATGTCGTCGTGTTTCTCGGGGTAGCTCCCCTTGTCGCCGCATTTTTCGCCGTGGAGCTTGTCGCCGTGTTTCTCGCGGTGGCCTTTGTCGCCAATCTTCTCGCCGCAGCGCTTGATGTCGTCCTGTTTTTCACCAAAGCGCTTGTCGCCGCATTTTTCGCCGTGCAGCTTGTCACCATGTTTTTCGCCGCAGCGCTTGATGTCGTCTTGCTTCTCACCAAACCGCTTGTCGCCGAGCTTTTCGCCGTGCAGCTTGATGTCGCACTGCTTCTCGTTGAACAGCTTCTCTTTGCACTTCTCGTTCCACTTTTCGCGGCATTTGCTGATATGGTCGTGAGGCAAATGCAGGTCGGGCAGTGGGCGCAAAACCCGGCGTCCCACATGGTTGGCCTTCTGGGGTCCCACTTGGGGACGAAGCTGGGTCGCGATAAAAAGGTCAGACATGTTGTTGGGCTCCTTCGCGGTGTGTGTTGTGTGTTGTGTGTGAATCTCTACAACCCTGATTTCCCTCACCAGCCACCCCGGACAAGGGCCAAATGTAACAAGAATGAAAACTTGTTGTTAACTTGTTTCGTCAGCTTCATAAGGCAACAATTCGTTCATTTAAAATCAAGACTAACACCAGATCTATTCACACTGAAAAGTGCGAGTAGATCATCTTGCCGTAGGGTTTGCCGGAGCTGCAAAAAGCCTGTTTACGAGTCCCACGGGGCGACTGGCTATCGTGTGCTGGTGGGAAGTGGAGGGCGAAGTTCTGGTCAAGGAATGGTCGCCTCAACGCGGCTCGCACGGTAGAGGATGATCGGGTGGCCCCGGCCGCCCTGGGCGGTATGCTCGAATATGCCGTTAGGCTTCCATTGGTAACGGTTTCAAGGCCAAGTTGCCTGCCGGTCGCCCGGATGGTGGGTGTTTCAACAGGCAGCGTTACGGCCGAGCCTGGGGATGCCCCACTCCCACCGCGCCTGCTGCGGGTCCCACGAGAGATCGAGTGGTCTCAGATGCCGCGTGCTGGGCCTGCAGGGCCATGGCTGAGGTACCGTAAGAGGCGTTGAAGGTGGCCAGAGGGAGCCCCGCCTTGTGATTGGTGACCATCTTCTTGACCGCTTCGTCGATGGGGTCTCCGATTTTCTCGGCCAGGGCGATCTGGCGATTCAGACCCAAGATCCAGTGGACGCTGGAAATCGGCACCTTGGCGCCGTTCCGGGACAGCAAAGAGAGCAGATGGATAAAGCAGTCCATACGAGGCGGTAGGTCTTTGAAGCCCCCCTTGTGATTTGAGCAGTTGGGTCTGATTTGCTTCAGAATGCTCTGGTGGTGGGGCGCCCACAGACTTGGCGCAGGCAGAAAGACAGTCGTGAACAAAGAAATATGCTGTCAGCAGAGTTTTGGCCAATAGCCAGGCTGGGCCGGAGCCTGGTCAGGCTGCTTCCCAGTCGTCCCAATCAGTCGGGACCTGGCTTTCACAGTCGGGGAACTGCGATTCTTCCAGGTCCTGACCGATAGAAGGTGGTGGTGGCGAGCGGGGCCTGGTAGGGTAAAGTCCGATGCCCAAGTTCTTGAGCAGTCTGTTCAGTTCGTGCTGCTGAACCATGGCCTTGGCTCGTTTCATCTCTTTGTGACAGCGGGGACAGAGTTCTGGGTCGACCGCCCAGGAGCGCAAGATAAGGGTTCGCCACTTGACCCATTTGCCAGACTTGGGCTTTTCGGCCAACTCCTCGACCTGGCTTTCCTGTTTAGGATTGAGATGGCCCAGGGCGTTGGCGAAGTGGCCCGCATAGGTGACCTGGTGGGATGTGCTGGACCCAATCTGCTGGAGGACGCAAGCGTCCTCCGGAAGTCATAAGCGTGGGCCCACACCTTGGGGACGGACCGGGGAGGGGAGAACCTGACCTGCCCGGTCGCCTCTACGTAGGAAAGATGCTTCAGCGGTAGAGGCCGGATGGAGACTTACGGCTCACAGGTTCGCCTTAAAGTCTCCGGAGTATGTAGTTCAGCACTCGCTGCAGGCGGGGGCGGTCGGCTGGCTGGTTGATGGGGTCGCCAACAAAGGCCGAGAATCCAGAGCGGTCCAGAGGCCAGGATTCCAGGAGTTTCGCGGTCTCGGGCTGCAACAAGTTGCGGGCCACCAGAGACTTCAGAATGGAGTGACGCAACTCGCTGAGCAGGGCGGGCTGGTCCCAGAAGCCGAGGGCGAAGAAGCTGCCGTCCGGGAAGTACCAGAATGTGAAAATGAACGTGACTTTTTAGCCCGGAGCCAAAGGATTGCACGGCCATGATGATTCCTGGCTTCGCCTGGTCCCGCTCCTCTCGGCGGTTGCGATGGCAGCCAACTTGTCTGGCCGTCCAGCGAGTGATGACGCGGTGGACCACACGTTTCCTCGCCATGATCAACCAGAATCCTCCACAGAGGACTCTGATGGAACTCCCGCTGACGATAGAGGGGTGCCTGCGCGCAAATGGACACCCATCGGGTGCGGCTAAAGCTTTGCCAAAGCAATTCGTGGGCCGCTCTAGGGGCTGTTGGCAATGACCACCGCCTATACTTACGGTGCTTTCAGATCGGAAGAGC
>JALHOV010000748.1 GCA_022842865.1 Vulcanimicrobiota bacterium | reverse complement strand
CGCGACAAAATGACTCTCCGAATGGACCTCGGCGGGCGAGCCTGGCGCGGTTACTTCCGACTCGGTGATGAATTGACCTCGGGTCAGCCGGACCAGAAAGAGGGGCTCTATTTTGGCCAGGAATTAGCCGAGGACCATCCGGAGGTGGTGGCTGGCACGCCGCTACACGGACGCAATTTGTTTCCCCACTTCGTGCCGGGCCTTTCTGCGGCGGTGCTGGAATACATCGAGGCAGTTACGGAGGTTGGCCACACCGTGTTAGAACTGGTAGCGCTTAGCCTGGGTCTGGCCCCGGACTATTTTCGCCAGCGCTACACGGCGGAGCCGCTGGTTCTCTTCCGGATATTCCACTACCCGCCGGTCGCCGGAGAGGGCTGGGGTGTGGGCGAGCACACAGACTATGGAGTTCTTACCATTTTGCGCCAGGATGAGGTAGGAGGGTTGCAAGTGAAGTCCCCAGGGGGGTGGGTTGACGCCCCTCCTGTGCCTGGTTCGTTCGTGTGCAACATCGGCGATATGCTCGACCGCATGACAGGGGGCTTCTACCGTTCCACGCCCCACCGGGTACGCAACCTCAGTGGCCGTTCCAGACTTTCCTTTCCGGTCTTCTTCGATCCTAATTTTCATGCCCGCGTGGTCGCCATCGACCCGGACCTGGACTGCAAAGACGACCGCCGCGAGCGCTGGGATGGGGCCAGCGTCCACGAATTTAGCGGAACCTATGGCGACTATATCCTGAGCAAGGTGGCCAAGGTGTTTCCTCAACTGACCCGCGATCTGCTCTAGCTGACCGTTCGTTCCAGCATGAAGCAAATGCGGTATCTTGATCCTGAACCTACGTTATGGACTGGAATCTTTCGCCAGCGAACACTCGACTATACTGAGGAAGACAACCCGTCGAGAGAGAGGTTCCCCATGGACGACAAAGACCTGAAAGACAGAACCCCGAGTCTAGAGCAGATGAACAAGCCAAACTATCATCGCACCAGGGCCGGCAAGACACCCGACCCCAAGCGTGCGCTGAACCCAAATACGCCTTTCCCGGAAGCGGCCGATCAAATGGTTCCTGACATCAAGCCGGAGGACCAGGCTTCGGGCTAGAGTGTCGAAAGGGCCCCCGGAAAGCGGGGGCCCCGCTTGGCGGGGTGGGAGGATCAGCAGGATTGAGTGGCGCGGCCATTGCAGACTTCAGGCGGCTCCTGGCTGCTGAGGGTGCGGACTTCGTTGAGGTAGCCGGCGGCCCGGTGGACACGCAAGTTCGTTGCTGCGATTTGCCCGGGTAGACCTTGCCTTTGACTTAACAGCTTTCGATATTCGTCTTCGCCTGCAACGATATCAAACTCCATCTTCCCTCCAGAAAAAACTAGTGTCTCTGGATAGGCTATCACGATGTTTTTCAGAGCGAGCTCCCCGTTTTGTACTGGTTTCTAACTCATCGCTAACACAATTTTTATGCACGACTAACTGGACGCCCGTAAAGTGAAGGCAATTCAGAAATCACGGAGTCAAAGGAGAACACGCAAATGCGCTTGATTGAACCGAACACGGGATTAGCTTTACGGGAGGCTGTCAGCCGTTTGATGGACGACGGTTTTGTACGCTCCGACCGGGGCCTGCCGGCCATGCCTGTCGATGTTATGGAAACTCCTGAGGCAATCGTGGTGACGGCGCAGGTGCCTGGCACCACCAAGGACAAGTTGGAAGTTCACTACGAGAAAGACATCCTCACCCTGAAGGCGGAAATTCCCGCCGAGCAGGCGCCCGAAGCTGGCAAGTTCCTTTTGCGGGAGCGCTGTAGTGGCAGCATCAATCGGACCTTTCGACTGCCCTACCCGGTGGATGCCGAGCAGACAAAAGCCGAGTATCAAAACGGGCTGCTTATCCTCACCCTCCCCAAGCTGGAATCTGCCAAACCTCGGCAGATTGTGATCCAGTGACGGCCGATGGGATCAGGGGCGGTGAGTCTGCCGGGACGTAGCCGAGCGTAGCGCCGCACGGCCAGCGCTTTCACACGCCAACCAAAGCGGGCCGCTCGGCCACGAGGGGTCAGTGGTCGCGGTCCGCGTGTTCCCCGTCCTGCCAGGCCGCGATAAACTGGCGGCCTTTCAGGGTCAAGCGGAGCCGATACTGCGGCGCCGTCTTGTAGTCCGCGTAGAGATACCCGGCGTTCAGCAGGGCCGCCGCTTCCAACACCTTGTCGCCCGAAACGGCTAACCACTCGAGTTTGCTGAGATAGAGCAGCTGGTCTATGCTTTCCCGGCTCAGCGCTCGGCCCAGCTCCAGCAGGCGCGCCTTGTAGGTGCGCATCACTCCCGAACCGGGTTGTCCCTCACGTTCGAAGCGTCGGTAGCAGTTGGCGCACAAACAGACCAGCTCCTCGCGATCGTCCAAAGGGTGAGCATCCAGGTCGTGCAGAGCACGACAGGTTGGAACCGTGCAGCGGTAACCGGCTTCCGCCAGGATGCGCTCGCGGTCTGCGAGGTTGAGTTTGCGCGCCATCGACGACGGCTTTCCTCAAATCTCCACAAGTCCTGGTGCAGCGGGCCCCAGCACGTCGCGGCCCTTTTTCCCCAGGGCGGCGTGCAGAGCCTGGCGAGCTTCCCCCACACTGGCAAACCGCTCGTTTGGAGCTTTCTCAATCATTCGCATCACGATGTTGTCTAATTCCGCCGGCATGCGGGGGTCGACGGTGGCCATCCGCGGCGGCATGTAGTTGAAGTGCTTACCCAACAGAACGCCGATGTCCTGATCTTCGCCCATCGCGTATTGCCCTGTAAACAGCTCGTAGCAGATGAGCCCAAGGGCATACTGGTCGGAAGCGTAGTCGTTCTCGCCAGAAAAGCGCTCGGGCGCCATGTAGGCCGGCGTCCCTAACACCGAGTCCCCCAGGGTAATCATCGTCTGTTGATCCACGCTCCGCGAGATGCCAAAGTCAAGAACCTGCAGGCGACCGTCCTCGCGCAGCATGATGTTGTCCGGCTTCAAGTCGCGATGAAGGACGCCCTTTCCGTGGGCGTAGGCGACTGCGTCCAGCATGGCGTCCATGTGACGGATGGCTTCGTTGGGTGGGACACGA
The DNA here is from genome assembly GCA_022842865.1 of Vulcanimicrobiota bacterium. Taxonomy (GTDB): domain Bacteria; phylum Vulcanimicrobiota; class Xenobia; order Xenobiales; family JADMJV01; genus JADMJV01. The sequence goes on along the minus strand of JALHOV010000748.1, from coordinate 118 downwards.
CCCTGTTTGAAAAGTTTGGACAGCGTGGCGCCGCTGATTTTGTCCATGACAAAGCAATAGCGTCCGTTCACTTCGCCGAAGTCGAGCAGCGGCACCACCCCGGGATGGATCAGCTCTC
>JALHOV010000747.1 GCA_022842865.1 Vulcanimicrobiota bacterium | reverse complement strand
CGTGTGCTCTTCCGATCTCCTCAATGCGACGGATGCCTCTCTTGATATAGAGGTCGGCGATGGCCGCTTCCAGATCCGGCTCAGAGGGGCTGTGGATGAAGTTAAAGCCGAAGGGCTTTTCCCCCAGACTGCCCTGCAGGCGGTCGATGGCTTTCTCGACGCGCTTGGGATCCAGGCCAGCGGCCCCGAAGAAACCCAGTCCACCGGCCGCACAAATCGCCTCCACCAGCTCTTCGCTGGCAATGCCGTTGGCCATGGCGCCCTGGACGTAAGCATATTGGAGGCCGTGAATGCGCCGAAACTCCTGGTCCCCTAAAGCTGAAGGATGAAGAGCGGGAGCATAAGCGAGGAGCTTCTTACCGTCGCCCTGGGCGGCGAAAGTGACGGAGCCGCCTTGAGCGACCTTCAGGTCTTCTAAAAGAAAAACGGGCTGACTGACGTGCAACAGCGCTTGCGCCAGATCGCTCGATTCTTTTCCATTGTCCTGTGCTTGCCAAAAGCCCTGACTCGCGGTCTGGGTCATTGTTGTCGTCATCTCCGGCCTCCATGCTTGGTCCCAGGCCCGCCAGGGGCGCAGGGTCAAGCGCTATTACCCGCTCGGCGCGGTACAAAACCGGACTTCTCGGGCAAGCTTATAGCATAACGGAAAGGATTGCCCTTTTATTGCATGGCTTTTAAAAAAATTTGCGAGAGGTGAATCTTGAGCAGCAGACCGATGGCTCAGGCACCCCGAGGCGGAGAAGGTTCCAATGGGTCGGGAGCAAAGACTCGGGCCAAACACCGGGAAACCACCCTATTTTGCCTTGGAGGTTATCGTGACGGTATTGTGCGTCGCCAGTTTCTATAAAGGATGGAAATTTCTTGAGGAACTCGCCCAACTGGGCTGCCACGTTGTGCTGGTCACCACCCAAGAGGTATACAACGAACCCTGGCCAGCCTGTGTGAATGAGCGATTCTGCGTACACAAGATCGATAACTTCGAGGAAGTGCGCAAGGCCGTCGGCTACCTGGCCCGCTCGCGCGACTTTGGAGCCATCCTGCCAATCGACGAATACGTGGTCGACATCTGCGCCCAACTGCGCGAGCACTTCCGCATCCCGGGAACCGGAATCACCCACGCCGCTCGTTTCCGCGACAAACTGCTTATGCGCATCGAGGCAGACAACGCCGGCGTGCCCGTTCCGGGTTTCTCGGCCGTGTTACCCCACTCCAAGCTGCAAGAGTTTTGCAAAAAGGTGCCCGCCCCCTGGATTCTCAAGCCGCGCGCCGAGTCCGGCTCGGTGAAGATGCGCAAGCTGGAAAGCGAGGCGGAACTGTGGGCGGCCGTGGAAGAATTGGGCGATGACCAGTCTCACTACCTGGTCGAGCGTTTTGTGAAGGGCAACATCCTTCATGTGGACGGCGTCGTTTGGGGTGGCAAGCTGGTCTTTTCTTCCGCCCACCGTTACGGCAAGACACCCTTCTCCATCTGGCGCGATGGCGGCGTCTTTTCCTCGCGCACCATCGAAAAGAAGGATCCGACCTACGCCAAGGTTCACAAGCAGAACGAAGACGTGATCAAGGCTCTCAAGTTGGAGCACGGCGTCACCCACGCTGAGTTCATCGAGGCCGAGGACGGGTCTCTCTACTTTCTGGAAATCGCTGCCCGCGTGGGCGGCGCCCACATCGACGCCCTGGTCAAGGAAACGCGTGGCGTCGACTTATGGGTCGAATGGGCGCGGGTAGAGCTGGCAGCAGCCTCAGGCAAACCTTACAAAGTCAAGGCCTCTAAAGACCTGCAGGGCGGCCTCTTCGTCTGTCTGACGAGACAGAAATTACCTGACCTATCCGAGTACGACGACGAGGAAGTAACCTGGAGCCATGTCTGGGACTACCACCTGGCCATGACCGTGGCCAGCAAGGACGGCAAACGCGTGGATCGCCTGCTGGACGCTTACCAGCACCGCTTCGCCGACGATTTTCTGGCCATCGGCACCGGCGGCGACCGACCCGCCTAAGCCGGCATCGGGCCGACCGGTTCGGGTGGACGTTCCGGGGCCAACCATAAGGACTCACGGGTAGGGTCGGTAAGCGACTCCATCAACTGAGGAAACCAGGGCCAGTTCTGCTGGCCCTGTTTACTGAGCCAGAGGCAGTCCTGGCGCCACGGATGGTAACCCATGGCGGCCTGGTCCACGCTGAGTTCGTAGGTGGCTACTTCTTTGATTGCACATCGGAGCCACCGATCGGGAATGGCTCGCAAGAACGCTTCCTCGCCCGCTTCCGCTTCATGCAAGCGCGTCCAGCCCCAAGAAGGGGAGCCAGGCCACAGATAGACAGGTGCCTTGGCATAGTGAATCCACAGGGCCGGGCGCTGATAGGGGCGCTGATCTTCCAGTTGGGGCTGGCCTTGCAGCCAGGTCTGAGAAATGGCGTGCTTGTCGGCGTGAAACAAGCTGGGAGCGGTCAAAATCAAGCGTCGCGCCCGAAAAATCGTGTCTCGAGTAACGACCGTAGGCCACTCATGCTCCCAGTCGATGTGACGAACCTCGGTGTTGGCGTAGGGGTCGACGCCCTCGCGCTGCATCTCCCGCCAGAGCTGCTCAGTCAAACCGCTTACATCCAGGCTGGGCAGCTTTTCCAGGTAGACCGATCCCAGGTCGGGGTCAAACTTGAACTCTGGAAACAGTCCAGGGTCGAGACTCGGGCCCTTCACGCGATGAGTTTCCTGTACTTCGCGGAGACGCTCCCAGGATGAGCTTTCTCGCTGAGCCAGGGCCGCGCCCTCGCAGAAACTCAGACAGCCCTGTTCCTGCCAAAAGTCCTGGCTATCGCGAATCCACTGCCACTCAGCCGAACTGTACAGGAAGGGCGAACAGATCCAGCGGTCATAGGGCGTCTCCGGATCGCGAGGTCGCCCTTTTTCGAGCAAGAGCACTTTTTGTCCGGAGCGATGTAAGGCTCGAGCGATCAGGGCCCCCTCCAGGGAGCCTCCAATCACCAGGACATCGCCTTTTTGAGTGAGCATCAACCTGGGTTCGCGCTCACTCCGGCCAAGTCTTTTTAATCCGCCGCCGCCGCGTCTCACAGGGATGAAAAAAGGTGCCCCATAGGGACACCTTGTGGCGGAGTGACAGGGATTCGAACCCTGGTGGGCGTTTCCACCCTCACGCTTAGCAGGCGTGCGCCTTAAACCGCTCGGCCATCACTCCGTT
>JALHOV010000746.1 GCA_022842865.1 Vulcanimicrobiota bacterium | reverse complement strand
TTGCCGCCACCGAATTCGTGTCGCATGCGATGGGCAAAGCGTTTCATGTCGTTGATGCCCCACTCGTAGCCGCACTTGTACATAATCAGGTTGGCAGCATCATCCACCTCTTCGTGCAGGCCTGCGTGGAGTCCGGTGATAAAGTCTTCGGAAGCGTAGACGGCACGTTGCCCATCGCGCAGGTAAATCTTCCCATTCTCGGCGTCACGCTTAACAAATTCCTCAGGGACGAAGTAATTGTGATAATTCTTCATCCCGCCGTCTGAAGGAGAAATAGACAAGTAAACCCTCCCCTTTGGCATGGCAATGCCTGATGCAAGATTGCTTGGTAACACTAAAGAATCCGGAAAATGAAAGACATTCCGTATCCGCCAGCATTTGATAGAGAACACTCAGTCAACGGAACTATAGCCCTTCTATTGAAAAAGAGTGCTAAAGCGATGGGAAGCAAGAACAGCGATTATCTCTAATGAAACGGGACGCCAAACGATACATCCCCTCCGGTTTCTTCAAGCTGCTCGTCCCCTGCTTAGAATAACCCATGGATGCAAGTATGGCAATACCAAAGACTTAGTACAACTGGCGCTTGCGGAACCCGCTTCAGTCTCCAAAGCACTATAGGTGCTCACTTCTCAGCGGCAGAACTTCTTGTTGCCGGCGCTCTATTTATACTATAGTCTCTCCGTCTCTACGCTAAGAAGGACTTCAAGACACAGGCGACGAGTTCGGTCACGGAATCGCGAACAAAATCAAGACAGAATACAATTCTTGGATGTTCAAGAACCGAAGTCTAATGGGCTACAGGCAAAATGCGAAAGTTGCTTTCGGTACATTCTCGCGTCAAGTCTCTGGCAAAAACGAGATGAGAAATATCTCGGGGTGGTTCCAATACGATATTGAGCGAATCAGGCGCTATTTTTTGCAATCCTGTTTGAATCGTATTTCATTGCGAAAATTCTGGCCAGTAGGGTAAACCCTCCAGGATGCCCAAGGGCTACGGGAGTTCAGGAACTGCTGCGCCGCCCCAGCCCAAAGCCCATTTGCTGGCCCGCAAATCCGCTTGGCTGGCCCCAAAAACTCGGTGGACCACAATTGTCAGCTACAGCTAACCCTCGGTGCGCCCCTTCGCCAACTGCCGAGAAGGAGAGAGGAAGGTACATCATTCGCCGCTCCTCGAGCAGGCGCTAAGCTCGCCCGTGCTCCAGCAAGCCGACCTGCGAGCCGGGCCGCGCCGGCTTCCATCGTGCTTGCTGAAGCACTACTTATGAACGAAGGCAAGACCTGCTTTGCTGAACGACACGACCTGAGGCGCACCCATTCGTGTTTCAGCGCTGCGAGGAAAGAAAGGAATCCAGAATGCCCACTTGAGCATGGGCCAATCCAACGCTGTGAGCCGAGTTGAGAGCCGCTTCAGCGCCGGCACGTTGGGCGGGATCCTGCGTGTTTTGGTGGACGGCACGGGTGAAGGCAAGACCCACAGTGGCCTGGTCGCGAACGGTGGCAATATTGGAACTGAACATGGCCGAGACTCCCACTTGAGACAAGACGGAGCCAATGGGTCCTCCCACGCTGCCGGCCGAGATCGCCGAGAGGGCGGCCTCCGAGGCGGCCACCAGGCCACGCCAGCGCTCTACCTGGTTCCAGGCTTGGTGAGCCGTGCTGGCCACCAGGCGCTCATTTGTGTTATTGCTGCGGGCGGCCACCTCGTGGAGATATTGACCGCCAATGCGGGCCTGGTCTTTGCGGCTTCGAGGCAATCCGTCGGTTCGAGTGGTCGACCTTTGTCTGGAGACGCTGCATGCAGGCATCCAGTGCAGCGACGGGGAGGCAGGTCTGGCCCTGAATTACGACCAGGAGGGCGATGAGCAGTTGCCCTCCGCCTTGCTGAACAAAATGAGTCAGCGCTTGCTGGAGCGGGTGGGAGGGGACCCCCTCTTAGAGCAGACGCTCTTTCAGGCCGAGGAAGCGCCCACCCTAAGGGCCGTGACGGTGGCCATCCTGAACGCCCTCTCGGCTCCCTTGTGCCAGCCCGAGCGAGCCGCCGAGTTGGGATTTGCGGTGCTTGCCGGGCGATTGTCTCTGACCAGCTTTTGGGGGTCCGGTACGAGCCTGGCCGTGGTCGGTTGCGGGGGCTTCTTGGAGGAAGCGGTACGACTGCCCTGGTTGAGGAAAGTCAGCTGTTTGGACCTGAATTTCGCCACGCCGCAGCGGAGTCATCGCTATCGAACCTATTTGCAGCAGGTGGTCGATCCCCAGCGAGACAGCAAGGAGATTGTTCTTGACGATGGTTCTGGGGCGGAGCGAATCCTGGCCGAGACGGACCTGCTCTGGCTGAGTGGTTCGACTTTGTGTAACGACACTCTGGCCCTCTTGCTTCAGGCGGCCGGGAATTGCCGGGCGGTGGTGCTCGAAGGCCACAGTGCCAGACTCTGGCCGGGCCTTTTGCAACCTCACGGGGTGCACCACGTCGTGCGCACGCCGGTCGACCTGCCCGTCGCTGCTCTGTTGCGCCGCTATGCCGGGCAGCTGGAACGCGGCCACGCTGTCATCGGCCCTGGGCGGAAGAGTAGAAGTGCGTCCGGACTCCGCGGAATTCGGCTCGGTCCGGCTGCAGGTCAGCGAATCGGGATGCCAGGACCCGCTTTTTGCAGGCCTCGAAGGGGAGCCCTGGGTTCAGGCGGGCCATTCGGAAACGGTTACCCAACCACCGGCGGGAATGGAACTGCTGGCCTCCTCCGCCACCTGCCCGACCCAGGTGGTTCGACTGCGCCGGCGTCTGGTCTACGCCTGCCAGTTTCACGCCGAGCTGCGAGCCCAAGACCTGCAGCAGCGCATGGACCACTATGGCCTAAAGGCTACCGGGTCGGGGCCGTGCTCCTTGGCCGACGAGTTCGGTCCGCGTCTGCTTGGGCGGTTCGCTCAACTGGTGGAAGCTTGAAAGTATCCGATTCCTTACCGATCGTCCAGGCCTGAATGAATGTCTTAAGCCACCCAAGAAGCCCGCTCGGTGTCCGTAAAGATGGTCAAAAAGCACACGTTGGCTTCGCGCTGGCATCACTGGATCAACTTTCCGCTGCTGGCCATCATGATGTGGAGCGGGCTACTGATATATTGGGCTCACGGCGTTTACACGATCACCCTGTTCGGCCATCAACTGTTCGCTTTCTTTCCCAAGGGGTTCTATAAAGCACTGGGGG
>JALHOV010000745.1 GCA_022842865.1 Vulcanimicrobiota bacterium | reverse complement strand
TGCTCTTCCGATCTGGTGCCAACCACGGAAACTTTCATTCTTTTCAATTCTCCGGAAAAACGGTCAGTTCTTGCAAGAAATGATCGGTGCGGCAGGCTTCGGCCAGATCTTGACCCCGTCGGGCCGCTTCGGTCCAGAGCCGTCGTCTTTCGCGCTGACCCAGGTGGGCTGCGTCCGTGCGCTCCGGGATCCGGCCACCCGGCAGTTTGGTTAACCAATTCCGAGAAGGCGACAATAGCACCACCCGATCCAGCACGGCTCGGGGAATGCGCCGGCGCGGACCATAGCGCTCCAGCCAACCCGGCTGCAGGCGATCGGCAAAGTGCGGGTAGAGAATCAGGCCGTCCCCGTGCAGATGAAACTGGTCAAAGTGGTAATCCACCAGGCCGCCGTCGCGCAGCAATCCGGGTGGAGCTCCCGGCAGATCGCGCTCCCCGGGGATCAAAACCGGGATGGCACCCGAAGCCAGAATGGCTTCAAAATGATTGGATTCGTTCAAATCGGCCTGCAGAGTGGGCAGATCCTGCATCAGAGCCGGCAAAGGATCACGGGGATCGGAAAAAAGCAGTCGTTTCACGATCAACTGCAACTTCTGACGACTCAAGCCATTCAAAACCACACCGAAAAGCAACGCCAGCACCTGGGCCCATTTCTGGTCGCGAGCCAACCAGCCGTGACAAAGCGAGGTGACGATATGCAGTCGATAGCGCGGGTGGTCCAGAGGGCGCCTTTGCAGAAAGCTGCGCACGATGCCGGCGGCCGTTTCGCGAATCATGTTTTGTGGGCGAGCCGGTGACCAGTCCGCGTCGATGTAGGACTGCTCCAGGTTTTGCAGAGCCCGCACGGGGTCGTCCTGCACGTAGGCCGAGAAGCGATAGGCGCCACTGGAAGAGCCCAGCAGATGGAGTGGAGTCTCGCGTTGTTGCAAAAGCGACGCCAACACCCGGTCCAGAGCGCTGAGCACCAACCAGCGCGGCCCGGCCGAGGCACCGATGACCACTTCAAAATCTCGCCAATCCCATCCGTGCTGCTGTAAATGCGCGTAGGCGGTGGGCCCCGCCTGGACCTTCCAGATCATTTCCATTGCAAGTAGCGGTAGCCCTTAGGAGGAACCGTCACGGTCACAGCACCGTCCTGGACTTGCACGGCTTCGCCGCCAAACATGTCTTTCAGAAGGGCAAGCTCGGGGACGGGACTGTCCTTGTGCAGTGGCAGGGTCACGGTTTGGGGCTCATCCCCCTTATTAAAAACACAAACAACTTCTTCCTCAGGGCGAATGCGCGAGAAAGCATAGGTGTCTTTCCCACAATGGATCTCCTGCTGGGAACCCACCTGCAGCGCTTCAGAATTCTTGCGAGCTTCGGTCAACAGGCGAAACTTCTCGGTCAACTCGGGGTTCTTGCCCCACTCCATGTCGTTGCGGTTGGCCGGCCCGATGCCCTCCATGGCCACTTCCGTGCCGTAGTAGACGTGAGGAGTGCCGCGCACGCCGTAAAGGAAGGCCAGCGCTTGCTCCTGACGGCGAACGTCGCCGGCGGTGTCGGACATGAAGCGCACCATATCGTGATTGTCGATAAAAGTGCCCAGCTTGAGCGGATTATCATAAAGCTTATCGTTGCTGAGCGCCTCGGAAAGCAGCGACATGTCCTGGCTCTTGTGGCTGTCGAGCAGCACCCGCCAGGCCTCGTGCTGGCTGGCGTGAGGCTTGACTTCTTTCCAGTATTCAATGCGATCCTGCAAGTCGCGCGAGGGGTCGCCGGCGAAGGTGCGGCGGATCGCGTAAGCCAGAGGAAAATCGAACATCGAGTCGCTGGTGCGATTCTGATAGCCGGCCACGAAGTTGGATTCCAGCCAGAAGGCCTCCCCCACTCCATAAAAATCGGGCCTCTCGTTCTTCATCTCCTGGTGGAAGGTGCGCAGAAAATCCTCGGGCATGTGGCGCATGGCATCGACCCGGAAAGCGTCTGCGTCCTTGAGCCAATCCTTGTGAACCTCGACCAGATACTTGGTGACCTCCGGGTTTTGCTGGCGCAGGTCGGGCAGACCGCACAGCGAGCCGTTTTCCATCTCCCACTGACCCAGGCCGCTAATGTTGCCGTTGGCGTTGAACCAGGCTTTCTTTTCCGGGTCGGTGGTGAAGGGGTGACCGTAGCCGGTGTGGTTGAGGACCACGTCCAGCATGACTTTCATGCCTTTGGCGTGAGCCTTCTCGGTCAGTTCGTGAAGTTTCTCGCGGGTGCCAAAGCCAGGCTCGGCCTTGCTGAAATCCTGCGGCCAGTAGCCGTGAAAGCCGTCCATTCCCAGAAAGTCTCGTTGCGCTTCGTAGGGGCACGAGAGCCAGATACAGTCGACGTTGAGATCCTTCAGATAGTCGAGCTTCTCAATGACGCCCTGCCAGTCGCCGCCGTGAAATTTCTGGGGATTGCTGGGGTCGGTGCCCTGATCGTTGGTTTTGTCGCCGTTGTGGAAGCGGTCGGTGACGGCGTAATAAACCGTCTTGCCTTCCCAGCGAAAGATGTTGCCCGGCTTTTGCGGGTTGTCGGTGCGACCCTCAATCCTGGTTTGGGGGGTCTTCTCGTCGGTGGTCACCGCCTGAATGGCGATGGGCTGGCCGTCACGCCAGCCGGCCTGGCGCAGATCGTCTTTGTCGATGCGCTTCTGAATACGGCTAAAAGTGGTGGAGTGACGGATGCTCTCGTCGTCCCTGTCCAGTTCCAAAGTATAGGGATGGTCCTGACCCCAGTTGAGCTGCAGGTGCGTGTCGAGATGGCCCAATTCGGCAGCCGGGCGCAGGTGAGCCACTTCGACCTCGATGGCATAAGCTTGCTCGGGGCGGCCTTCGCGGGCATAGAGAGCGGCGATATCGCGAGAGCTATCATATCCGTCGTATTGGCGCGCAGACTGACCGACGCCTCGCTGGGCCAGCAGGTGCTCACTTTTGAGCGGCTCGAAAGAAGGGATCTCCTTTTTGCTTTGCTGGGTGGTGAGGTTGCTGATTTCGCGGGCCTTGGCCTGGCCCGAATAGAGAAGCGTGCTGTAGTTGGCGCCCAGAAAGGCGCCCACTCCGGCGGCCGCCAGGCCGGTCCACAGGTTGCCCTGAGCCAGCGCGTTGATGCCGACCGCCGCGCCGGCACCGAGAGCGGCGCCAAGCGGATGGCGCACGCGAAACTTCTGGGTCGGCAGATGGTTATAGACCACCTTGTCCTGAGCTTCT
>JALHOV010000744.1 GCA_022842865.1 Vulcanimicrobiota bacterium | reverse complement strand
GGCGATGAGGTTGAACAAGACGCTGGTAAAGTTGAGGTAAACATCCGTCAGAGGTTAGTTCGCAAAGGCCCAGATTGACCTGATCACTTTGCTGGCGTGACCAGAGCAGGCGGCCATCGTGGTGCGGGTTGCCCGGCAGTTGGAGTCCGGGTAGAAGCTTGAACTGGAGACGGTCCTTTTTTTCCAGGTTGGCCGCCAGTTCGATGCGACATCCGTCGGGACTCAAATCGCAAACCTTGCCAAGAATCTCTTGGCCAGGTTTAGGGCTCACGACTATGGGCACTTCCAGCGATAACCGCTGATGGTTGCGGCGATTTTCTAGTTGCTCAGGTTTTTTGAAAAAGGCGTTCCACCAGGACATCTTGGCTCCCTCCAAAAATCTAATCCGCGTTCTAAGCAACCGGGAGAGGCGGTACTTTTGTTCCAGGTGTAGGAGCTAATGTTCGAATTGCGCGGCCTTTCAAACTGCGGCATCACTCGCCGGCAAATGAGAAAACCACGGACGCATTTTGCGCCCGCGGTGTGATCCTTTTAAGAGGGTAGAGGGAAGCAGCGCCGCGCTCGATTCCCTGGACGCCTCAAAGTGCTTCCGCCAGAGCAAATGCCAGAAAGGTCAATCCGGCCAGCACAGCAGCACCCTGGGTCATTTGCTCGACCACCAATCGCCTGGTTTCCATGTTCCAGTAACCTCCTCTCTTTGCGGATCTAGCCTCCGTGGCGCGCTACGCCTTCAATGATTACCAAAATTTAGGCGCGCCACTACGTTGGTTCCCAACTCCTGTTCGGTCCGCTTCGCTCCCCTGAACAGGGTGTTTGGAACTAGAGCTTGTGAGCGGCCAGGAAGGCAAGCAATCCAAGGCCGATCAGTGCAAGATCGGTTGTATTGTAGAGCGAAACGGAGCGCTTGGAAGGCTGGCGCCGTCCGCCCGACGCACGGATGAACAATGAAGTGTGTTTCATGGTTCCCGTTTCTTTAAAAAAAATTTCCTGCGTAAGCACCGAGGGTTGACCAACCGGCAGGATTGGCCGCCTTGCGCGCCACCGCCACCAACGCGCCCCAGGGGGCGGTTGCTACCTGCACTCAGGTGGGTCGCTAATCTGAGCCTTGGTTGGCCGCAGAATCATTCGAAGGCCGGAACGCCAATCTCAGCAGGTCCAAGAACAGGCCGACGACACCACCAGCCATTGCAAAGTAGGGAATCGCTGAAGCGATTTCCTTCCAATACCCATCTCCGTGAACATCCACTGGAAGGCTGCACAAGGCGAGCACGCCGAGCATCGAGACCACCAGAGCACAGCCCAAAGTCCATTTCATTTGTGCCAACTTCCAGGTCGCCACCCCAAACCCCCCCGGGGAAACGAATCCCCGGGTCGCGGCTCATTTTCAACGCCCTGACGCACGAGAACTGACGTAGCTCATAGCGGGTGGCGGGCGGTGGGAATAGACTGAGTATGTCGTGTATTCTTTGCTGCTAGAGAACCCCACTTTGCGACTGTTTCTGGTCATTGGGGTGGGTTACTTGCTGGGCTCCCTGCGCATCGGCGGCTTCTCCCTGGGAGTGGCGGCCGTGCTTTTTGCAGGTCTGGCGCTGGGGGCCTGGGGTCCCGGGCAGTTTGAACTGCCGCCGCTGATCGCCACTTTGGGCCTGGCCCTGTTCGTCTATACCATGGGTCTGGCTTGCGGCCCCAGCACGCTGGCCTCACTTCGTCGGCACGGAGCGCGACTACCCTTGTTGGTGTGCGGCTCCCTGATGCTGTCGGCGGGGCTGTGCCTGGGTCTGGGCCGTTGGCTGGGACTGCCCCCACAGCAGGCGGCCGGTGTGTTTTGTGGCGCCCTGACTAACACTCCGGCTCTGGCCGCCCAACTGGAATGGCTACAACGCAACGCCCCGGACGCTCCCGAAGCGGTCAAGGTGGCCCCGGCTGTGGGCTACTCTCTGGCCTACCCCTTCGGCGTGGGGGGGCTCTTGCTGGTGATGGCCCTTTTTTCCCGCAGGCTGCAGCCCCTGAGCAAACCGGGACGGCCCATCAATATTACCTACCGGATCACCCAGAGAAAGCCCAATGGCAACTATCTGGAAGCAGACTGGGTCCAGCGCGAGACCGGGATGATTGTGAGCCGCCGACTGCGAGCCGGCCATCAAAAGGTGGTGCTGGCCGACACCGTGTTGGAGCCAGAAGATCTGGTGGCGGTGGTGGGTTCGTCCGAGCAACACGCCCGCTTTGGCGAGACGCTGGGCCAACCGGTTCAGGCTCATCTGGAGGAGCAGGGCCAGGAGGTTCAGTTTCGCCGCTACTTTTTGTCGCGGCGCGAATTGGTAGGCAAGATGCTCAAGGAACTGCCCGCCGATCTGTTGGGTCCCGCGGTGATCACCCGCGTGCGACGCGGTGACCTGGAGATCACCGCCGACCCGGACCTAAGATTGGAATGGGGGGATGTGCTACGAGTGGTGGTGCCCGCCGACTTTGACCTGGAGCCGGTTTTTGGCGACTCGCTGGAAAGCCTGGCCCACACCGACCTTTTCCCCATGGCTTTTGGCATGGTTTTGGGCGTGCTACTGGGCAGTCTGCCCTTGCCGATTGGAGCTGCTCCCCATCCCACCTTGGGTGTGGCGGGGGGCACCCTGGTGATGGGACTGCTGTTGGGATACCTGGGACGAACCGGCCGGTTGGTCTGGACGATGCCCTTGGAGGCCAATCTGGCCTTGCGCCAGTTTGGACTGCTGCTTTTCCTGGCCCCCATCGGAATTATGGCCGGTGGCCAATTCGCCTCGGCTATGGCCGACCACGGCCCCTGGCTGCTGCTGCTGGGGGCGTTTCTCACCAGTGCCTGCAGCCTGAGCGCGCTGACCTTGGCCGCCTGCGGACTGAAGCTTCCGCCTGCCGAAGTCCTGGGATTGCTCTCTGGACTGCATACTCAGCCGGCCGCTCTGGCCTACGCCAGTGACCGTAGCCGCGACCCGGCCGTCGAGGTCACCTATGCGGCCATCTTCCCTCTGGCCATGATCACCAAGATCCTGCTGGCCACCTGGCTGCTTCACTAGGATCAGGGGCCGAACAAAGACCTCTCCCACCGCATTGCGGTCCGGCTGGAAGTGCAATTCGCAGAAACCGTCTAGTTTTGGTCACCACTCGACCGGGTTTGACCGCTCAGCGCCGGGGAGACATCAGTTCCCTCTATGCTTTCAGGATGTTTTCGGCGCTCTGAATTAGAGTC
>JALHOV010000743.1 GCA_022842865.1 Vulcanimicrobiota bacterium | reverse complement strand
AGATGGCCGTGAAGGCGGACTCGCGGACCCTCTGGGACAGCGCCGACCGGAGGGCGGCGTGACGCATGGTTTTGGGTAGAACCTGGGTGTACTTGCGGGGGGTGGGGCCGAAGGTGATTCCGCCGCCCTTCCACAGGGGGGAGCGACGGCTGCCGGCGCGCGCGCCGCCCGTGCCCTTTTGGCGCCAGGGCTTGCGTCCGCCACCGCGGACTTCGCCTTTGCCTTTGGTGTCGTGGGTGCCGTGGCGCTGGTTGGCCATCAGGCCCACGTAGATCTGGTGAATCAGAGATTCCTTGTATTCAGCGCCGAAGATGGCGTCCTGAAGTTCGATGTCGCCGACGACTTTGCCGGCCATGTCGTGAAGTTTAATCTTCGCCATTTGCGTCGTCTCCTTACTTACGGCCCGACTCGCGGACCGTGATCAGGCGACCATTGGGGCCAGGCACGGAACCTTTGACGAGCAGGAGATTGCGCTCGGCGTCGAGGCGAACCACGGTGAGACCGAGAGCGGTGACGCGAGCGTTGCCCATTTGACCGGGCTTACGCATACCGGGCAAGCTACCCATCTGGGTGGTGCCGGTAGAGGCGGGGCGACGGTGGACCTTGGATCCGTGGCTGCGCGGGCCGCCGCCAAAGTTGTGGCGCTTCATCGTTCCCTGGAAGCCCTTACCTTTGGAGGTGCCGATCACGTCGACCTTGGTGATGCCGTCGAAGATGTTGACGGTGACTTCGTCACCGAAGGCTTCTACGTTATCGACGCGGACTTCTTTAACGTAACGGAAGACGGGCTTGCCGTACTTTTTGAACTGTCCGCGGCGGGGACTGGTGACGATCTTCTTGGCGCGAGCCTCGCCGATCTCTTCGTATCCCAGTTGGACGGCCTTATAGCCGTCTTTTTCTTCGGTTTTGCGTTGGATGACCGGACAGGGACCCACTTCCAGCACCGTTACAGGAACGGCGTTGCCGGTCGGGTCGAAGACTTGGGTCATTCCAATCTTCTTACCTAATATGGCTTTCATTCTATACCCTCGATTTGACGCATAGGTCTAGCCAAAGATCCCAGCGGCGCCAGTGCTACGTTGACCACAAGGTGGTGAACGCGCTTAAGGGGCCGCTTGTCGCCGGCCCCTCATTCTATACCAGCGAGAGTCGCTGGCTTAGTCGCTCATGCTTACGCAATGTCGAGCGACTAATTTATGAGCATTGGCTGCGTCTGTCAACAGGTATGTTCGATTTTTCGGCTTGGTAACATGCTGTTTATGTTATTGGCCCGCTTTTTTTCAGTTGGTAGAGTCGCCAGCTCAGCAGGGCCAGCAGCAGGGTGGCCAGCGAAGCCCAGCCTAGAGTGCCCATCACTTCCAGTAGTCTTTGAACGCTGTCCTGGAAAAAGTAGCCCGGGATGACGTAGAGGATTACCCAGAACGACTGTCCGGCCAGGCTCCAGGCCAGGAATTTCGTTTGCGCATAGTTGGATATGCCGCAGTTGAAATTGACCCAGGGACCCAATGGAACCAGCCAGCGGGTCAGAAAGATGCTCGGTCCTTGCACTCTGGCCTGGTAATCCAAAGCTTTGCGGAGGGCTTTGCGCAGTCCCAATCGGTCAGCCCAGCGAAACACGCGCTCGGAGCCCGCTAATCTGGCCATCCAGAACCCCAGCAAGTCGCCGACCACTGCCGCTCCGACCGCTCCGAAGACGACCGCTAGCAGGCCCCATTCGGCTCTTTTGGCAAACGAGCCCGCCGCCACCAGGGCCAGACTGAGGCCGGGCATGGGGATGCCGATGCAGCAAATGGTCGTGCACGCGAAGAGCACGGGAAGCCCGTAGTCAGTGATTAAGGCGATAAGGTCCATTCGCTTTAAGCATAGGCGGAGGTCCGGCGCTGGGCCAGGAGAGCCCATACCGTGCGGGCGGTATTGGGGTTGCGGCAGGGGTTGCGCAGACTTGTGAGCGCGCTAATCGAACCCTTGAAGAAGGAATTCGGCCAGCTGGTAGGCGCTTAGAAACGACCCTTCGACTCGGCCCTGGAGGCACCAGTCGCCGCAGGCGGCCAGGCCGGAAGCCAGGTCGAGCAGGTAAGGTTTTCCCAGGTCGGTGGCGGTAGAGGCATAGCGCCAGCGGTGGAGTTGCGAGAAGCGGGCCTGCGAGGGGTCGATGCCGGCACACTCAGAGAGTGCCTGGGCCAGTTCGCTCTGCACACTTTCGGATGGGTCTTCGAGATGGTCCTGAGCCCAGTCGTTGCGGCTGTGCACCACCAGCGCGGGGGGGCCACCTCGTCCGGGTTTGGTGTCATTCCAGGCCAGCCAGCTGATGGGTGAGTTTTGGACCACGGCGGCTTCCCAGGCTACCGTTCGTTGCTCAAAGCCCAGCATCCAGGCGTAGCAGGCCTGCATGCGCACGCCGGCTAGCGGCGCGGCCAGGGTAGGGAAGAGGGCGGCCGTCTGGGCGGCCGGGGCGGTGGACAGTACCATCTCGAAGGGTCCGTGAATCTGCTCCCGGGAATCGTGTAAGAACCATTTGGCGTCTCTGCGTTCAGCCGAGTGGATGGTGCAGTCGAAGTGGACGGGTAGCGGGGCGGCCATCTCTTTGATCCAGGCGGACATGCCGGGTACGGCCACAAAATGCGGTTCGAACCACTGTCGTTTGTAGGATCGTCCGTTGCCGAGGGTGATCAGTTTGGGACTCCAGCCCTGGATTAAGCCTGATTTCAGGTAGGGGGCGAGGAACAGCAGAAATTGCTCGGCGCGGGCGGTGAAATACTGGGCGCCGTGGTCGAATGTGAACTCTTCGCCACGGCGCGTGGAGAGGCGTCCGCTGGCTCCGCGAGACTTTTCGAAGACCTGGACCCCGGCTTTTTCGCTGAGACGCTTGGCCAGGTAAGAACCGGCGATTCCCGCTCCCAGAATGGCGATATTATGCATGGTCGCTGATTCCCCGATGGGGCAGGGTGGTCCTTGCCGGGCCGGTGAGAAAGCCTGTCAGGCCGAAAGGCGCGGCGAGAGCTGAATGATACGGGCTTCGCCGAATCCGGGGAGCGGGTTACTGTCTGCTGGAACCATCGCCCCACTTACACAGGCGGGCGGCCAGCAGGTCGGGTTCTGGACGGCGAGGGAGGTAGAGTGGCTCATAAGGGGATATCACGCGCGAAGGGGTGGTTGTCTAGGGGCCGGCTAGGGGGGCGCAGTTCCTACCAGGAACTGCGCCCGTGTCTCCTACACGCCGGG
>JALHOV010000742.1 GCA_022842865.1 Vulcanimicrobiota bacterium | reverse complement strand
GACGTTCGTTGGCTGGTCGGGGCAGTCCCTACAAGAGCGAATGATCCACTCTCATACCTTGGAGCGTTCGCTCAGGTTGTGATTGCGGGTGATGGTGCTCTGGTGGTCGACGATGCCCGGGATGCTGGGGTGGGCCTGGTCGGGACCACCGCGGCGCTCCATGATGCCATCTTTGCTCAACATGTCGATGAAGATCAGGTCACCCGCTTCAGGATCGTGAGCGTTGTAGGTATCAAACTGGGGGTCGTTGTAACCCACCGGCTCTTCGCCTCGCTTGAAAGCAATCCAGTTGTCGCCCACCAGGTCCTGATGGGCTTTGTCGGCCACCACCAGATCCTGGGAAACGCTGGCGCGGTGCTGATGCCAGGTGTTCGCGGGAACCCGATGGTAATCCCAATAGGTCTGGCCGGTGCTGGCGTCCTCGTGGGCGTGCCACTGGAAGGGGCCCAGCACTTTGTCCAGATCGGCATCGGACCGGGTGGTGCCGGTGGATGTGCTGATGCGCCATTCGGGATCCATCGACTGGGTGTGCAGGGACGGGTCATTCAAACTAGCGGCAAAGTCCGCACGCCTATTCCGATCAGCCAGGAGGCCGCTGCTGGCCAGCAGAGTGCCGCCCCCAGCCAGCAAACCGCCTGCGCCGATGCCCGCCAGCAGTCCTTTGCCCACGAAGTCCCCCACTTCGATACCGTGGTCAAACTGGGTCACCGGATACTGGTAGGTTCCCAGATTCTGGACCGCCACACGTTCGGAATAGTCGACTTTGAAGCCAACCAGGAAGTCCCGATAGACGGGAACCTGGTGTGCAACCTGGCCGTAAACCGGCTCAGACACGGTCCGATAGCCAGTAGTGCTTGATGCGCATTGTCGTGAACTGCTGCCGTTGGAGGAATAAACGGAGGTGCAGGGGCCGGGGATCGTGTAGGATTCCTGGCGGGTTCTGTGACTTACCACCTGCGTGCGCATTTCGGTGCGCGTCCCGACCTGACGGGTTTCATAGTCTCGCGAGACCGATCGGTTTTGGCCTTGAAATTCGTAACCTTCGATAGTGCGTGCCTCGGTGTGGGTGGTCGGGGTGCCGTGACCCTTGCGCACTTCGGTTCGGGGCGTCATCTTCACTTGCGAGCTGCTCGATTGGCCGAAAATCTGGCCATCCTCCATCACCGGCTGATCGCGGAAGATGGGCATGGTGCGGGCGGAATCGTGATAGGGCTCGATGGTTCCAGACTGGTAAAAGTCGGTCGACCTGAGGCCGATCTGAGTCGGTTGAGTGACCGGGGCCATCCATTCCACGGTCTCGGTCTCGATGGGAACCTGGCTGATGGCGTGCTGAGCCATGCCCATTCCGCTGACGGCACCCACAGCGGCGCAACCTGCCATGGTGATTCCTAAAACCTGTCCGTTGAGTTTCATTCTGTTTAACTCTCTTTCGCGGTCCCCGGCTTAGCTGGGAGATGGAAGGTTGGCGATATAGGCCGGCAGTTCGCTACCGGCACTAAACGCCGCCAGGGTGGTTCGTCCGGTTTGAGCATTTCGGCTCAGGACGACCTTGTGGATTCCGCAGTCCCAGGTCTGAGCGTCAAAGCTCTCGCCGCTCTCCTGGGCAAACTGCAGGTTGATGCCGCTGGCGGCATGCTCCTGACGAATGCTGATATCCACCGAGGGGTTCTCTGCCAGCTGGCCGTGGGTTATTTCCACCACCACTTCCTCGGGAGCTTGCGGCCCCTCGCAGGTGCTGGTGAACTGAACGACGTCGGCTTGGGCGAGGTGCTCTTTCTCCATTTTCAGGTAACTTGCACCCTGGCCGATCTTGGAAAACCGCCATGCCTGCCCCTGGTAATCCGGTTCAGGGGCAAAGATTCCCGTTCCCGGGGGCCGCTGGAGGTGAATCATGATAATCTGTCCATCCTGTTCTCTAGAATGACCTTACAGGTCGGGCGGAGTCACAGCCCGACCCGGGTTAGCGGGCGATGTGAAAGGTCTGAGCGTTATCCGAGAGGGTGCCCGCAGCCACCGCTTCGGCGCTTGCCGCCGAGCTGTTCTGGCGCAGGCGAGCAAGAATAGCGTCGGCGGCTTGATTTTGTTCCATCGCCTCGATATCTTGCTGAGCCTTCAGGCCCGACAGTTCGGCCATCGCCTGATTCTTGTCGGCCTTCTCGGCAACCTTAGCCTCCAGCGAATCAAGAGTGTCGATGGCGCTGCTGCCTGCGATTCCGTCAATGGTTTTTTGCACCTTGGCTTCGGCGTCGGCGAAGCGGTTGTCGACCACGATATCGCGGGCTCGGTCTTTGGCCTCCTCGGCCTTAGAATGGTAACTGCGAGCCTTTTGCTTGAACTCGTTGACTTTGGCTTCGGCGGTTTGGTGACGAGCTTCCAACTTGGCCAGGCGCGTCTCGGAGGCAGCCATGTCCAGGGCGAACTTACGGGCCAGCTCGGCGTTTCCGTTCTGGTCGGCCAGCACGGCCCGGTCTTGGAAGGTTTTGTGTTCCATTTTTTCATTGCCAATTTCCCGGTCCAGCGCCTTAAGCTGGGCGATGGCGCCGGCGGTGGCCTCATTGAGGCTGGCCGAACTCTGCCGGGCTTCCTCGGCGGCGCCCTGAGCGCGTTCCTCGATCTGGGCGTTCTCAGCTCTGCGGATGCCGGAACTGAAGGCGTTTCTGACGACGTTGAAGGCTCGATTCATTACTTGCATGACGTTGTGCTCCTCGGAAGTGGTTTCATCGTGTGTTGGTTGCAGTTTAGGCAACTCTAGCCGGGCTGACCCGGGAAGGCTGGCGAATGGTCGGAAATCCGGAGTGGCCGGTGAACCAACCTTCGTTTTTTCCAGGCGAGCCTGTCGCTCGAACTGGGCCCTGAAGCAAAGATAGCCCTGTCCGGTTCACGAGGTGTCGATTGCCTGAGGGCCGTGTTTCCAAAACGTTAACTCTTTGCCGCCAAATCTTTCAAGGTGACTGAACCCCTCAGGAGATCGAGGCCGATGGGGAATTTTCTCGGGATTGCTCAGCCTTGGGAAACGGGCACCAGAATCAGTCCGGAGCGGGCCGCAAGATCCACGTGAAGATGGCCATTCTCGATTCGAAACTGGCGCTTGCTGAGAGCGTCCTCCAGGAGCTTGCCTTCCTGAAGAGGGCTGCCAACACGCAAGGGAATGTCTCGTTGGATTGACTGGTCATCGTTGTTGATGATCACGATGTTTTCCTGGTCGCTGGTGCGTCGGGCAAATGCGTAGACCTT
>JALHOV010000741.1 GCA_022842865.1 Vulcanimicrobiota bacterium | reverse complement strand
GAACTTGGGACTCGAGTGCAAGCATGGGGCCTCCGCGGATGTAGATAGAAAAACTCTACCCGAAACTCTTGGAGGCGGTCTTTGAGATTTTCCCAAAAGCACCCCCATGGAAGAAGATCCCCTCTCTCAGCACATTGAGCGCCTGATCGGAGATGCTCGACCCGGACCTTCCGGGGTTTTTTCCCTGGATCTGGCTCGAGTCGAGATGGTCTTTCGGTCCGATGGGGATGATTGGCTGCACTACCTGCTGCGTTTCGCCGCCTTCTACGGAGCCGAACCGGCCGAAGTCGACTGGGATGGACGCTCTTTCGAACTTCGTTTTCGCTCTCTTGGTCCCGATCCGGAGCAACTGCGCTCGCTGTTGCTGCATCGGGCCCGAGGGCCACGCTATTTGGCGCTGGGAATGCTGGCGGCGGCCCAGCAAGGTTTTGAGCAGATCGCTCTGGAGGCTCCGCGAGGTAGCCTGCGCTTGCAGGGCGGGACCAGCCAGTTGCAGGAGCATCGTCGCGCACGCGACGGGTTCTGCCGTATCCAAGCTTACCGGAACGGGGGTAGGCTGCCGGTCATCGAAAACCTGGTCTTTCCGGTGTTTCTCAACGGGGCGTCGTTACCGCGCTCAGCCAGCGGTCCCGGGTTGCGCCTCCTGGTGGATGGATTTGCTTTCGCTTGGGACGGCGTTCCTTTGTTGCCTCCCGGCGGTTCTCTGGACTGGCCGGTGACGGAGGTGCGTTTGGACGCTCGTCTGCGCCGGCTGGTCTCCCCGGCCTTATCAGAGGAACAGATAGGCTGTTTGCAGACCCACTTTCAGGACCGGCTCTTGGGGGCGGAAGAGATAGGGCCGGAAGAGGCGGAATGGCTGCTGCTACGCGCCCCTGAAGGGGAAATGGTTCGTTTGCTCTCGGTTCTTCCGGCCCCTCCGCCGGGACATCGGCTGGCACCCGCCTACTATGAACGGCGCCAGGCCTGGTTGGGAGAGTTGTTACCAGAAGGGCTTTGGGAAGCCTGGCCGGAGGAATCCTGGCTCACTCTGATCGACCAGGGGTTGGCGCCTTTGGCGTGGTCTGACTGGCTACGTCCGACCTGGGCTCGTTTGCCCGGTCGGTCCGTTTACCCCTACCTGTTACGCCGCGGCTGGCGGGGAGAACACTTTGATGCCTGTTTTTTGCAGGCTTTGCTCCAGGCCAGGCGCGACACACTGGGGGGCAATGTGCTGCTGGCCGGTCAGTTGATTCAATTGAAACCCGCTCAGCGGCCCTCCCAGGCCACGCAGTTCTGTCGAGAGTTCTTGCAGGCCACTCTGGATCAATCCGAGGCTCACCAGGAATGGAATGGACTCGGGCCCGCCGAGCGCAAGTTTGTGGCGGAACTGCTTGGTCATCTTGCTGGTCTAAGCCCGTAACAAGTTTGACCGGCCTGTTCACATTTTGTCCGTGCGTTTTATCGGTGTTTGCGCGCTGGCCCTTAAAGTTGTCTGAAAGAAGTCAGAAACTCCTGGAGGACAACGATGGGCCTGAGCATTCCCGGTTCTGGACTGGTCAAGAAGGCGATCCGCGCTGGTGGCGACGTGGCCAAATCGGTGAGCGGCGAAGCCGCCAGACGGGCTGGCGATGTGAAGGACGCCGCCGGAGCCGTCAAAGACAAAGCCGTCGGTGGAGTCAAGGATGCCGTCCACCTCTCCAAGGAAGTGGTTGAGGAAGGTGCCCATCAGGGAGCCAACTTCGGCCGCGGCGTGGTGGAGTGGGGCAAGGGCACGGTGGGAACCGTTACCAGCCTGGTGACCCACCCGGTGCAAACGGCCAAGGCCGTGAAGAGCCTGACGGATAACCCGCTGCTCAACCCTTCTAAGGGAATTCTGAACCCTGTCAATCTGGCCCAAGACGCCATCAACGGCGACAATCCGCTGGATCGCTACAAGAAGGGCGCGGAGCAGCTCAAGGGCATCGGCACCACCCTGGCTAACGACTACAAGGATCAGTATGAAAAGAACGGAGCCGCCGGCCTGGCTGGTTACGTGGCTCCCGACCTGGTGCTGGCCGTGCTGAGCGGCGGCAGCAGCTCCGCCGCCAAGGGAGGGGCCACCGCCGTGGGCAAAGCCACGGCCAAGGAAGTGGCCGAAGAAGTCGTGGAGCAAGGCGCCAACGCCGGTCTCAAAGATACCGCCAAGCAGCTGGCCAAAGAGTCGGCCAGGTCGCAGGTCCCGGATGCCAAGACCGTGTCCGACGCCGAACGCCGCAACCAGAATGATCCGCAACAGAATTTCTTGGAGGCACTGATTGGAAACTTCTCACTTTTTTAGGCGAACAGAATTCGAATCTGTTGCAAAACCCCTGTGAACAATCAGGTACGTGGTTGACAGGCGGCATGTTGATAGGCTACATTGCAGACCTGGACGCGAAAGCGGACGGCGCTCCGGTCGGAAGTAGACCGGCGCTCTGGGGAGCGGAGAACCAGGGGTAGTTTGCAGACCTCAGCAGGCCAGAGTTCTTCCACTCTGTAAAAACCGGGAGTTGGCTCAACACAGAAGTCTTTCGAGATTTCCGGGGGAGTTGAGGGACCTGAGTTGGGTAGGCACTCAGGAGGTTCTGCTTGACCATAAAAGCAGGGGGACGGCAGACCTCAGTCCGTATGATGCAAGCCGCTGGAGCGATCCGGTGGCTTTCGTCATTTCCAGGGTCCTGATGTTGCCTGGGGGGCAGGCAAGCAGGAGAGCCTGGCAGCGAGGCCAATCTGAGCCTATGCTGGAACGCCTGCGTCTTTATTGGGAACGATCGCGCGGGGACGACCGTTGCGTGCTGATTTTCCTGCTATTTCCGCCGCTGCTCTCGTTGACCGGACTCTTCCCGACCACCATTTTATTCTGGTTCCTGGGTGCCATGGCTGGCTTCGCGGGCTACCGCCGCTTTGCCAAGCCTGGATTGCGCTTGCTCTTGATTTTGGGCGGCCTGACCATCGCCGGCGTCACCATGCTGAACCACGGATTGCTCAGCTCCAGCTGGACCATGCCCCTCAGTCAATTGCTCTGGTTTTGCATGGCGGTGCCGGCCGGCAGTCATTTCGGCACCGTATCCGACAGCTAGAACTTGGCCCATCCAGGCGTTCGCTCGCAGCAAGCTGCTTCGAATCTCGCATCCTTGCAGTAGGCCAATTTCTAGCACAATCAAATGGGCGCCGTCCCACTTCGTGGGACAGCTAGAACTTGGCCCATCCAGGCGTTCGCTCGCAGCTAGAGATCGGCGGTT
>JALHOV010000740.1 GCA_022842865.1 Vulcanimicrobiota bacterium | reverse complement strand
GGCATTGAACCGGTGCCGGAGCCAGCTTACTCCCAGGTCTACCCTTTTTCCCAAAAGGACGTGGCCGAGCTGGCCTACTTCTTTGTGGACCGGGCCGGCTCGCAGAAGGTCGAAGAAATCATCGAGATCCTGGGGGCTGCCTACCAGGTGTGGTTCCACCGCTTTTGGGAGCAGAACGCTTTGCTGGCCCTGGACGACGACGGCGCCACCGCCCGCGTGATCGACACGCGCCACGGAGGCACCTCACGGCGCAGCCTCTATCAGGGGTTGAGCCGTGAAATCCTGATGCGCTGCGACCATGTGCGCGGCCGCAGCGCTCTGGAACGCGAACTCACCCAGGCCGGCCTGCTGGAAACCTCCGAGCAGTTCCAAGCCGCCCTCGCCCCTCTGCTGGAAAACAAAATCGTGCTGGAGCGCAACCACCAACTCCTCAGCCTGGCGGTCCCCGGGGCTATACCCACCCTCCCCCGCGGCCTCCCTCTGGGCCAATTAAAGCCCCAACCCGTCCTGGTGTAGATTGCTGGACTAACTATGGAGAACGGCGGCTTCCCTCATGAGAACCAACCGTAAAAGGCTTTCGCAATCCTGGTAGCGAAAATCCGAGCCTGTTATGAAGATCCAACCGAACCAGCCCGGTCGCATCGAACGGATTCTCCAGCGCACTGCGGATCTGGTCACCGGCGTCATCCAGGACCAGGTGGACAGTTGGCAATCTGCCTACTCGGTAGAACCGTCCGCCGGACCGGCCCAGCAAGAGCACCGCTTGAAAAAGATGCTCAAGAGCAATCAGCAGAAGTTCGGCAAAGATTCCATCTACACGCTCAGCACTCACATGAGTTTGGCCCAGCATCAGCACGGCCAGCTCAACGGCATCGAAGCGGCCACGAACTATCATAAGGCGCTGGAAATTTTCGAAAAAGAACTGCAAGAGCGGGGCGAGACGGACAGCCTGCACAAACTGATTCCCGCCTGCCTGGGCGGGGGCAAAGATGCAGCCAGCTTGTATGAGAAAGCCGCTGACTTCTTTCAGCTCTACGGCGGTTCCGAAAAGTCTCTGCCTTTACTCGAACGAGCTCAGCAGCTGCTGCCCCAAGACGCCGGCTTCGAACGCCGGGCCGAGGTTCAGCAAAAGATCGCGAAAGTCCACTCCGACTCCGGCAACCAGGGCGAAGCCAGTAAGATCTACAACCAGATCTGGGGCGAGGCACTGGAAAACTATGGGCCCACCAGCCCGGAACTCGGCGCCCACGCGGAGCAGTTGGCGCGCAGCCTGGGCGAAGGGCAGCGCAGCGAGGACCTGTGGGGCCTGAGCCTCTCGCTCAACGCCGAACCGCGCAGCGGTGCGGCCTTAAGCGCCCTGGCCAAACAGTACGCCAGCCTGGGCTGCCACGATCAGGCACGGCAGGTGCGCAATCGAAGTGAAATTCTTAACATTGAAGATCGGGTGCGCAGCGCCCCCACCACCCCTCTTCTGCGCCAGGACCTGATTCGCCTCATCGAACTCCACCAAGCGCAAGGTGACGCTGGTTCTGTCGAGCGGGCCCAGCTCAAGCTGACTCAGGTGGAAACTCGGCTGGCTCTGAAGGGTCCGCTTACCTGGTAGGAAGACTGACCGGGAGCGAGAACCTTATCAGTCCGAAGTTTACCCAAGGCAGGATTTAACGTGGCGACTCCTCTCAACACAGGCTCCTTCATCAATCAGCAATTTGCGAACCAAGTGGGTCGCGGAGAGGGGAAGTCCGCCGAAAATCTGCGCAATCAGAGTGGCGTAACCAACACCGCCAAGAAGACCACCGTGAAAAAGGGTGGGACCATCGCGGAAGAGGGGTCCAACCTGAGCCCGGCCGCCCGTGAGGCGCTCAAATCCGAACAGGCGCAGCACGCTGACCACGTAGCCGAACACGGCCACGAAATGGCCCACCAGAGTGGCCTGGACGTGCCGGCGGATGACCACGAACAGGCGGAACTTCAGCGCAAGCGCGGCTACGACCGCGACCAGCAAATGCTGGCAGAAGGTCCTACCGCCGACGGCAAAGGCATGAAAATGGCCGCCCCGGACGGCACCATTCAGGTGATGAAGGTAGAAGACCACGAATACCTCACCAAAAAGATGGACGACCCGGACTTTACGGACGCCCAGTTGCTCGACGATATTCCGCCGAAGAGTCTTGAGGCTGCCAACGCCGTTATGGATACCCAGATGGCCAAAGGCGTCAGCAAAGTGGCCGTGCTCAAGACCGACCCCAAGATTGACGCCGTAGCCGAGACCATGGAAGTTGAGCCGATGCCCAAACTGGCCGAGCCCCTGGACATCCGTGACACCACCAACGATCCCAAGATGAAGCCGATGCAGATGGAACTGCCGCTGGAGACCCACCAGGTGGCCGCCGAGAAAGCTGCCGCAGAACTGGCTTCCGGCAATTTTCAGGAGGAGGCCATGATCGCGGGGGGGATTCCCGGCGGCCAGACTTCGATCCTGACCAACGGCAGTGCTGCCAAGTCCGAAACAGCTCCGCCCAGCAAGGCGATGCAGGATGCAAAAATCGAGACGGACCAAAACGATCGCATCCTGTCAAAACTGGCGGCCGGGGAATTGACCGTGAACGGCAACACCGTGCCCCAGCGGGACGGTTACGAGGCCGTGCGCAATAATGCCCAGGAACGCTTTATGGGGGCCTACGAGGAGTTGCCAGCGGTGGCCCAGCAGGCCGTCCATCACCACCTTGACCAGGTCAAAACGGAATTCAACGAAGATCCCACCGCCACCGTGCGTTATCGACAGGCGGGACCCGATCAGAAAGCCGATATCGAAGCGGGCTGGCTGGCCGAGGCCTCGCGAAGATTCGTCGACGACCCGGCTGCGTCGCTGAAGGCCGTGGGCGGCGACAAAGACTTGAAGCTCGATGCCGCCAATCTCAAGCACCTCGATGACGGCGCCCGTCACTTTACGGAGGCCACCAAAGGTTTGGAAAAACATTCGGAGCCGGCCGCCGCGCAAGCCACCCAGGGCGCGCAGGCAACCCAAGAGGCCAAAGCGACCGCAGCGGCTCAGGAAGCGGCCACCGTCATCCGGACCGACGGCCCCTTCCCGACGGCCGAGATGCCCGGCACGGCCACCACCCAGAGTCTTAAGCAATTCTCGGACCCGCTGGCGGAAATGCAGCTGACCAAGGCCCGCAGCCAGCTAAATCCCGGCCAGAAAGCCGACCTGGAAACACTGGAAAGCGACGTCGGACGTATCCG
>JALHOV010000739.1 GCA_022842865.1 Vulcanimicrobiota bacterium | reverse complement strand
GCGGTGGCCTCCGAACCCGGCGTGGCTGCGCCCTCCTTGCGGAAGTTCAGGTCGCACTGAGTGGCCAGACCATTAAATTTGGGCGTTTCCAGCACGGGCTGGTTGAGGCGCAGACGGCGCTGCCCGACCCACCAGATGCCCGCTCCTAGCGTCAGGGCTCCCACCAGGCCGACCCAGGCAATCGGGCCGGTCGAGGTCGGTTGTTCTACTGGTAGGGGGGAGGGCGCAATCGACTTGAGGCCGGCGTTGTCTCGATGCAAGGGCACCACCGAGGCGGTGATGTTGTCGCCGCGCGACTCGTCCATACCGATGGCGCCCTGCACCATATCCATAGCCGCCTGACGCTGACTCTGCTGTTCGATCAGCACCGCACAGGTGACGCGCTCCAGACGGGGCAGCTTAAAAACCCGCCAAGTCAGCGCTTCGTGTGGGGAACGGCGCACGGCTTCCACCACTTTTTCGTAGGTCTTGCCTTTCTTGCCGGAGGCATCGGCCGGCCCGTCTTTTTCCTCCATAAAAGTGGTCACTTGCGAACCGGGCGAGGAGTAAGTTTCCTTGGAGGTGTTCTGAACGAGGGGCTGGTCCGAACCGATATTATTCTTCACTTCCAGTTGAGAAAAGTCCAACTGCACGTTGACGATGGCCAGCGCGTTGCCGCGACCGTAGGCCATATCCAGCATGCGCTGGGCCTTACCCTGCATGTACAGCTCCAGTTGCTTTTGCAACTCAAACTGCATCGAGTCCAACTGGCCATCGCCGCGCCTCTGCTCGCGGCCCGTCTGGTCCACCACCGTCACGTCTTCCGTGCGCATCGCCGGGATGGCGCCGGCCACGAACTTGGCGATCCCCTCGGACTGGCGATCGGACATCTCGTAGCCCGAGGCCAGCACTAACATCACCGAAGCGGTCGGGTGGTTATTTTCTTCGAAGGCGGAAGACTCGGGTAGGGCCAGCTGGACCACCGCGTTGTCCACTCCCTGCATGGTCTTCAGCGTGGCTCCCAGGCTCAGTTGCAGTTCGGCCTGCTCGCGAGCCAGTGCTTCGCGGCGAGAAGGGGTGAGGCCGCTGGAAATAATCTTGTTGGCCGGGTCGTCGTGGGGGATGTTTTCGGCGCCCAGCTGATTGAGCAAAGTCAGACGCTTTTCCGGCGCCACCATCAGATTCTCACCGTCCGTACTGGGATGGTGTTCGACGCCCAACTTGGAGAGGTATTGAGAGCACTCTTGCAGTTGGCGTGGAGTGATTTTGGAAGCAAACAGCTTGACCGGCTCCACCGCCTGCTGGTGACTGGTGATGCCCAGCCAGCCGAGCACGCCCAACAGCAGGCAAACGACCACCCCCACCTTGTAGCGGGTGGGGCAGGCGATCAAGCGGGAACGCCAGTCGGTGGCGGGTTTGCGGGCCGGCGTAAGGGCCGAGCGTCGGGAAGCGGAAGTTACCAAATTGGACACAGGAAAGCTCCTTCCAAGGGGGCCTCGAGGGCCGGGGGGACAGGCTCACCTTATCGGGCTGGCGTTACCAAAATATTATCGCTTCGTAACATATAAAGACCGCTTAATAACTTTCTGCGCTCGCCATGGGTCCATGCAGGCAACCCGAAGGAACAGGCGGAATATACCTCAGATGAGACGACGGGGATTTACGCTTCTTGAAATTATGATGGTTCTGATGATACTGAGTGTCTTCAGCGTCGTGGCCATTCAGGGCTTACATCGCGGCAAGGACAAAGCAGGAGCTCAAGGGCTGGCTTTTGTCATCAGCGAGGAGATGCGCCGGGTTCGCCAGGAGGCCATCGCGCGCCGCCGCCCCACTGCCTTCTGCCTGCCAACCAACGGAGGCACCTCTCCCATCACGCGCTCGTATTATGTGATGGACGGCGAGTATCAGCCCCGCATCGTGAGGTCTCGTAATTTCAAGTCCGAGTTTGCCGGCGCCAATCTCTTTGTGGGGGAATGGAACCTCCGGTCGGGGGCCTGGAACAACAGCCCTCTCGACGTCACCGGTAGTAAATGGAGCGCCTTCAACTTCACCAACTGGGTCCCCGCCACCAGCGCGGCGCGCAACGACAACTGTTTTGTTTTCCTGCCGGACGGTACCGTACGCACCAATGGCATCAAATCATTCGACAACCGCTATCACTTGCTCGTGTCAGCAGGTTCCACCGCTTCGGGCGGCCGTGCCGCAGCGCGCCTTACCGGCGCGGGGGAAAGCTTCACCATCAGCATCAGCCCGGTCGGCGGCATCAGCCTGAGTAGCGGTATCCTCAACGAGAACGGCTCGGCGGGAGCCCAGGGAAACTACGCCACCAGCGTCAATTTTTCTGCCCCCCACCCGGACACGGTGCCCCTCCAGGATCCTGATCCTCTGCCGGGCAACCCGGCCCTCTATCCCAAGCCCAACCCGGCCAATTTACCCTCCACCACGCCAGCCCCCGACGCGCTGATCACCAAAGACCAGTATGTCAGTTTGCATATGGAAGCCAAATCCGACTCGGGCGAGCAGCTTTTCTGCGCCTGGGAAATTCAGACGCCGATTCCACTGGATGGCGACGGCAATCCGAGCAAGGGAGCGTTCTCTTTAAAGGGAGATACCAGCGCAGGAGCTCAGGGAGCCGGCGGGCGCATGGAGTGGGACCAGAATCTGCGCGGCGGCGTGGGCGCCTGGAAGACGGACTGGCAATGGCGTCCTCCGGTCAAAGCTCTTCCCGGCCAGGTTTATACCCTTCAGTGTAAAGTGCAGAACGTGAATGGCGGCAGTCCCCGGGTCGAGATCAGGCGTTTTGAAATTCGTCCTCCTGGCAAGATTTTGTTCCAGAGCAACCGAGCCAATCCGGGACCCGGAATCTACACCATGGATGAGTCCGGCCAGCGCGAACGCATCTATCTGCCCGGCTACATCGAGCCCAGCGCTACCGTGGACGGGCAGCGCATCGTCTGCGTCAACGCCACCAGCGGCGACCTGATTTTGCACACGCCCCTGGATCCTTTCAACAATCTGACTCTTTTCACGGGGCAGGCTCGTCTGCCCTCGATTTCTCCCAATGGCAATCTGGTCGCTTTTTACCGGAATGCGGGCGGGGTTTTGACCCTCAGCGCCATGAAAGTGGGCTCTGGTGCCACTCCTCAAGACATTCCCGGAGCTCCGCAGCCTCCGGCGCCTTTGGAGACGGTCAAACTCTCCTGGAGCGACGACGGCCGCACGCTTTACTACCCGAACGGCAACCAGTTGGCGTCCCGCGAGCTGCCCTTGAGCCCCGGAGGCCA
>JALHOV010000738.1 GCA_022842865.1 Vulcanimicrobiota bacterium | reverse complement strand
TTGGACGTGGGCGCCGACCTGGAGCTGCCCAAGGTTCTGCGGGGATTGCCGCGCGTGCTGAGCGAGGATGAGGCCATGCGCCTGGTGGAGGCGCCGGACGTGAGCCGTCCGGCGGGCGTGCGCGACCGCGCGATGCTGGAAGCTTTTTATGCATCCGGAGCGCGCAATTCGGAGCTGGGCCGGCTGCAGCTGCCGGACATCGACTGGGACCAGCAGGCGCTCTGGATTCGCCAGGGCAAGGGCGGCAAGGACCGCCTGGTACCGCTGGGCGAGGAAGCGCTGGCCTGGTTGGAGGAGTATCTGCAGAGGGTGCGGCCGCTGTGGGCCTGCACCGCCGGCGAACTGCACGTTTTCCTGACCTACCGGGGCCGGCCGATGGGACGCGACCAGATCGGCGGGATTGTGAGCCGCTGGGCCCGGGTGGCCGAGCTGCAGGGCGTGACGCCGCATACTCTGAGACATTCGTGCGCGACCCATATGCTGCGGCGGGGCGCCCATTTGCGACACCTGCAAGACATGCTGGGCCACGAATCGCCGCACACGACCAGCCAATACACCCAGGTGGACTTGAAGGATTTGCACAAGGCGCTGCGCCGCTACCACCCCCGCGAGAAGAAATGGGGGCGCTGAGCTGGGAGTTTTGTGTCGAGGGTTATCTCGACGAGATGCGCTCTCGCAAGAGCTTCCGCACATTGCGCGCGTTTCAGACCGAGGTGAGGAAGTTCAGGGGGACGCTGAACCTGCAAACGCCGGCGGAGATACAGCCGGAGCACGTCCTTGACTACCTGGGAAAGCTGTTGGCATCACAAAAAACGCCGACGGCCTGGGGTTATTTGGCGCGGTTGCTGCCGTTCTTTCGCTGGCTGACGCGTCACAAAATGGTGCTTTGGAATCCCGCCCACGGTCTGAAGTTCCCGAATTTGCCGAGGTCCATGAAACGGCCGCTCTCGCCGCGGGAAGTGCGCCAACTGCTGGATTTTCCGGACCCGGACAGCTGGGCGGGGGCCAGGGACCGGGCGCTGCTGGAGTTTCTTTACGGAACGGGGCTGCGGCGCGGCGAGGTGCAGGCTTTGGATGTAGGCGACCTTCTCTGTGAGGACGGCCTGGTGCAGGTGCGGCAGGGCAAGACGGGCGCCCGCTGGGCGGTGATGGGGCCAAGGTTGGCGGGCTTGATGCGCGATTACCTTCAGCGACTGCGGCCCCAGGTGATCGAGGATTCGACTGAGGCGGGCCTGTTCGTGACCCGCGCGGGGCGCCGCCTGACTTATGCCGGGCTGGGCTGCCGCCTGAAGAAGCTGAGCAAGAGAGCGGGTCTGAAGTTTACGCCGCATGCTTTGAGGCACGCCTTTGCGACCCACCTGGTGCAAAACGGCGCCTCCCTGCGCTGGGTGCAGGCGCTACTGGGCCACCGCAGTCTGCTGGCCACGCAAATCTACACGCAGCTGGCGGCCACCGATGTGCTGCGAGAGTTTCGCCGCACCCACCCGCGCGCCCGGAGGAGGAAGAGCCGTGAAGAATTGGATCGAAAAGCACCTGGCCTGGAGAAGCAGCCAGGGCCAGAAGAAAGCGACTTTGGAGGCGGTCTGCCACTGCCTGACGGCGTTTGAGGCCTATTGCCTGAGCCGTGACCTGACCTTAGAAGCACTGGACGACCAGGCGCTGACGGCCTATCAGCAGTTTTTGCTCTGGACACCCGTCACGAATGAAAGACTGCCGGCACCCGCCACGGTGGACCAGCACCTGCGCCTGGTGCGCGCCTTTCTGCGCCAGCTCTTTCGCGATGGCGTTTTGAAAACGGACCCGACGGCCGACCTGGTGCTACCCCGGCCCCGTTCGCGAGCGCAGCTTTTGCTGACGCGCGACGAACTGGAGCAGGTCTTCGCCCGTCCCGACCTGAGCCTGCCGCAGGGATTGCGCGACCTGGCCTTGCTGCGCCTGGTGGCCGAACTGGGCTTTTCCGCGCAGCGCTGCCGAGAGCTGGACGCCGGCGAGTTGGACCGCGGCCTCAGCCAGCTGCGCGGCGCCGCCCTGAGCCCCCACCTGGCCGAATATCTGCTTCGCTACCTTGATCGAGGCCGCCCGGCGCTGCTGTCCGAGCCCACCGAACCGGCTCTGTTCCTGACGCTGCAGGGGCGTAGAATGAGCGCGATCGCCGTGACCGCCCGTATTTACGAGCATACTCGCCGTCGCGCCAGCCCCCGCGCACTGCACCGCGCTTGGCGGACCCACCGCGAGACGGCCCTTCGGAGGCGACTGGCGGAATTGTAATTTGCCGCTTATAGGCGTGCGCACTGGAATTTGAAAAGCCGCTGTACGGGCGATTTCGTGCGGACTGCACGTAGTTATGCCTATGCGAAGAATTCTCCGACTGATGCAGTGGATCCTTACGGGAATAAACCAATAGTTGTCTATCTTACCAAGGGTTATGAACGTTTGGCCAAATTACTTACTAGAAACTTACAAAAAGAGCTAAAATCAGACCAGATAAGGGTAACCTGTGGGACCGCCCCCTGGCTGGGAGCGTATAAAGGAGTATACAATTACCAGATCAACATCATAGATGGGTACATGGACCCTAGAGACGTTCCACAGCTCTACCAAGGCCAAGGCAACAAGCTGATGGGCTGGACTGCAAGCCGTAACTCTACAGACTCATCGGTCTTTGTGCAGGCCATTCGCGATTTCTCAAAAGAGCATAAATGCCCAGAGTTGGGATTCCCTCAAAACGACTTTTTGGAGAACTGTGTCAAGCACGAATTAGGCCACGGTATGGCAAATAGCAACAACACCAACAGTAACGCAGACATTCACGGTGAAACGGGAACTGTCATGGATTCACCAGAGTCTAACAAGGTGATTCAGAATATGACCGACCGCATTCTTCCCTACCCTAAAACGGTCTTAGACGCCATCAAGGCAATATTGCGTACGCCTTAGACTAATTGGAGCCTGGCTGCGAGGCGTTCCGATGCTTTTCTGCGTCGGAACGCCTCGCCCGTTATAGATTTAAGGCATCCCGCCTTCATATCGCCTCAGCGAGCTACGTGGCTCTAAAATACACACAATGTGACCGTTTCTCTCTGCAAGAGTGAGCTTCAGGTCTTCATACCGAGCCCCATAGCGATATTTGGATTCCTCCGATGAATCCTGGCCAAAGTATGTTGGCGGACCCAAAGGGCAATCGTCCCATAAAAACTCTTTCCAATGCTGAATCAAAATACCGTTCTTCGTTAACAGCTCATCGTCGCCATTTGAGACTGCCACGCCTTTG
>JALHOV010000737.1 GCA_022842865.1 Vulcanimicrobiota bacterium | reverse complement strand
CTGGCTCCTGGAGCCTGGGCCAGCACGCGACTGGCGGGCCAATCCGGCTTCTGCAACCAGCCGATTTCGGCCACCAGGTCGCAGCCGGCCAGAGTCTCCAAAACTGCTGAATCCAGGTCCAGCCCGCGCAGGCGAATGAGCTCCTGAGCGCACAGAGAGTCCAGTTCGCGCAGCAGCCTTGCCTGGGGAACCACGCGCGGGTCGGCAGAGAAAAAGGCGGGACGGTCGAGCCAGAATTTACACAGGTCCGGCTTCCAGGCGGTGGCCAGCACCGGC
The DNA here is from genome assembly GCA_022842865.1 of Vulcanimicrobiota bacterium. Classification (GTDB taxonomy): domain Bacteria; phylum Vulcanimicrobiota; class Xenobia; order Xenobiales; family JADMJV01; genus JADMJV01. The sequence goes on along the minus strand of JALHOV010000737.1, from coordinate 2,999 downwards.
ATCAGCGCCTCTCCCTCGGCATTGTGATCGGCGGTGACCCAGCGGCCGGCGCTGGGCGGCAAACCCAGGCGCAACTCTTCACTGGGCAGATAGGCGACCGACCACTGCTCGGCCAGTTGGCGGGCTCGCCGCTGGCGCGCCCAGACCGTCAGCCGGTTCAGGAAATCGGCCGGAACCTGCTCCAGCCAGTCCACTGCCTGGAACCACTTTTGCGGGGCTTCCTCAGCCTGGGCTTCCAGGCTCTCCAGCAACTGGGCCCGAGGCCCCAGCGCCTGAGGCTGGCAAGCCTGGGCCAGCAGTTGATGATGATGGGCACTCAGCCCAACCAGAATCCCCTGGTTTTCGGAAGACGGCGGCAGGGCGCAGCGAGTCGCCTGAGGAGCAAGATGAATCAGTTGCATGGCCGCCGATTTGCGTTCGCAGCCCCCAGAACCTCCAGGCTCCTTTCTGGGAGTGGACGGCTCCAGAAAAGCAGGGGAGCCTGGATGGAGCTCTTGAACAACCTGGCTATGGCTTATCGTGGTATGGCTTCGGTGGTGGCGGATTTGCGGCGCACCAATCAGCTGCTGGTTTTTGACGAACCGATACGGGCTGAGTTGGAAATGGCGGCGGTGTTGCGCTATGTCTACGAGCAAGGCGGGCCGGCCGTTCTATTTCCGCGGGTTCGGGACTGCCAATTTCCGGTGGTCGGCAATCTCTACGGCTCGCCGGAACGAGCTCGCTACTTGCTTCGTCACGGACTCCAAAGGGTCGAGAAGGCCATGCGCCTCAAGGCCGACCCCACGGGGGTCCTGCGCCAGCCCTGGCGCTACTGGGATCTGCCGCTGAGTTTGCCCCATCTGCTCCCTCGCCGGCGCGGCGGCGGGCCAGTTTTGCAGCACAAGACGACTCTCAGCAAGCTTCCCCAGTTCATCAGTTGGCCTCAGGACGGAGGCCCGTTTGTCACGCTGCCCGCGGTCTACAGCGAAGATCCGCTCCATCCGGGCTGGATGCGCAGCAACCTGGGCATGTATCGCGTGCAGTTGGCAGGTAACGACTATCTTCCAGAGCGAGAAGCCGGTCTCCACTACCAGCTTCACCGCGGTATCGGCATCCATCATCAGGCCGCCGCAGCCCGTTCGCAGCGTCTTTACGTCAATGTTTTTGTCGGCGGGCCCCCGGCCCTGGCCTGGTCGGCGGTTATGCCGCTGCCAGAGACCATCCCGGAGTTGGTTTTTGCTGGTGCCTTAGCGGGGGCGCCGGTGTCTCTGTGCTCCTGTCCGGAGAGTCCGTTGGCCTTAGCAGCCGAGGCGGATTTTGCCATCGTGGGCTGGATCGATCCGGAGTTGACCAGGCCCGAGGGGCCTTTTGGGGACCACCTGGGCTACTACAGCCTGGTCCATCCCTTTCCGGTCCTCCACGTGGAAGCGGTCTATCATCGGGCCGACGCCATCTGGCCGGTCACCACCGTAGGGCGTCCGCCCCAGGAAGACACCACCTTCGGCAAATTGATTCATCAGATGACCGATCCGGTTTTGCCTACCGTGTTGCCGGGCGTGAAGCAGGTGCACGCGGTGGATGCGGCCGGCGTGCATCCCTTGCTCCTGGCCGTAGCCAGCGAGCGTTATACACCCTTCCAGAAACGGAAACGGCCTCAGGAGTTGTTGACCTGCGCTAACGCCATTCTGGGGCAGGGGCAACTATCGCTGGCGAAATACCTCTGGCTGGCCGCCCAAGAGGATGACCCAACCTTGGATTGCTCGGATATCCCGCTATTTTTTCAGCATGTGTTGCGGCGTGTGGACTGGCGCCGCGACCTGCACTTCCACACCCAGACGACCATCGACACGCTGGACTATTCGGGCGGGCAACTGAACCAGGGTTCCAAGCTGGTGATCGCGGCCGTGGGCTCGCCGCTCCGCGAGCTGGCAGTCGACTGGGCGGGCGAAGTTCGCTTACCGCCCGGGTTTTCCGAGCCACACTGCTGTCTTCCCGGGGTGCTGGCGCTGCAAGCACCCGCCTACGCTTTTGACGCCCAGCAAGGTGCCGACCCGGCCCTGCGGGCCCTGGAGGAACTTCCGCTGGACCATCCGCTGTGCGGCTTTCCGCTCTGGGTGGTCTGCCACGACAGCGCTTTTGTGGCCCGGAGTTTGAACAACTTTTTGTGGACGACTTTTACCCGCTCCAACCCGGCGGCCGACGTCTATGGAGTGTCCCCTTCCACTTACCAGCGTCACTGGGGATGCCGGGGGCCGCTGATCATTGACGCACGTCCCAAGCCTCATCACGCACCCGCTTTAGAAGAAAGTCCGCAAATTTTGGATCGGCTAGGGACCTGGTGCAAGCCCGGTGGACCCCTGGCCGATCTTCCTAAGTTTTCGAGGGGTTCCTGAGGGGAATTAGAAATCTTCCAATGATGCAATCGACCGCCACTCACATTCCTTTTCACAAGCCATTCTGCGCCCCCGGTGCTGAAAGAGCTCTGGCTTGCGCACTTGAATCCGGAAAGTGGGCCGGCAACGGACCCTTCGGCCAGAAATGTCGGCAACACCTGGCTGACCTGTTTCACGGGGCCAGCGTGTTTCTTACACCCAGCTGCACCGCCGCCTTGGAAATGGCCGCCTGCGTTCTAGGCATCCAGCCAGGCGACGAAGTGATTGTCCCGGCCTTCACCTTTGTTAGTAGCGCCAGTGGGTTTGCCTTATTTGGGGCCAAGCCCGTGTTCGTCGACGTTGACCCGCGTACTCTGAACCTCGACCCCGATCGGCTGGAAGCAGCCATCACGCCACGCACCCGCGCCATTGTGCCGGTGCATTATGCCGGGGTGGCTTGCGACATGAAAAAAATTATGAAAGTTGCCGCACGTCATGGAGTGGAAGTGGTCGAGGATAATGCCCATGGGCTGTTCGGGAGCCTGGCGGGACGTTCGCTGGGCACCTTTGGTTCACTTTCGACTTTGAGTTTTCACGAAACCAAGAACGTTAGCTGCGGGGAGGGCGGCGCCCTGATTCTCAACCGTC
>JALHOV010000736.1 GCA_022842865.1 Vulcanimicrobiota bacterium | reverse complement strand
GCGACGGGAGCGCACTTTGATTCTTTGCAGAGCTTGATCGAACGTTACGGGTTCACAACCTTGCTGCGCGGCAATCGATTGGAAGCCGACCAACCGCTGACCACTCAGGAAATGCAAACCCAGCTAGAAGAGGCGCGCCAACTTCTTCTGCGCTTGAGGTCGTCTCAACACCTGGGTCCGCTTTACCTTAAACATCTCAATCGGGTGATTGTAGCCGACCATCCGGCTCAGGCCCTCCAGTTGCAATTGAACTACCCGGCCTCCCCGGTGAGCGCCCATTCGCGAGGACAATGGATCGACTGGCTCGATTCGGCGCTGGGACAGAATGTGGCTGAGTTGGCCGAGCGTTCGCGATACGAGAACCTGGCCACAGACTTCGCTCGCGAGCTGGGCCCATTGAATTCTCAACAATCCTTAGCTCGACTTGAGCATCTGGAGACCTGGCACAGCGGCGATGAAGTCTTCCGGGCAAGACTCAAGCGCCAGCCAGAAATCGTCCAATTGCACATGGGGATACTGCTGGCCCTCAATCGGAAAAACGAAGCAATCCAGGCCGTGCTATGGGGCTATGAGGCCAATCTGCAACTTGTGGTTAAGAGCCTGGAGAGCGGCAGCAGGCGTAGAGAGGCAGACGAGGCTTACCGACAGGCCCTGGAGATCTTGCAAAAGTGCTCTTATACCCTGGGCTCTTTGGGGCAAAAGGCCCCAGCCTGGAAAACCGAGCCGCTGGAAAAATACCAGTCAAAATACCATCTCTAGCTCATCTCCCCGGCCTATGGCTTACGAGCAATTGCGTCCACGCCAAGGGGAAGCCCGTCGGATGAAGGCCCGCTCGCCCAGGTTATTGAGTCGCCTTTGCAACTTATTCTGCTGAAAGAGGCGCCGTGGAGCTTGGACGCCAAGCGTGCGCCACTTGACCCATTTGCCCTTCCCGACAACAGTCTGCTTACATTCCGTCAACATTAGTAATGCTTTGGTAACTTAACGGAGCCCTGGGCGTGCCTGGCTAGCGCAGGACCACTGTCCACCAGGGCACCACACCCGATGACGGGCAGGTCGCTATCTGCTCTGGTTGATTCCTGGGGGGACCGAAGGTGCGCTATGCGATTCCACATGCCCACCTGGCCGAATGAGCTTTTCCGTGGTGCGGGTCTGCCTTTGTCATCTGTCACCCCTTTACAAATCGACAGTAATCGGTGACACTATTTTTGTATGCGAGTGGATTCGACAAATCAACCCCAAACCTTCACGCGGCTGCAGCGACTGCAGCAGGCCCGGCTCGGTCCGGCCTCCGTGGTGGACCCCCAGCAGGGATCTCAACAGATAGCCTTCTATAACGATGTGCTGGCCCACATTGAGCGCCTCAAGCTGGTCCAAGAGCTTAGTCCCCAGCAGCTGCGCAGGCTTTTCCCCGATTCCGACCTGGAGTCGCGGTTGGCTGTGGCTACTGCTCCCCATTTGCTGGACAATCCGACCGCCGAAGCCACCCGAGAAGGTCTGGGGGGCGCTTTCCGCGAGGCCCGCCGCGAGCGGGCTCGAGCCGCTCATAGTCCCCATCCCGAGGTTTCTCCGGATGGACTACATACCGTGCTATTGTCCGACCGCAAGATCAGTTTCCGACCCGATGAGAGTCACTGGGTGCGGGTGGAACGAGATGGTGACAGTTTGCACTGGAGCCAAGATCAGGTGGAGCGCCGCAACCCCGAGGGCTTTGAGCGCTTTACCCTGGCGGGTGACGAACCGGTACGTCAAACCGGGTCCGAGCGGGTGCGGGCTCGTGCGGATGGCAGCAGCCTGGTCAACGGTCAGCATCGCGGTCCGGGTTATTCCATGCCGCCAGAGCTGGAGTCGCCCCGCCTGCAGGCGCCCTGGTGGCGCACCCAGGAACCCGGCCAGGAAGTCCACCGCGAGGGCTTGCAGGCCCTGCCGGAGCACCAGCTGGAGCCTCTCACGGGCGACCAGCAGTTTGCCCCGCTGGCCGAGCTGCAGACGCAGATGGCCGAAGACAACGGCAAAGTGGGCACGCAGGCACTGGAGCAGCGATTCCATCAGCGCGCCGAGGCCACCCTTCGCACAAAGTCCAACAGCAAAGGCGGCGGCGAAGATTTTGGCAAGCTTTTTAAGGGGGAGAATGCTCCCAGCTGGCAGTCTTTCGGCTCGATCGAGGCGTTGCTGGCGGGACTAAAAATGTCCCCCGATAGCGCCGACGGCAAGAAATTAAAGGAGGCTGCCAAAAAGCTGGAGGCGCATTTTCCCGCCTTCGACCTCCTGACCACGCTATTTGAAGTGGTCAAGCGCATTGGCGTGAGCAAAGCGGTCACGATTTTGAACAAGATGAGCGAATTTGCCGAAAGCGCCAAAAAGAGCGGTCGCGACTCCCAGCAAGTCTATCAGTTCATGTCGGCTCTGCTGCAAGACGTGGCTCGGCCCAGCGAAATCAATCAGCAGAACTCGCCCACCTGCGGCACCGCGGCCATTCAGGTGCATCTGGTGGGTCAGGATCCCGTCAAGTATGTAGAGATGATGACCACCCTGGCCAGCGGTAAGAATTTCAAAGCGGGAGACCTCACCTTCAAGCCCCCCGGCGACTGGAACAAGCGGCCGCAGGACGGGCGCAACCTGACCGCCTGGATGTTTCAAGAGTCGCTCTCCAACGAACGCCGGGATTTTAAAGGCGAAAGTGGCACCAGTGCTCGCGACGAAGCGCTCTTTACCCAGTCGCTGATGGGTGAGTATTGGAATCCCCTCAAGGTTACCGATACCGGCGACGGGATCGACGAAATGCTGGAACAAATCGAAGACGACATCTCGCGCGGTCGCTCGGTAAGCATCGGGGTCACCACCGGCAAGGACAAAGATGGTAAGCAGACCTATCACGCCATCCTGGTCGTAGGCATTGACAAAACCTCCAAGCCGATGCGTTACGAAATCATCAGTTGGGGCCAGCGCGGCTGGCTGACTAAAGAACAACTGTCCAGCTGTCTCACCAGCGTGGCCGCTGCCGATGACTGGGGTTTTGACGAGAACAAAGTCAAGGATGGCAGCAAGAAAGAGACCATCCCCGCCCTTTAAGGTTTTGGAGTTTCACTCAACGCCGGGTCCACTGGACGACTCTCCAATGGACCCGACCGCTGCTTCTCCTTAGTTGACTTTGACGGTCAAGGGAGCACACTTATACAGACCGGGGCTGGGGAAATTGGCGTGAAAGATGATCTCGCCCGGTTTGACGGTCATCTTCTGGAATTCGGCCGCCTGCTGGGCGGTGATCAGACTCAT
>JALHOV010000735.1:2905-3287 GCA_022842865.1 Vulcanimicrobiota bacterium | reverse complement strand
AATAAGCACCAGAACTTCTCGAGCGTTGTGCCCGATGACCTTGAGCGCCCGGCTGGGGGGAGGCTTCCGGCTATAGTCTAGAGCTTGCGCGCCTTTCTGGAACGCTTCCAGGGATTGCTGCTTCCTCCAGGCCGAACTCAGGTTTGCGTACGAGCTGGCCCACTGGGCTCGAGCAAGTTGGCGAAAGTGTCGCTGAACCAGCTGCACACCCTCCTGCACTTCCTTTTGACAGGCACCCGTAAAGCGGGCTTGGGTCAAATAGCCCTCTTCCTGGTCGTAGTTCCAAATGGCCCCGAGCTTCCAGGCGTCGGGACTGCTGACCCCGGCATCGTCCCATTGCCCCCGGCGCAAAATCAGCTTCTGAAGGCGTCCCTGGCTCAAA
>JALHOV010000735.1:0-2895 GCA_022842865.1 Vulcanimicrobiota bacterium | reverse complement strand
GGTGCACCTTGCCGCCGCCGCTTCCTCCTTCAGCGAAGTAAAGAACGCCCTTCCGGTCGGCCCAGGCCGCACCCAACAGCATCCAGAGGCAAATCCAAAGGGCGAATAATCTCAAGGCTTCCTCCGCGGGCTGGAGGCGCCCTCAATGTCGGCCAGATCGTTCCCAGAGGGAAGGCGAAACAATCGGATCCAACTGGCGCCTTGCTGGACGCGACTGTAACCAGCCAGGGTGAGTTGTGCGGGCGAGGTCACCAAAAAACGGAAACAATCCGCCCATCCGCTGCCCAAACGCCAGGTTGGCTGCCAACCTGAAGGACCCTGGCGCCACAAAATCGCGTCGCGATCCCCTTCCAGAGCCAATCGTGCGCCTTTCCAGGTGGCCGTCGCCCGAACTCCTTCGGGCAGCGGCCGGCGCTGCCAACCCTCGAACTCCAGTTCCCAGCTGTGTTCCCCTTCGCCAAAGACCAGGTGGTCGGGCTCCAACTGCAAGCAAGCGGCTGTCTCCGAAGGTCGGCCTACCCAGGCCTGAACCACCGCTCCCGAGGCCTCAAGCTTCCATAGAACCACTTCTTGTTGGGCTCCAGCTGTTTTGCGGATTCCGGCCGCCAGGCAACCATCGGCCTGGGCGGTCCCATGAGACACTTCATAGCCGTCCAAGGCATAAGCCTTGAGCAACCGGAAATCCGGCGTCAAAAGGGCCACAAAGGCCTGAGGACCGTGACTCACAAGTCCCCAAAGGCTGCCCTCAAAACGTCCCGCCACCCAAATACAGCCGTCCGCGCGGCATGCCACCGAGTTAAGCAGGACGTAACTCTCCATCACGTCTCCGGGGCCCGAGCGCAGGTCCAATGAGCCCAGCAGTTGGCCTTCGTCTCCGACCCGGGCCAGAAAAGCCTCGCGAGCCCAATCCGGCTTGGGTTGGCCGGCCCAGGCCAGGGCCAAGTCCGTACTGGCGTAGCCCGCAACCACAGCCCCGCCCCCAGGCAAAGGGGCCAAAGCTCGCACTCCCTCACCGCCTTCACCGCCGAAGCGCTTCCGCCAAAGACTGCGGCCATCCGGGCCTAAACGGGTCAAGAATCCGTCGGTCCAGGTCGGCTGGCCTGAGGCGTCGCTGGGTGATTGCACGGTTCCGCCCAGCCACACCTCGTCCCCTAGCCCCGCACAGACTGAAATCTGATAGACCTCCCCCGGGGCGGTTTGGACCACGGTAGGAGGCTGAGCCCAAACAACCGTGCTCAGGCTGGCCCAAAAGAGCAGCCCTGGCCATCTCCATTGTTTTCCCATCGTGCCTCCGAGGGAGTCGTCTCCAGCGGTGGAGTTCTATTCCCGAAATCCTGTGGGAGCTTGGACTCTTATCGAGCAGAACTTTCACGACCTCCAGCTGGAGAATCCGCCAGGAACTCGACCCGGTGTGGACAAGTTCAATCCCCGAGCGGAGGAAAAGGTTATGTTAGTTCTCAGTTGCGACCCCAGTGAGCGTTGGAAGAACGTGGCTCGTGCCGCGGAAACGCTGAAGAAAGGGGGGGTTATCGTCTACCCGACAGACACCGTCTACGGCATGGGCTGCGACCTGCTGAACAAGCGCGCCATCGAAAAGATCTATCAATACAAAAAAATGCCGCGCCAGAAACCCTTGACTTTTATCTGCTCGGACTTGACCCAGGTCAGCGAATACGCACAGGTCAGCAATTCGGCGTTCAAGTTAATGAAACGCCTGATGCCAGGACCCTTCACTTTCATTCTGCAGGCCTCGCGCGAGGTGCCGAAAGTCATGGTCAGCAAGCAGCATACGGTGGGCATTCGCGTCCCCGACCACGATGTTTGCCTGGAACTGGTCAACTTGCTTGGCAACCCCCTGGTCAACACCTCAGCCCACACTTCGCTGGAAGAAATCGTCAGCAATCCCGAGACCATCCAAGAAGAATTCCATCTGGTCGACCTGATGCTGACGGACGGGATGCTGCAGAACGAACTCAGCACCATCATTGACTTTACCGGCGAGGAGCCTGTGCTGGTACGTCAGGGCAAAGGCGAGCTTTCAGCGCACCTGCGTTAGGCCGCCTAGACGCCGACCTTCTTGCGCTTCTCCTTGAGCGTTCCGGCCCTTTCCAGGATCGGCTTGAGGAACTGGCCGGTCGAGCTGTGCTCGCACTCGGCTACCTTCTCGGGAGTGCCGGTGACCAGAAGCTGCCCGCCCCGATCTCCCCCGTGGGGTCCCAGGTCAATGATATGGTCAGCGCACTTGATCACGTCCAGATTGTGCTCGATGATGATCATGGTGTTGCCGGCGTCGGTCAGTCGCTGTAGCACTTCCAGCAAGCGGGCCACGTCATGGAAGTGCAGCCCGGTGGTGGGCTCGTCCAGAATGTAGGCGGTTCTCCCGGTGGCCACCTTGGACAGTTCGGTGGCCAGCTTTACGCGCTGGGCTTCCCCCCCAGACAGAGTGGTGGCCGCCTGCCCCAGACTGATGTAACCCAGACCCACGTCGGCCAGCGTTTGAATGCGCCGCGCCAGCGTGGGGATGTTGGCGAACAATTCCAGCGACTCGTCGATGGTCATATCGAGAACCTCGGTGATGGTTTTCCCCTTGAAGCGAACCTCCAGAGTCTCTCGGTTATAGCGCTTGCCTTTGCAAACCTCGCACGGCACGTAGACGTCCGGCAAAAAGTGCATTTCGATCTTGAGGATGCCCTGTCCCTGGCAGGCCTCGCAGCGTCCGCCTTTGACATTGAAGGAAAAGCGACCCGGCAGGTAACCGCGCATCCGCGCCTCGGGAGTGGCCGCAAAGACCTTGCGGATAGGATCAAAAAGCCCGGTATAGGTGGCTGGATTGGAGCGAGGTGTGCGCCCGATGGGGGATTGATCGATGACGATGACCCGATCAATGAACTCCTG
>JALHOV010000734.1 GCA_022842865.1 Vulcanimicrobiota bacterium | reverse complement strand
CCTGGCAGGCCAGGAGCAGAAGCAGGCAGGTCGAGAAAAGGCTACGCACGGTCCTGGGCCTCGAAGTCTGGGGTGCCCATGCGAATTCTCAGGCGATGAGCCCGTTCTAAAGTGATCTTTTCGGCTGGCGTCAGCTCCGAGGGGTTGCGTTCGTCCAGTTCCCGTAGGAATCGCTCTGGATCAGGAAAATGGAATTGGGGCGTATCTTGCGGACCCCCCTGGGATTCCACCCAGTTGGGGGCCAGCCCTCGATAGCGAACGAATCCTTCGAAGTCTGCTTTTGTGTAACCGTTCGCCCAGTCGGCTCCGGGTTTTTCCGGCGGTAAGGCCTGAGGGGGCAACGGCCGGGCCGGAAGTTCCGAACTGAAATGTTCGGCCAACTGACGTCCCCGCACGGCCATGCCGGGGATGGCGCTATCGGCAGCGGTGCCCAGCAGCATTGAACTGTTGAAGGCCAGGTCAGGGCAGGCGGCAGAGGTCAGGCCGTCGAGTTCGGGTTGACCGGCTTGCATCTTGAGAAGGGCTTGCTCTTGGAGTTGCTGAGCCAACGGATGGAGGGGTAGCTTCTCACGTGAGTAGCCGGCGGCCTGGATCACCATGGCGATGTTGTCGATCTGGTTCAAGGCTGGTTGGCGCAGCCCTTGAGACTCCCATTCCTGTCGCTGCTTCGATAGATTGGCGCGGACTTCTGCGCTGGTGAAGGTGATGCTGCTTCGGTTCATTCCGGACGGTTGGATACTGACCGAGTGCTCGTCAAAGTAGGAGCCCAGTTCGTGAATTCGCAAGCGACCGGCGCCCACTTCCTGGAGCGCCTCAATCATGCTTCGAGGCGTGACCGGTGTGTCAAATCGGGCGAATCGCTCTTTGGAGAACTCCGCGTAGCCCGGGTCTCGGGTGGCCTGTTCCAGCACCACGGGATGGAAGTTTTCTCCGGGAACCTGGACCTGAGCGGCTTCGAGGGGGGCCTTGGAGAAGAGATCGACCTTCAGGGTCGGATTTTGACTGAGGACTTCCAGCGCCGCCTTGATGGCGGATTCACCACTGCCCACCACGGCCACGCGTGCCTGCCCCGGCAGTTGATGCAGGGCCAGCTTGACTTCAGGGCGACCCAGCAGTCGATCAGTGACAATCCACTGACGGTCTTCTTTCATGAGCTGAGCCTTTTCTATCAGATTCTGGTCTTCTTGAAGCAACAAATACTGCTCCGGATGTTCGTCGACCAGGTTTTGCAAGATGGCCAGACTCTTTGCGTTGCTTCCGCCTTCCTGAACCAGGCCGGTCGCCATCACCAGTTTTCTGGCATAGAGTTTATGGCCCTGACTCGTTTCCAGGTAGAACAGATTCTGGTCGCGCCGGATCTGTTGGACAGGGGAGCGCTCGATGAGAAAACTGTTGGGGCAGTCGGCGGCTACATAGTTGGCGATTTGCTGGAAGTGTTCATACAACTCGGCTCGAGCCGCGGGCTGGTAGCGATTTGTCGATTCGATATTTTCCGGTAGGCCCTGAATTCGGTGTCCCGTGGTTTCCCAGAGCAGCTTGCGAGCCTGGCTGGCGTGGGCGACGATTTGACCCAATCCGGCCGGTAAGCCCATCACGGTCGACAGGTCTTCGAGGGCGTGGCCGGTGCGGACCAGACTGGTGAGCAAGCGGTCGGTTCGCATGGAGTGTACGCAGGGGGCTCCCGCGTCGGAGAAGGCCTGCGCTGCATAACCGCCCTCCAGGGTGACCACTCGAGCTCCCTTCTGGGCGAGGTGATAAGAAGTGGCCAGGCCTCCCGGTCCTGCGCCCACGATGACCACGTCAGCCACCGGCGAGCCGTCCGGGGCTATTTCCCAGTCTCGCTGCCGGCAGATATCCTGGAAAGTCTCGGGGGCGACGTAGTGAATGCGCGTCCGGCTCAGCCCGTCGGCGCTGAGGGCTGGCAGGTCCGTCAGGCATTGCAGAGCTTGCGAGTCTTCCCCTTGCAGACGCAGGTCGGTCAGGCTGACGGCTTTTTGAGGCGAATACTTGTTGTAGAGGAAGACGTCACGGACCTGGCTTGTAAACGCGTCGGCACTCTCCCCGACCAACTCGTTGAGAGGAAGGGTGACTGGAACAGGAGAGGCCAGCGTTGCGGGTTTGGGCCGGATTTCCATGGGTTCTTCTTGTGCTCCATCTGATACTGGTCTATCAATTGGCTGGCCAGCAAAGATCCCCTTCTGTAAAATTGCTAACGCGAGTTCAATATCATTAGCAGGAGGTTTTAGCCTTGCCTAAAAACTTCCCCCGGGTCAGGCGTTTTAGATGGCTCTAAAAGTCTTTTGCCACCTATCAAATGGGAGGATTTTGCTATGTCCAGATGGTACGGGGTGTTTCTTGTCGTGTTCCTGGCCGTTCGAATTTGGGCGGCCGAGACGCAGGGAGATCTGCTGGTTCGAGTGCTGCGGGCCGACAACGATCAGCCGATCGTAAGGGCGTTGGTAAGACTACAGGACAAGAGTGCACGCCGGGAAGTTCTGGAGAAGTTGACCGATGAGGCGGGACGGCTTCAGTTCACTGACCTGGAGCTTGGCGACTATTATATCGAGATTTCTCATCCTGACTACGCGGGCGACCGGAGTCTGGTGAAGATCAACCCCGGAGCAGAAACCAACTACTTTACCCTTCTCGATCTTAAGGGACAGGAGAAAGTGCTTCGATTTAAGGAAGATTTGCTGTTGGTCAATGGGAAGGACCCGAACGATGGCGCGGTGGCCCGGCGCGACAAGGATTTTGTGCGCACTCAAATGGCAGACCGGAGTTTGCCCGGCATTTTGGCCACCGTTCCCGGTACCGCCAATAATTCGGTCGGACAGGTGCATGTCCGCGGAGACCATCGGGCCATCAATTTTTCTTTGGACGGGGTGACCTTGCCGATCGCGCCTTCCAGCTCGACGACACCACCCATCGATCCGGACTTTATCGATCAATTGGATCTGCGTACCGGAAACTACAACGGGAGTCAAAGTGGAGCGGGTGGCATGGTTTTGAACGCGATCACCGACTGGGGTGCTAAGGAGCCGTTTTTTGAGTTGCGTCCAAGCGTGGGCACCCAGGGTACGCAGGAGATCATGCTCAAATTAGGCGGGTCCAATGAGGATCAGAGCTTTAGCTATCTGGTCGCGGCCAAGACGGGCACGACCGATTTGAAGTTTGAGCCGCCCAGTCCTGATCAGCAATCGCTCAATAACCGGGGGCAGAACACTAACCTGCTGGCTCGTTTCCGGGTTCGCGGTGATGTCGACGACTGGGGGCTGACGCTTTCCCATCAG
>JALHOV010000733.1 GCA_022842865.1 Vulcanimicrobiota bacterium | reverse complement strand
GCGTGGGCTTGACTTTGCTTCAAGCTTGAAGGCGTAATTTCAGGCCCAAAATTCTAGCAGCGTCGCGGCCCTCTGCAAATAACGGGTCACCTGCACCGCTTACGAAGAAACCCTTCATCGCGCTGGAGATGCTTTCTGGCTGGAAGGCATCGCGAGCGGGCAAACTGAGCGCCGTGCCAAAGAAATTCTCGATTGCATTCGGTCGTGCAAGCCAGGCGCCGAAGAGGGGTTCGACATTCCTCCAGAGTTCGCATCTGGAATAGCAGAGTGCGTCTGGAACAAAGGGCTTGAGAATGAGCTGACCGAGGGGCGCAGCTACGAAGTTCGCGAGATTTGCAATATGCGCGGGCATGTCGTGGTGTTCCGGCCGGAAGAAACCCCCCTGGTCGGGATTCATCTGGAACGTTTTCGCTTTCAATACCGGGACGAGCCTGAGATCACTGGTCCGCCAATTCCCGGCTGAGCAAGAGGGCAAATCAATCTGGCTGGGCCGCCGTGACCCCCACCAGCAAGTCGGCTATCGCTGCGTGGCAGCTGGTCCAGCGGCTGCTCAGCCCGCCACTCCAAACCTTCAATGCAGATTGGACTACAGTGAATGAAACCGAGATTCGGGCGGCAGTAGGCGGCAAGCCCGGCAGTTCCCACGGGCCATGTGTGCTTTGTAGTCCACCTGGGGTGCTTCGGCGCTGGCCGGCCGATGCATCTAACGGCTTGGTAACTTCCTATACAGGACTGTAATCGCGTCCGGATCCATATCTTCTTCAGTCAGACTGAGCTGGCCGAAGGAGCGGATGACGCGGTATCGTTTGGAGTCAACGGTCAATCCCCAATCACCGTCTCGGGACCAGCCGGCCCCGTCGGCCAGAACCAACTGGCCCTCCCGGCCTTTCCAAGTTCCCTTGAGCGACTGCTCATCGAAAGTTGGGTTGAGGTCCATATTGGCGAGGTAGGCGAAATGGAAGAAAAATCCGGCCACCATGAGGGATGTCGTTACGAGGGCAGGGATGAGTCGTTGCGGGCCGGCCTGGCTTCGTGCGAACTGGCGCCACACCCAGTCAAACAGGGCGCCCCCGACCGGGGCGAGCAGTGCCAGCAAGCCTAAATGGCTGTCCAGCCAGATGTTCTGCAGTTCTAGTAGTTCAAAACCCGCGGCTACCATGAACGGCCAGAAGAACGAGCCGAGATAGAAACGGGTGAAACTGGCCAGGTTACGAGCTTGGGGCTCCAATGCTGCATACACACCCGCAAAAGGCGCAAGCGCGACGCAAAAGATCATAAGCCCCATCATCGGCAACAGCATAGGCAATCTTTCTACGTCTATCGATGGTTTCCTCAGGGATGGTAAAGAAGGCCCGGCTCACTTATGCAAACAGGATACTTCTCCCCTTTTTCTCCAACTACGTAGCAGCTTCTGTGGTTGGGTGAACACTGCAGCCTGTATCGACCGGGACGATAGGCTTTCCGGTTACCGCCAACAGGGTGGTCCCACTGCCAAGCAGGCGCTGGTGGGTTTCTAGCGGGCATAGGACTTGCAGTGGGCGGCTTTGTGCTTTTCACGCCAAAGAAGGCGCAGGCGAAAAAGACAATTACGAGATGCAATTGTGAATTTTGCATTCCCGGTTTACGCCCGACGCGGGCGAGCGGTTCGAAACCCGGACTGAGCCCGCAATCAGCCGCGAGGCCAACCGTAAGGGTAGCCAGCGTTTGGCTCCAAATCGGGCTCGATGCTGCCAATCAGCGGGTGGGCCAGGAGGATTTCTCGGATTTCGCGGAGGCGTCGGAGCTCGGCGCCGACCGTCTGCGAAAATGCCGGCTGGTCTTGGAAGGCGTTGTACCAATAGGTGTAGTCGGCTCGTTGCAGGTCTGTGCCTTGCCAGATGCAGGCCACCAAACTGGCCGACCCGCGCAGCGTTTGGGGTTCCCACACAAAGCCGCCGTATTCAATCTTGCAGCTGTGCAAGAGTCCAAATAGATGGAAGCAATCGCGGTCCGATAGAGGAGGAGCGAAAGATTCCCAGACCGCGCGCTGGAGGTCATCTTCGAACTCCGTGATGGGAAGGTGGCGCTTCAGATCAAGCCACTCCTCCTGATACATCGGCCGCCCCTGTCTCTCCAGCTTTTCCAGTCCGGCTTCATCGAGAAAATTGGCCTGTTCCAGCCAAAACTTCTCGGTATCGGGGTGGGTTTTGCGCAAGAGAATCAGCAGCTTAGGCCAGCTCAGCTCGCCCGATTCTACAGCAGCGCAGGTCAGCGGCAACCGCCGGAGGAGGAGGGTGATGCGAAGGCATTGTCTGAGCGTATCCGGCTCCACTCCGAGCCCGAGGTGCAGAACAGAACGGAAGCCGCCGACACGATAGTTACGAGTTTCGTGCAAGACCAGCAGAGCCCGGCCTAGCTGAACTCGTTCAAAGGCAGACTCGCCAGTGAAAAGGTGTGCCAGAGCCAATTGCTCCGGGGCTTCCATGGAAAGAATCTCTTGCTCGGTTATGAGTCGAAGCATCTGGTCCAACCAAACTGGCTGATCCATTCCTTGAACGTCTTGGGCTCACCAGATGCGTTTGTCAGCGGCACGATACCGCCGTCGGCGCCTCGGGAATCTTCCCACACGGTGCCTCGCATGGGGCCGGTGACGACCAGGCGAAGGTAGTGGGTGCATCCCTCGTGGGTGAGCAGCAAGGAGCCGGCGACGTGCTTATCGTCACCATAGTCTTCGCTCTCCCATTCGTTCCAGCCCTGACCGTGAGGAAACGGGGATTGTAGAAAATTGCCATACTTGGCGTGCTCCTCCAGGCATTCGTGCAGTCCGTAACCTCGAGCATACCCAGGTGGGGCTCCTGCTACATTCAGGAGGTAATGTCGGAAGTCTTCTGGCAGCCGAATTCCCTGAGCGCGCTCGAACTGGGCCACTTGGCGCTCGGTCAGGGTTGGAGGAAGATGCCAGGGCCTGCCTTTGAGGACTTGGCGGAGGTTCTTGAGCCAGTTCAGCATTCCGAGCATGGCGCCATGGTGGCGGAGATTAGCGAATCTGTCAAAGGCCTCGGGCCTCAGTCCAACTAGGGGCGGGCAGTGACACGGCGAATGAGTAACTATGGCCGATTCACGAGTTACGATAAATCCCGCAAAAATGGCAGGTGCTCCTTGCATCCGAGGGCTGCGGATACCCGTGGCCACAATCGTGGCAATGTTGGCCGATGGAATGTCGCGCGAGGCTATTCTGGCTGCCTACCCTGATCTGGAGGCTGGTGATATTGAAGAAGCCAGTTGGTGGCGATAGGCTCTTAGCCCAAAATCAGGACGTCTC
>JALHOV010000732.1 GCA_022842865.1 Vulcanimicrobiota bacterium | reverse complement strand
TCGCTATGCGCAGCTTTTGTGAGTTGTCTGATAACTGCCGCTGATCAGACACCTGACACCGCCCGGCTGTCCGGGAATTTTCGTCTGTAAGGTGGTTGACAAGCGCAGATAGTCGACAAAAAGTCTAGTAGAAAGACTGAACTCCTCTGGTTTGACGCCAGGGTATGGATCTTCCTGGAACGAAAACGGCAAGCCAGTTCAGCATTCTGCGGAAAGAGGCGATAGCCCAGCTTCGTCGAGAGGCCCCAGCGAAACACGCAACCAACAGCGGGCTGCCGCCGCCCCGTCTCCGGCCCGTTCTTAAAGCCGCGCGGCCTCGGTAGAGAAAGATTCCAAAGTGGCCAACTGATCGAGAGGGCGATGCCATCTCACGATATCGGCGATGTGCTCATGGGCGCAGGCCGAGGCGAATTCCTGGCTGGGAAGGCCAGACTCGGCCTGCAATGCACTGTAATGGAACTTAGATTTTGAAGTTTCCTCAAGTCAGTGCGGAAAGACACACATCGGTCTTCGAGAATTGCCAGAGCGTCGGCCCACCGCCAGACCCGGTGGGTTGAATGACCTGGTAAGGAGACGTTATGTCCTTTGAATTACTGAACGTGGTAGAACCACAATTTCTACCGGAATCGATTTCTGCTCTCCCGTCGAGGTCAGAACTTTACGCGGCCGGCAAGGCGCTGCGCGAGCGGTGTCCCCGCGAAAGCCACGCCCACTGGAAGGCGCCATCGGATCGGCGAGACGCTCTCGAACTGGTACTGGCGGCAGAAGAGGGACGGGAGGACAGTTTTCTCCCGCTGCGTCACGGCCGCATGGTGCGCTCGCCGTTCACCTTCTACCGAGGAGCGGCCCTGACCATGGCGGCCGACCTGGCCACCACCCCTTCCACCGGCGTTTATGTGCAGGCCTGCGGCGACGCCCATCTGTGCAATTTTGGGGGCTTTGCCACGCCGGAGCGGCGAATCTTGTTTACCGTCAACGACCTTGACGAAACGCTGCCGGCTCCCTGGGAGTGGGACGTTAAGCGCCTGGCCGCAAGCATGGTGGTGGCCTCTCGAGACAACGGCCTGAGCGACCATAAGGCTCGGGAGGTTGCGTCGAGCTGCGTGCGCAGCTACCGAAAATCCATGCGTCAGTTCAGTCACCTGAAAACTCTGGAACTCTGGCATAGTGGGATCTGGCTGCGGGATCTGGTGGAATCAATGGGGGACAAGAAGCTCCAGAAGCGGGTCCTCAAGCGCGTGAAAAAAGAGAGGGCCAAGAGCAGTGCCGAGGAGATCTTCCCGAAGTTAGTGGAGCAAACGGGCGATGTTCCCGTCATCAAAGACGAGCTTCCGACCATGTTCCACGCGGAAGGCCATACGCCGGGTCAGATTCAAAAGGCGGTGGCAGATGCCATGAAGGGCTATCGCAATACCCTGGCGCCTTCGGTTCAATCCCTTTATGACCGCTACCAACTGCGCGACGCGGCCATCAAGGTGGTGGGGGTTGGCAGTGTGGGCACTCTATGCTGGGTTCTGCTGTTGATGGCCGGAGAGGACGATCCCCTCTTTTTGCAGGTCAAACAGGCCCGCCCGTCCGTGCTGGAAGAGTATGCAGGAGCCAGCAAGTTTGCCAACCACGGCCAGCGGGTGGTGAATGGCTACCGATTGATGCAGCCTGCCAGCGATATGTTTTTGGGATGGACGAAAGGCAAGCTAAGGGGCCTGCACTACTTTGTCCGCCAGTTGCGCGACATCAAGATAAGCCCTCGGGTGGAGACCTTCGGGGCTCGCGAGATGAGCTTGTTTGGAACCTGGTGTGGGCGAGCTCTGGCCCTATCCCACGCAAGGTCGGGACAGTCCAGCCTGCTGAGCGGATATATGGGCAAGGGTGACGCTTTTGACGAAGCCATCGCCTCGTTTTCGATGGCCTACGCCGATCAAAACGAGAGTGACCACGCCGTCCTGGAACGCGCCGTAAAGGATCACAAGATTGAGGCAGTAATCGAGGAAGAGAAAGACTAGATCCGCCAACCCTTCTCTTCGCCACGCTGACCTACTAAGCGACTTTCCCCAGGCCCAGGGCGTCCAGGCCGCGAAGAACCGCCCCTTGTTCTTCTCCTGGGCCTGGCTCTGGCCAGCGGTGCCCTGGCCGAGCCCTCCGCTCACCTGGTCATCGTAGGCGGGGGCAATCATCCCGCTGCTCGCCCTGGCGCTGGCCCGGCCGGCCTCTTTTAGCGACGGCCGTTGCAGCGTTCACCTTCCCGCTGGCCTACCAGAGCCAGAAGTGGCGCGTTTGGGCTCAGCAGGGAGGCCGTCGTTACACGCTCAGCATCGCCCCGTTGAAGATTTTGGATCCGGCCGAACATCTGGGCTAGAGACTCAGGCTTGAAATAGCCAGGGCAAAATCAACATAAATCGGGTTAACGCGCCACCCCCTCGGGGAATCGGACTTTCTCCGGAGCGGTCCTGAGCTCTTTGAGAATCTTGCGCACCAGAGTGGACTTGACCCGTCCGGCTTCGCGCGGCAACACCAGGTAGCGCACAATGGCCTCCAACCAGCTGTTTTCGTGGACGCGGAATAATACGGTAGGATGCTCCTGGACCTCTAGCTCATCGACTTCGGTGCTGGCCAACAAGTTTCGATACAGGCGCACGCGCTCCATCATGGTTTCGCCTAACTCGGCAGCGGCAATCGCCTGCATGGTCTTGGACACAAACTCCAGGTCGCTATCGTAGGCAACGAAGAATCTCAGCTCGCTCCAAATGTAGGGAAACAGCGGCGAGGTATAGTTGATCACGGGAGTGCTGAGCACATTTGCGTTCGGGAACCTGATGATGCGGCCACTCGGATGGTCGGTGGAAAGATACTCGCCCCCCAGTTCCCACAGGGTGGTGTCCAGGTAGCTGACATCGATGACATCTCCGGCCAGACCGCCGATTTTGATCCGGTCTCCCACCGAGTAGGGCGCTCGGGTGAGGATGTAGATCCAACCCAGAAAGCTGCTGATGGGTGTCTGCAAGGCAAAGCCCAACACCAGCGAAATCAGACCTAAGGAGAACACCGCCGTATACCAATTGGCAAAAAGCACCGAGACCACCACCAGGCAGTTAATTCCCCACACGGCCAGATTTAAGATGCGCCTCAAATTGTATTGGACGACCGGTCGGTCCCCTTTCTCGATGCCGTAGATATCGAGAACTTTTGTCAGTTGTCGCGCTTTTTGTCCCCGATCGGTCGAGGTATTTGTCCAGGACAAGAAACAGGGCAGGCCCCGGTCCAGGACACGGGGCCTGCGGTCTAAAACGGGATCTCGTTCAGTT
>JALHOV010000731.1 GCA_022842865.1 Vulcanimicrobiota bacterium | reverse complement strand
TTGAAGTAGTGTAAAGGTCGGTTCGGGTCGATCTCCGTCAAAAACCGGTCGACCAGCGACTCAAACTCTTGCACCTGCCCGAAATTTGCTGCCCCTTCCAGCATTCGATAGATACGCTCCTTGTCTGGGGTTTCTTCAGCAAGCAGCGCCTCCTGGATGGCTCCCTTCGTTTTGAGTGCGCGCTCCTCGGCTTCCCTTTTGATTCGGTCAATACTGTCCCAGCCCGTCTGAAAAAACTGGACAGCTTCCTCTGGAAAGTCAGCGGCGAGCATTTCATCACGATCTGGCCTTGCCGGCGTGTTGTCGTCAAATTTCATTCACAGACATTTCGACGCCGCGCAGTGTCCACCCCACTTACCGAGCCTGGCTGGGCCGCAGGCACTGTGGCGCCCACGCCAAGCCCAAGGCCGGTAGGTCAGGTCAACCGCCCGCAGAATCCTCATGCCAGCTATGCCTTCTCCGTGCGGCATCAGCTTAAAGCTGACCCTGGTCAGGGCGGAACAGTAGGTCCAGCGCAACAATACCCGACATTCCTTACCGCACAGTCCAAGCTCAGCCGCAACCGGCACGCCCAAGTTGGGATTCGCGAAAAACGGGCCCTCCAGCTCGTGCATACATTGAGCTCTGGAAAAGCAGATGACACTGGAAAGTGGACTGGCCTTGATCTGTTCCATTCTGTGGCTTAGTGTAGGTAAATGGCAACGCTAGCCAATACTGGCAACTCAACGGATCAAGACGATCGGATCATACGACTTGATGTCGATAGTCCCTGGGTCGATCAACTTAGCCAGGAGCAGGTTTGGAGTGGCAAGCCGGTGCTCCTAGTAAACTTTTCGACCGACAACTGCGTCTCAATTAGGAACGCACTAGATCGTCTGTCTTATAGAGAGAATGGCGGGGGCCACCAGACAATCCCAATTGTCTGGCTGTTGGGCGACAGAAGGGAAATCTCCACCAAAGAGGAGCAAAGGCTTAATCAGGCCGGTATTGTGGTGTTCAAACAGGAAAGTCGGCTGGACGCCTTCATAGAAAAAGCATTTAGGACACCCCCTGGCCCAGACACCTTCGTAATGGGAGTTGACGCTCGGCCCCCATTTCAACGCCAAGCTGGGCGGCTGTTGAAGCCCGGGGAGACGGGAGAACAAGCGCGGCAGGAATTGGCCAGATACTTTGAGCATCTTACAGCTTCTAAGAAAGCCGCTATGTCTGGCGAAGAAGAGTAGAGAGCTTCAGCCGAACTGGCAAAGCTTCCATTGCAAAAGTGGTGGGCACGGTCTCCGTCCCTTGGCCCACAATATCGGGACGTCCCGACGCCCTGCCAAAACGCGGGACAACTCTGTCATAGGCGGCGCCCGGGTCAAAGCGGCTGACTCCTGGATGTTCCAGGCGCACGTGGTACGACCCGTCCGATTGCTGAACCAGACTTTTGAGAGAAGTCTGGCCGATTCTTTTAAATCTGCTCGAATCTAGATGCTCCAGTAGCTCCGCCAAGAATATATTACCTGTGAATGCCGGGCCTACAAAGTCACCTCGATGTGCAATAGTCAAGCTCACTCCCCGAGATTCAAACTTGAGTTCCGCTCGTAATTCCGCCGGCAGCTCTAAGGCTACCTCCGAAGCACATTGCTTGACAAGTCGATGATGTTCTCGTAGCGACTCCTTGTAAAGGCGAGACCGCTCAACTCTCGGATGAGTCTTACACAATGCGAGCTGCCTGCTCAGGTCGTCGTCGCTATGAAGTAGCCGGTCGACCAGGCCGCCATACAAACTCCTAGGTAGCAAATTGATAACTTCCCGAAAAGATGGCAGACCAGTGTACGCCCTAATTGCATCCTGCAAGGCGCCGTCGCCACCGCCAACGACAAGAACTCTCGCCTCGGGGGCAAGCTCCAGCAGGTCGTCGTTCTCCCAGTATCTGATACCCGTGAATGTCTGGAAAGATGGAGTTTCCTCCCTGATTCCAGATGCATCAATGATGATGTCAAACTCGTCCTCGAAATGCTCCTGCGCGCCACCGTAACTACATGAGACCGTGAAGCGACTGAAGTCGGCATTATATCCAACCACTAGATCGGTTGCATTTGAAAAAAAACGGAACTTGTGCTCGCTGAGATAATCCTGCAATTGAAAACTCAGGCTCGCATAGATTTCCGAAGCCCAACCGCTTGTATAGTGCAGGGCAACCTCGTCTATTGCTATGTCGAATGGAAAATGCGGATGCATCCAGTAGTGCTTCGGCCAGTCGTATTCGTGAGGGTCTAGCCAGCGCGTATGAACACCGGCCTGCACACAGAACGCATGTCTCTCCTCGAAAAGGACAACATCATGGCGATAGAATGACAAGGCACCGGCGCAAGCTACGCCGGCTGCGCCCGCGCCAAAAACGCCGATTCGTTGCCTAAAACCGATGTCGAGCTGGGAGGCTAGAAGCTGGGCGCGATTTATCTGGTCGCGAATAGACGTCGGCCTGAACCCCCAAAGGCGATATTGCCCTGGTCGGAGTTCGTAGTCATTCCCTAGCACACCCGGCGGTTCGAGTAACATGCTGGTGAATCCTATCTTTGCCACCCGCGAGGCTCTCAGATGAAATATCAACCACTAACAGACCGGGCCCAGGACTGTAGCAGCCCTGCTCGATGAGCAAAGGAATACGGGGTAAGCGTGTCTTCCGAAATCTCTGGAGAAACAATTTCAAGCCTACATCCTCTCGGCTGGCGAACAAAAGTAGGCCAGCCTGCCGGGAACATTGCATTGGGGTCGTGGCCGTCAGACAGCAATCGGGCCATCTCGTCGTACTGTAGATTCTCGGGCGCGATGAAGAGTGCCGAATATTTGGGCTCCACATTTCCACGACTTCGCGATCAATCCGAACAACCCCCACCGTCGGGTCCCTTCCACAGAACAAGGCTGCTCTCCAACAAATCGACGATCCCGGCGACACGCTCCGTAAGACTGGGCGGGGCCGGAGCGGCCCGAACCAACTCTTTCCAAGGCTTAAACCGTAGGTTCAAGTTCTCCCTTTGCCTGCTCGTGAGAGCGGATTGTATCTTGACCAGGGCTTCTCTTTCGATCTGGTGCCGATGCATATATTTGCGGGCGTAGTCAACGAGCTCTTGCGTCGATAGGTTAGGCAGGGCCAGCAGCTTCTGCACTCTTTCCTGGTTCGAGTTCTCGATCGCTGTCGCCATTGGACCAGGTTTGGGCTTGCGTGGCTCCCGATTCTTGAGTGCCAGGAAGATTCTCTCGCGGCCGCTGAGTTGCTCGTGTGGGAGCGGCAAGTGGCCGGCCAGGAGGCAGTCGCGGTTG
>JALHOV010000730.1 GCA_022842865.1 Vulcanimicrobiota bacterium | reverse complement strand
CTCTCGGCGGTGAACAAACAGCGCGCGTCCGGCACGCCCTCGAGAATTTCTTCCTCGGGCAGCGGCATGGAGGGAAGTTCGCCGGGACGGGCCGTCTTGGAAGCTTCCATCAGCCCAGCGCCGCTTCGAAAAGTCCGGTGAACGGCTCCTCGCCCAACATGTCCTCTCCGGCAGACCTCTCCAGGCGGGCCGAAATAGTCGGATGCATGGGACCGAAGCAGATTTGCTCGCTGAGGGCGTAGAGCGGATGGGTGACCGACATCGAGCGAGTGCCGATCAAACTGCGCGCACCGGCCACGATTTCGGCGGCCGCCTGGGTGCCCGCCCACTTGATGCAGGATCCGCAATCCATCAGGTCGCTGGCCACCTGATCGAGGCGCTCGGCCTCGCCACCTTCGCGCACCAACCGGCAGTAGAGGTCGGCGCACACCCCAAAGCTGCGGGCCATGGCCAGGCTGGAGCGCAACTTCAGGGCCAGCCGCCCGCATTCCAGCTGGAAACCGTCCAGATCGGCCAGCATTTCATCATCTTCGGTGTGCACCGATCGGCCGAAGCGGCGCACTTCCTCCAGAGCCCGGCTGGCTCCACCCAGGTAGACGGCGCTGCACAGGGCTTCAAACCAGGCGGTGGCGTAAAAAGAAACGTGATCGGTCAGATCATCGTGTAGCGACAGCACGTTGCGCTGCTTGATAATCAAGTCGTTGAAATCGATGGGTCGTGTGTCGGAAGGCGCCATGGCGCCTGCGAAGAGCGAGGGGCCGACCACCAGCTCCGGCCGATCCTTGATGCTGGTATAGAACATGCCCTGATGTTCGCCGATTTGGCCTGAGAACAGCAGCAGGTCCGCCTCCGAGGCGATGGACTGGAAGCCCTTGCGGCCTTTGCAAAGGTAGGTGCCGTCGGGGCGCTCGGTGATGATGACGTTGCGGAAAGGGTCGTTCTTGTTCTTGATGTTCTCGCCGAAACTGGAGATGGCCAGCAGCGACTTATACTTGCGAATGGTATCCACCAGAATCTGGCGGCGCCGCTCGAAGTCAGGGGCATTGGGCACGGGCAGAGTAGCCAACGCGGAAAGGTTGTACTGATGCATGGTGAGGCCGATGGCTAACGGCACTGAGGCCCGGCCCAACAAAAACAAGGCTTCATACGAGCGCACGTAGAGCTCGCCGGCCTCGGTCTGCAGTTCGCAGGGCAGGTAAGGAATGCGGCTGGCTCTCACTCCATCAAAGAAAACCCGCGTGCGCGTCTCGGCCGGGGCGGCCTGGGTGGCTTCGGCGATTTCCGTTGCCTGACGGCGAATCTCCTCGGCCCTCATTCGGAGGCTTCTTCCTCTTCTTCGCCTTCGTCTTCGTCTTCGCTTTCCTCGGCCTGGGGCAGCAGTTGCGGCACCACCGCTGCGGCCAGGAAGATCTGTTGCCAACCCTGGTGCAGTTCGCGGGTCGAGCGATTTTCCTGAACCGCGTGCAATCGGTTGATGCCCTCGACGGCCCCATTGATCACCTCCAGCAGCCGCTGGTGAGGCGGGCTGTCTTCGGCTGCCTGCTCGGCCAGCGCCTGTGCTTCCAGCAGGCTGAACTCCAGGGCTTGCAAAGACTGCAGTAAAGGTTCCAGGCCGGCTTTCCCTTCCAGGATGTGAGCATAGGCCTCGTAGACGGCCAGAAATTCCTCACCTACCATAGCCCGGCTGAAATCTTCCTCCAGCTGGCTGGCGTCCGGGATCAGGCGGTCCAACTGGCAATCTGGACAGAGATTTTCCGGACCAGCGCTACCACAGCGCGGACACAAGGGGACCGAGGAGGAGCCGAGGCCGGCCAGCAAATCGCAGGTCTCCAGGAACTCGCTGACGGCTCGTTCAAAAACCTCGCGGGCCTCCGGCGAATTCTCCTGAGAGATTTGCTCGAGACTGGCGTCCAGCACCTGGCAGGCTCCCAAATTGCGCTCGATCAGGGCGGCCACTTCGGGGTTCAACTGGCCACGCCGGTCCTCGAAGGCGGCCTGGCGGTCGCGCCAGGCCTCCTGAATGCGCTGGCGCATTCGCCACAGCGGGTCTTGCAAATCGCCTGCCTCGCTTCGCAGCAACTGCACTAACCCTTCCAGGCGATTGGGATCGGGCCCCTCGGATTCCCCCCCGAGAGAACTGATCAGACTGTCGAGATAATTTCCGGCCAAGCTCACCTCTCCAACGAAAAAAGCCCGACGCTGCGGGCTTTTTCGAGACGTTGTCGGTCGGCCTATTAGAAAGCGGCGCGACCGAAGTTGTTCATAAAGCCCCCGAAGCCGGGTTGCTGCCCAACGCATGCCATCCCCTGGTTCTGGCCCTGGGAAAGAACCCCTGCGATGAGGTTGGTGAGCTTCTGTTTGGCGCTGCCGGGGCCGCTGAGCAGCTGGCCGGCGCCCGGGCCGGAGATGGCGATGGCGATGTTCAGGTTGCCGCCCTGGTGGAGCGGGCTGGAGTAGCCGTCCTTGCACCCGCAACCGGCCTTGCCCGCTTTGCCGGCCTTACCGTGTTTGCCGGCCTTACCGTGTTTGCCGTGCTTGCCCGCTTTGCCGTGCTTGCCGGCCTTACCATGCTTGCCCGCTTTGCCGTGCTTGCCGGCTTTGCCCGCTTTGGGCTGCTGGCCGAGGGCCTGAGCGGCTTGCTCTTCACTGACGTTGGCGGTGATGGCGATGGCGATGGCCATCGAGTTACCACCCTGTTGGGGCATACCGGCCGGACCACCGAAGGACTGAAAGTTGTTGCCAAGTGCTAAAGTCATCGTGAATTCGCTCCCCTGCTTTTAAGCTTTCTTTAAGCTTTCTTGAACTCAGGTTAGCAAATCAAAGTGTTAATCTGCCATAAAAATTTCTCGCACAATATTAAACTCTTTCGCAATTATGCTAACAGATTGTAAACAGGGCCCCGGAGGCGACAACCCGGCCTTCCCCGAAGCGGACCGCATGTTAATCCGTAAGTTTGACCGCAACCAGCTCGAATCTGAGCCCCACAGCGTCCTCTTCAAGGATATTTATCCCTGGGAGGCCATCGACGAGACGCCCTTCGGGGCCAGCCTGGCCGTGGTCGAACCCGGGGGCAAAACCATGATCCACCATCACAACCCCTGCGAGACGTTTCTGATATGCCAGGGTCAGGGGACCATGACATGTAATGGAGAGTCGAGCGCGGTAGCCAGTGGCGACGTCATCTACCTACCGCCCCAGAGCGAGCACTTCTTGTGTAACGACTCCAACACCGACCCGCTGATGTTCCTGTCCGTCTTCTGGGACGGACCGGCCCCTGACCAGGAGACCCGCGTCGACAGCGGCCCCC
>JALHOV010000729.1:377-3311 GCA_022842865.1 Vulcanimicrobiota bacterium | reverse complement strand
GGAGGACAACCCGGAGGACAATCAAGGCGGTCCTGCGGGATGATGCAGACCCGAGCCGTGCTCCCTAATCTTTGCTGAATAGACTTTAGTTCGCGAGGTTTTATGACAGGCATTAAGTCTTCCCGTCGCCGGGCAGCGGCAAGTTTGCTGATCAGCTCCATCACCATGCTTCCTCTGGCCGGATGTGGCTCGAACGCTGCGGGGACCAGTGCAGCGGGCAGCCCGGGATTCACCGGCGCCTCGACGGCTTCCCAGGCCCCGGCTCCAAGCGCGACCAACGACCGGCTCTTTGTCAGCCCAAACTCCGCGGCTCCAGGCACACTCATCAACATTACGCGCAATCTCCAGATCGTCGACGGGTCTTTCGACCCAAACCAAAAGGCCACCGTAAAATTCGTCCTGCCCGACGGCCGGTCTTTGGAGATGCCCGCAACCGCCATTACCAGTGATTCGCTGACGGTAGCGGCCCCTTTCGTGCCCTCCGGCTCAGGCCTGGAAACGCAAGCGGTTGAGGTTCGGCTTTACGTGGTTCAAGGAGAGGGGCCCAATCGAAATGAGTTCGGCCCCTCCCCTTTGATGACGGTATCGGAACTACCGATCCTTGCATTGGCCCCAGGAACAGTCCTCATTCGGACCCTGGACCAATTGATCGGGTCGACGCTGAAAAGCAGAGAAAATTGGATCGCCATCGCCCTTCAATCGCAAGGGAGTTTCGATGCCTCCCGAATTGTGGCCTCACTAGAAAGCGAAGTCGCAAGCCTGACAAAGATCCGAGAAATCATTCAGAGACTGGCCAACGGCGAGGTGGACCAGATTCCTTTGGGCACCTTCCAAGGCCAACCTATCGTCTTGACTCAGGATTTGCTCGCATTCCTTGACAGATTGTTGGTGGTGTACCAACCCACGGCCGGATTGTCCAAGCAGGTTCTGGCACGCGGCAATCTGGCCAGCATCGCCAGCGACATGTTTGACTCCGTGAACATCGCCTTCGCTCTGGTCTCCGCAGGCGCTATCATCGCTTCCGGGGGAACGGCCATACCACTGGTCGTCCAGGGCTACTTCTATTTTGGCGCGGTCGCGGGCTCCGTGGTTGCCCTCGATGCCGCCAGTCGAAGGGTAAATCCTTTTATAGAAAACTTCCGGGCAGCCGTGGAACTCGGTTCTCAGATTCCTGAAAAACTTAGCGAACTGGGCAGCGCAGTTGCCGCCAGTCTGGAGACCTCGACGGGCCTGCCTGACTTTGAGTTTCCAGGCTTTGTGGGAACGTCCGAGCTCTGGAGCCAATTACAGTCCATCCGTTCCGGAGCCCGCTCCTCCCTTCCGACGGAAACCGAGCAGCAGCAACTGAGCACGGCCCAGGAGCTGCTGCGCAGGCCGGACGCGATCGGCGACCGCTACAATCTGAACAACGACCGCGAACTGCAGGTCGGGGAGCCCGGCATCCTCTCCAATGACTTTCCCAAGGGTGGGCAGATCACTAGTTACCAGTCCACATCCCTGCGAGGCGGCAGCGTGGTTCTCAACCAGAGCAACGGGCGCTTTACCTATGTGGCGCCCGAGGGATTCAATGGGGAGGACCGTTGGTCTTATCAGGTGACCAACACGGCAGGCAGCGACTCCGCCGAAGTAGTGATTGGCGTCACTGGCAACACGGGAAACCTTCCGCTCCAGATTTTGCCGAGCAATCCAAGCACCAGCTGTTCCATCTTCTTCAATCAAAACGGCTTTCTCGACGTCGACTCAAGAACCATTCAGTTCGCCACGCAGAATGCCCAAGGTCCGCTGTCCTGGAGCTCTACGGCAGGGGAAATCTCCAGTGGTGGCCTTTTGAGAGTAGGAAGAAGTCAGGGCACCTTCACCGTGACCGCCAGCGACAATGTCGGGCAAGCCGCTACCAATGTAACCATTGTAGATGGCATGCTCACCCTGGAAGAAAACTCGCAGGTCGTGGTCAACAATCAACTGGTGGCCACTCCTCCCCTGTTGGATTTCTCCCTATCCGGCGCATCTTTGAGCTTGGTAAACCAGACCATCCGACTGGACGGGTTGGGCCGCCCCAGCGGTGGCGTGTCCAGCATTTACCGCTGCAGCGCCCCTTTGCTGGAACCTGGCGACTACTATACCCTGGAGGTATCCAATCGCAATCCGGTAGCATTTCTAGTCTTCAGCTTTGGAGCTTTTGGTCAGTTCGACACCCCAAGTGGGGGATTGCAGCCTCTGGGCAGCACGGCCAATGGAGGTATGCCTACCGACCGGGCGACCCTGAGATTCGGGTGGAGGGCCGTGACCAATTCCAACTAATGCAGAGGGAGATCCCCGGTGGTCAATTCCTGTCCTCAAGGTGGATGTGAATCTCGTCCCGACAACGCTAATCTGGTTGGATGACGAAAACGAAATCGCCCCTTTTTCCCTGCCTGCTCTTTTTCAGCTTGGCAGTCGCTGCCCCGGCCGCTCCAGCCTCTTTCGCCCTGCTCAAAGTGAACGGCAAATCCTATGCGTATGGAATGACGCCGGCCAAGGACCTGGCCTGGGACGAGCGGGACGGCATCTCCCTGACCGAAAAAGAAAGATTCTTTGTGGTCGGGGGTTCAATTTCGAAGGGCGGCCAGAAAAACGGCTTCGGCCTGTATTTCCCGAAAGCCGCCGGAAATTACGTCGGCAGAAGAAATCAAGACACCTGGGAAATCGAGACTCATCTTGGCTTCTCCTCAACCAACGCTGGACTCAGCCTGGGCTCTTATCAAGTCGACGCCCGTCAGGAAGACTATGGCTTCCTGGAGGTTCAGATCGAAGACTTGGGCTCGGCCTGGCACGGCAAGTTCACGGCCAGCCTGCATAAATACGCAGAAAAGGTGGCAGGAGCACGCTACTGCGAGATCGCCGTGCGGGATGCGGCTAAGATCTCGGGCCACTTTGCACAACGCTCGGCTGCGT
>JALHOV010000729.1:0-367 GCA_022842865.1 Vulcanimicrobiota bacterium | reverse complement strand
AGGCTCTCGATGAGGGGCAAACAAAAGAAAAGTAGTATCGTCACCGCCTCCGAATTTTTCGAGCGGGTCTGGGAAAAAGGCGACCTGGACGCAATCTTCACTATGTTTGAGGGTCAGGCCGGTGGACTGGCGGAAGGCTTCGTGGACCCTCAAGGCTATCTGAAGTTTTATCAGGGGCTGACTGCATTCCTGAAGGATTTTCGAGTGGAGATCAGCGACTGGATGGCTCAGGGTGACAAGCTCTTTCTCCATTGGAAGGCCACGGCGCGACACCGTAGCCGGGACAAGGTGGTCAGCTGGATGGGAACCTCATTTGGCACCTATCGGGACGGTAAGATTCTGCAAGCCCAAAACTACTTCGATTTTC
>JALHOV010000728.1 GCA_022842865.1 Vulcanimicrobiota bacterium | reverse complement strand
CCAGATTGTGCTGATGCCCGGCCTGAACGACGGTGCTCAACTCGACAAAAGCATTCAAGACCTGATGACCCTGGTCCCCCAGCTTCAGACCATCAGTGTGGTGCCGGTGGGCCTGACGAAATATCGCGCCCACTTGCCCATGCTCCGCCCGGTAACGCCCGATATGGTGCCGGGCATCCTGGCTCAGGTGGAACCCTACCAACGCCAGTTCGAGGAAAAATATGGCGATCCCATCGTTTACCTGGCCGACGAAATGTACCTCATCGGAGGTTTGCCCATGCCTCCCCACCGTCACTACGGTGATTACTCGCAGCACGAAAACGGCGTCGGTATGGTGCGCCGCTTCCTGGTGGACTTCAACCGACGCAAGCGCTTTGTGCCCAAGCAGTTGCCTAACATGCGCGTGCTGATGATCACCGGTGAATATGGCGGCATCATCTTTCCCCCCATGGTCGAGGAACTGAAAAGACGGGTTCCCGGACTGGACTTGCGCTTGTCAGTGGTAAAAAATGAGTTTTTTGGCGAACTGGTCCGTTGCAGCGGTTTGCTGGCCGGGCGGGACGTGCTTAGTCAACTGGAACGCGAGAAAGAGTTTTTGTCTCCCGATACGTTGGTGCTCATGCCGGGCGTTGCTCTCAAAGATGCTGCGGTCGTGGGGGAGGGGAGCGCCGGCATGCTACTCGACGACATTCCTCTCCAGGCCCTGGCCGACCGTTTCGGAGTCACCATCGTCAATGCCGGCAGCACCTGTCAGGAGTGGCTGCAGGCTCTCAGTGACGCCCGTGGCCTGGGACGATTCACCCCCAACCTCGAGCAACCCACCCCGGTGGTGGTCCATCATTTTCCTGAGCATCAGAAAGCATCGTGAACGTATGACCAGGCCTCAAGCCATATCCGAGGCCGGCGAGAAGCCGGTCGTAGCCATTCTAGGCCGTCCCAACGTAGGCAAGTCGGCCCTCTTCAATCGCCTGACCGGCCGACGCCACTCGATCGTGGCCGACATCCCCGGAGTGACTCGCGATCGCATCTACGGCGAGTGCGAATGGGGAGGGCGCACCATGGCGGTGGTGGACACGGGCGGCATGGATCCGGAAGATCCTGATCTTCTGCGCCAGCATGTCTTTGCCCAGGCGCGGGTGGCCATGGACGAAGCAGCGGTCCTGCTTTTTGTGGTCGACGGTCAGGCCGGCGTGCACCCGCTGGACATTGAGCTTTCCGACCTGCTGCGCCGCAGCCAAAAGCCCACTTTGTTGCTGGTGAACAAAGCCGAAAGCCCCAAGGTCGAATCCGATCGCTTCGAATTTTATCAGCTCGGATTGGGCGACCCTGTGCCGATCTCGGCCATGCACGGGACCTATACGGGCGACATGCTCGATATGGTCCTGCAACTGCTACCTCCCCGCAAAGCCGGCGAGGTCAGTGACGAGGAGATGGCGGTGGCACTGGTGGGGCGCCCCAATGTTGGCAAATCGTCCTTGCTCAACTGCCTGCTGGGCGAGGAGCGGGCCCTTGTTCACCACGAGGCCGGAACAACCCGCGATGTGGTCGACACGCTTTTTGAATTCGAAGGTCGCCGCATTCGTCTGGTGGATACGGCTGGCTTGCGCCGGCGCAGCAAAGTGGATGAGGATATCGAATATTACAGCTCCTTGCGTTCCCTGCAAGCATTGCAGCGCTCCCAGGTGGCCATGTTGGTATTGGACGCCAGCGAGCCCATTTCGGCTCAGGATCAGCGCATTGCCGGCGAGATTCAAAAGGCCAACCTGGCCTCGGTCATCGTGGTCAACAAATGGGACATCATGCTTAAGCAAGCCAACGCCAAGGCCCAACAAAAGTACATGCAATCGGTGGCTACGGAGTTGGATTTTCTGGCCTATTCCCCGGTCATCTATGTGTCGGCACGGACCGGTCTGGAAACCCACGACATCCTGGCGGCCGCTCTGGACGTCCATGAGCAGTGGGGCCGGCGAGTCGATACCAGCACGCTGAACCTGGTGGTGCGTGAGGCTGTCTCCTTGCAACCGCCGCCCAGTTACAAGGGACAGCAATTGAAGGTTCTCTATGTGTCCCAACCGAAAACCCAGCCGCCAACGGTGGTTTTGAAAGTGAACTCGCCCAAGCTGGTGCACTTTTCCTATCGCCGCTACCTGGAGAACCAGCTGCGGGCCGCCTTTGGCTTCGTGGGCACTCCGCTCATTCTACGTTTCGAGGTGTAGACGTGTTTCCGTTTTGGGCCATGCTGTTGTTCGTCGCCTGTTATTTTGTCGGAGCCATCCCCTTCGGGTTGTTCGTGTCGCGTCGCCAGGGAGTGGATCTCTCGCAACAGGGCAGCGGCAATACCGGTGCCGCCAATGCGGCCCGCATTCTGGGTCTGAAGGCGGGACTGACGGTGCTGGCTCTGGACGCCGGCAAAGGCCTTCTGGCGGTCATCCTGGCTTACTTTGCGCTACTGCCCGGCGTGCTCTTGAACCTGACCAAAGTCGTTTTTGGTTTCGCGGCCATTTTCGGACACAATTATTCGGTGTTCCGGCGCTTCAAAGGGGGCAAAGGCATCGCCACTACTTTCGGTGTGGTGCTCGCTCTCAATCCCAAGGTGGCTTTGCTGTCGGGTCTGCTCTGGCTGGGTCTGGTAGGACTTACACGCTTCAGCTCGGTCGGCTCCCTGGCCGCTACCGCTGCGATGCCCTTGCTCTTCGTCTACTATAGCGACCCATGGGAATATGTGGGTTTCGGCTTCGCCTCGGCCGCTTTCGCCTTTCTCCGTCACAGCGAGAACCTGGAGCGCCTGGCGCAGGGCCGTGAACTCAAAATCGACGAGGGCTAGCAGGCTGAAGGCCGCCAGCGAAGGTTTCCGGAGTCTGCCTGTCAAACTTCGCCCAGGTTCGCCGCGAGTGCGAACGACTAACTGGGCGCTATGGAAAGCGCCGGAGGTGTAGAAGGATGCTGGAAATCGAAAGTATTCGAGGCTTGCTCGACCAGGTATTGACCGTAATGGTGCGGGAGCAGGCGTCGGACGTCTACATCAAAGCCGGCAAGGCTCCCATCCTGCGCATCGAGGGTCAGTTGGCCCCGGTCGAATGCGCCGCTCTAACCCCGGCGATGACGGAGCATCTGGCCTACACCATCATGCCTTCGCATCAGCGGGAGAAGTTCGACAGCGGCATCGATGACGCCAACTTCATTTACAACCTGGAGCGCGTTGGCCGCTTCCGAACCAATGCCTACCGTGCTCGCGGCAGTATCTGCATGGTATTGAGACGCGTTTCCGAAGACATTTTGGAATTCGAGCAGCTCGGGTTGCCGGTCGTTCTTGGC
>JALHOV010000727.1 GCA_022842865.1 Vulcanimicrobiota bacterium | reverse complement strand
AAGGAGCTGCAGTTCGCTACGCTGCAGCTCCATGGCGACGCGACTGTTGAGGGCTTCAGCCGTCTGCCGGTCCACCTCTACCTGCAGCAAAGCCCGAGCCCGGACCAGCCTTCTGGCGTGGCTCAGCAAGACCAGAGCCGCGGCCAAAATCACTCCCAACAGCAACCAGCTCGAGAGGCTGAAACCCATCACCCGGGCGGGGCATCCAAAAGTTCCCGCACCAAGCGGGTCAGGCCCGCCGGGGTGTAGGGTTTGGGCAGGAAAGCGGTTCCCGGCTGCAGCAGTCGATCCTGAGTGATGGCAACATCGGAGTAGCCCGAAGTAAATAAGAACTTTAACTGTGGGTCGGTCACCTGCAGCCTTTCGGCCATGATTCTACCGCCCATTTGTGGCATAACCACATCGGTTACGACCAACTGGATGGGCGGGCCCTTCCAGTCTTTCACCACCTGCAGGGCCTCCCGACCATTGGCGGCGCACAGGACTTGGTAGCCCCCTTTCGTGAGAGCGTCGCGGGCCAGGCTGCGCAAAGCGCTTTCGTCCTCGACCACCAGCAAAGTCTCCGTTCCCCCTAGCAGGGGATCGATTTGCAACGCAGGTTGTGGTCGGATGGTCGGATCGTTCACGCGCGGAAAATACATGGAGAACGAGGTGCCCTGGCCGGGCTGGCTGCTCACGGTGATGTAGCCCTGGCACTGACGCAAAATGGTCTGGCAGGTGGACAATCCCAAACCCGTCCCCTTGCCCTCAGGCTTGGTCGTAAAGAAGGGGTCAAACAATCGTTGCCTGACTTCCTCGCTGAGTCCACATCCCGTGTCAGCCACTACCAGGGTGACAAACTCACCGGGAATGCCGGCCGGATGCGGACCGTGGCCAGTGGTGATGGTCAGCCGGCCACCACCCGGCATGGCATCGCGCGCGTTGACCGCCAGATTCATCACAATTTGAGACAGGTAACCGGGATCCGCTTTGATTTGCCCAATATCCTCCCCGGGAGCGAAGGTCATTTCCACGTTCTCCTCGATCAGGCGACGCAGTAGTTGATCTAGATTCTGAATCACCTCGTTTAGATCCAATACGACTGGAAAGATGCTCTGATTTCGACTAAAGACCAGCAACTGCCTGGTCAAGCCCGCTCCCAATTCGGATGCGATGCGCATCTCCTCGGTGTAACGGCGAAGTGGACTGTCGGGAGCCAGTTCCAGATCCAAAAGTTCGCTAAAGCCCATCACCACGGCCAGAATGTTATTGAAGTCGTGAGCCACGCCCCCGGCCAACCGCCCCACCACGTCCATTTTCTGAGCCTCAATCAACTTCACCTCAAGATTCGATCGAGCCACCCTCGACTCAACTTCGAGCACGGCCCGCCGCACAGCCGGAGCCAGGCGGCCTAAACAACCTTTGGCAACATAGTCGGTGGCGCCGTGGCTCAAAGCATGAACGACGGCTTCTTCGTCGGCCATGTCTGAGAACAGAATAAAGGGAAGATCGGGCCACCGGTTGCGCACCAGCGCCAGGGCTTCCGGTCCGGACAGAAGCGGACATGCAAATCCGGAAAGGACAAGCTGGACCCCGCCGGCTTCCAGAGCGGCCAGGAAACTCTGGCGAGTCTCCACCCGCTCTACGCGACAAGGAATTTCCGCGGCCTCCAGGGCCTCCACCACCCGCGCGCCGTCGTCCAGGTTGCCCTCGAGATGCAGGATCGAAAGATCTCCCCGGCCGCCACCCGAGGAGTCTTCACCGCTTTCGCGAGAGTGTTGAAGGCTGGGCGGGGGCACATTAAGGGCGGTCCAAAACAACCCCAGTTGGGCCACCGCCTTGCCCAGATCTTTGAAGTCCACCGGTTTGACGACGTAAGCATTCACGCCGTGGCGGTAACACTCTATCAGGTCGTGTTTGTCTCTGGATTCAGAAAGAACCACCACCGGAATGACTTTCAAGCCTGCGTCGGCCCGGATGATTTTAAGGACTTCCAAGCCGTCCACTTTGGGCATTTTCAGTTCGAGCAAGACTAGACTGGGATTGCCCGGGGGACGGTCCGCAAAATCTCCTCGCCGCCACAGATAATCAAGGGCCTGTTCTCCATCGCGGACCAGGACGACGAGGTGTGCTAGTTGATGTTCTTGCAAGGCCGCCAGCATAAGCTCCGCATCCCGGGCGTCGTCTTCGGCCAGCAGAATGCTCTTGACGACGGGCTCAGGGTCAGCCACGAGCATCTGTGCTCATCGGCAGAGAGAAGTAAAAGGTGGCGCCCCGGTTGACCAGGCCTTCGGCCCAGGTTCTGCCGCCATGACGCTCGATGATGCAACGCGCGTGCGCCAATCCGAGGCCGGTCAGGCGCTGAAAGCCATTCTTGCGGGTAAACTTGAGCGAGTTGGAAATGAAATTCTCGAGCACGAGACGTAGCTGGCCGCGGTCGCACCACACGATGGGAAGCGGCGTGAGAACCCAATGAATGGCACGGTTCTGAAGGTCTACTTGAAAATCGAGCAGAGTTTCTTGCAACAATTTATTAAGACAGACCCGGGATATGTCCAGTGGAGTGCGAGCGAGGCTGGTAAAGGTCAACAGCTTGTGCACCAGCGCGGTCATGCGCCGGGCGGCCTGGGACATATGGTTCAGATAGCGCAGGCCTGGCTCGCTCAGCCGAGAGCCGGGGTCCTGACTCAACAGGTCGGCGAAGCCAAGCAAGTGTCGCAGCGGAGTGGTCAACTCGTGGGACATTGAACTGGTCATTTCTTCCCATTCCGGATCAGATCGTTCCGCGGTATACAACCTTCGAACCCCTCCAACTGGCCGCGCTCACGAAATACCCGGCAATTATCGACGGGTTTCGTTCTTAGACGTTGCAGCAGCACCTAAAAAAAAGCCCCGTAAGCAAACAGGACTGCTTTCACCACATTCCACTATTTTGACAGAAATTATACAAGTATAATTGTACTGACCGCTGGCGATTCGCTTCCTCGAACACCTGCTCCGGCCCGGGCCCAGGATCCACTTTCCGCTTACAGGATCATCCAAACCTGCACGGATGGACCCGAAGGTGTGCCTGGTCACCAAGGGCCCAGCCAGACTTCTTTCTCCAGACTCTGGGGTCGGATCACATTATTGCTCGACTAGATTTCGAAAAACCCCGTTCAGAATCCCATTGTTGAGCAGGCCCCGCAGCATATTGCGGTTGTTGTTATAGCCGCTATTGCTATAGTAGCCACTGTTGTTGTTACTGCCGGACTGGTTGTAACCGTTATTTTCGTAACGCTTGTTGTAGAAGGCGGTGGAGTTGTTCCGCGATGCCTGTTGCTGCAGCTCATAACTCA
>JALHOV010000726.1 GCA_022842865.1 Vulcanimicrobiota bacterium | reverse complement strand
CGAGAAAATGAAAGACATGTTCCTGGCCCTGGTCAGTCACGAACTGCGCACCCCGCTGACCGCCATCAAAGCCAGCGGGCATCTTTTTACTCGCATGTTGCGGGACGCTCAGCCGGGCAGTAAAGAAGAAAAACTGGCGGGAATTGCCACCAGTTTGACTGCGGCCACCGGTCGTATGGAATCTTTGATTCAAGAACTTTTGAGTTATCACGCTGTGCGGAACGGGGTGGCGCCGTTCGAATTGCGCCCGGCCGATCTCGGTGCCCTGATTCTTTCCGTGACCCGCGAAGTGGAGACGGCTGCTGCAAAGAAATCAGTGGACATCGTAGTCCGGGTTCGGGAGGGACTGCCGCTGATTCAGGGGGATCAGCCACGCCTGCGCGAGGCCATTCATCACCTGGTGCGCAACGCCATTCACTACAATGTCGAGGGCGGACGGGTCGAAGTTAGTTTGGTCTCGTTAGATGATGGACTGCAGTTGACAGTGACCGATACCGGCGTGGGAATTTCCGGAAGCCAGCAAGAGAACGTGTTTCTGCCCTTTTATCAGGCCCATGACGTGCTCACGCGCCGGGTGGAGGGAGTTGGCCTGGGGTTAGCCATCACCCGCCATATCGTCGAGTCTCACAACGGCAAGATCACGCTGGCCGGCGAGTTGGGCAAGGGAACCGAAGTCCGCGTCTGGTTCCCGCTGGCTCCCCCCGAGATTCACCTGACCGAATTTGCGCCGGTTTCTCCCGAGGAAGCGCAACGCAAGCAGCCCGCCGGCGGTGCCGGTATGTTTGACTATTCCCGAGAGCTTTATGCCGCCCTGGAAGCGGAGAGGGTCAAGCGCCGCCATCTTGAGGATAAGTATCGCACCATGGAAGGCACCTTTCTGGAAACCATTACGGCCTTGGTCCAGCAGATCGACATCCGTGGCGCGCACAAGGAGTCCCATGTGGAGCGGGTCATCCTTTTCGCCAATGAAATTGCTCGCCGAATCGATCCGACGCTACCTGACAACCGCGACTTCCAGCTGAGCCTCTTGCTGCACGACATC
Organism: Vulcanimicrobiota bacterium; assembly: GCA_022842865.1. Taxonomy (GTDB): domain Bacteria; phylum Vulcanimicrobiota; class Xenobia; order Xenobiales; family JADMJV01; genus JADMJV01. The sequence goes on along the minus strand of JALHOV010000726.1, from coordinate 2,296 downwards.
GGCAAAATCGGGGTGGCCGAGAGTTTGCTTCAGAAAGTGGGGCAGCTCGATTCCGATGAGCAGAAGCAGTTGCAGGCGCACGTCTCGATCGGTAGCGAAATGCTGGCCAACATTCACTTTCTGCAGGCAGCGCTGCAAGGCGTGCGCCACCACCACGAACGCTGGGATGGCAAAGGCTATCCGGACGGTCTATCCGGGCCGCAGATCCCGCTGTGGGCCCGTATCATTTCGGTGGCCGACTCGTTTGACGCCATGACCCAGGATCGGCCCTATCGCAAGGCCCTAGGGCCGGAAGAGGCACGGGCTGAGATTCAAAGCAAGGCCGGTAGCCAATATGACCCGCAGATTGTGACGGCTTTCGTGGAGGGCTGGGACAGAATTATGTACATCGCCCAGAAGACCGAGACGGCAGCGCGCGCCACCGGTCCCGAATAGGATGCCCTACGCGCAGATGCCGGTCAATGAACGGGAACGCGTCGCTGCCCTGTATGCTCGGCAGTTGCTGGATACGCCTCCCGAAGAGCGCTTCGACCGCGTCAGCCGGCTGGCCGTCCGGTCGCTGGAAGTCCCCATCGCCTACGTGGCTTTTATCGATGGGGAGCGTCAGTGGTTCAAGTCGGTGTGCGGTCTCAACCTCGGCGAGGTGGCAAGGCGCACCTCCCTCTGTTCGCATACCATTCTGTCGGTGGAACCGATCTTGTGCCCCGACACTCTCCTGGAGCCGCGTTTCGCGGATAACCCCAACGTGACCGGGCCGCCTGGCATACGATTTTATATGGGACATCCGCTGAGTACGCCGGAAGGCCATAACATCGGCACGTTTTGTGTGATGGACACGCAGCCCCACCCACTCTGCGACGAGAAGGTGCGCGCCTTTCTGGACCTCGCTCAATGGGCCCAGAACGAGCTGAACCTGATCGACGTGATCAGTCTGCAAGAAGCCCTCTTGGAGGGCAAGGCCCAACTCCAAGAGCTCAATCTGCAATTGGAGAAGCGCAGTCACTTTATTCGCAGCGTGCTCGGTCGATTTCTAACCGACCAGGTGGCCGAGCAGTTGCTGGAACACCCGGAAGGTTTGAATCTTGGTGGCGAGTCTCGCGAAGTCAGTATTCTGATGAGCGACCTGCGCGGTTTCACCCCGATGTCGGAGCGCTCGACTCCCGCCCAGGTGGTCGATTTACTGAATCGTTACCTGGCCCGCATGACACCGGTGATCGAAAAATACGGCGGCACCATCGACGAGTTTATTGGCGACGCCATTCTGGTGATTTTCGGAGCTCCCCTGGCCTGTGCTGACCATGCCCGGCGTGCAGTGGCCTGCGCTCTGGATATGCAGCTGGCGATGGACGACTTTAATGCCGAGAGTGTGGCCCTCGGGGTCGCCGCTATGGAGATGGGTATTGCTGTGAACACGGGGGAAGTCGTGGTAGGCAATATCGGTTCGGCGACACGTATGAAGTATGGAGTGGTGGGAAGCGCGGTCAACATGACGGCCCGAATCCAGTCTTTCACGCTGGGCCGTCAGGTGCTAATTTCTGAGAAGACTCTCGAGGAGCTGGACGGCCTGGCCCGGGTGGACGGTCATCTGCGCGTCAAAGTCAAAGGCGTGGACGATCCGGTCTGCATCTACGATATCGGAGAGATCGGCGGAGACTACCAGCTCCGGCTACCTTTGCCGGCTCACTTGGGTCGGCAAAGGGCTTCAAAGTCCTGAACCATCTGGGCGGCGTAGCGATTAGAAAAATTTTGCAGATTCTGAGCCAGTTGCTTCTCGCGACCCTGGATCCAGTCGCGCACCAGAGTCGGATTGGCGCCGTGAGCGTGAGCCTGCGCCAACACTTTGCCCAACTGCTTGGCCAACTTGTGCGCCTCGTCGCGGTCCAGCTTTTCCATTTTCAGCGCATCGCGGGCCCGCTGTCGCTCGCGCAGTAGATACACCCCGTTGTCGGCGCGCACCACCTGCTGCCAGTGGTCTTTGGGAGCACCCAGCCAGCCGAAGCCGTTCTCGAGCAACTGCGCATCGCATTGTTTCGGGTCAGGATCGGCGGTGGCCAGCGCGCAAGGTAGGACCTGTTTGAGCTCTAGAACATTTGGTAAAGACTCGCCTTCCTTTTGGGCCAGCAGATAATAACGCTCCAGGCCCAGGCTGCTGCCCCCGGCGTCCCAGCGGCAGCAACGATCCAAAATCTTGACGTTGGAGGGTAGGCGGAGCTCCTCCAGTAGCTGGTCTACGCGACGAACCTGAGCCGCTTCCAGCGGGTGCAGATCGTCTCCCAGCTTAAACTGGAGGGCGCCC
>JALHOV010000725.1 GCA_022842865.1 Vulcanimicrobiota bacterium | reverse complement strand
CATGGGCCAAACCCTGGTTTCCTCCGACCGCCGCTACGGGCCCGCTTACAATAGCGGCGTGGCACGCGCTGTAGCCCAACGCCTGCTCCAGAAAGGCTTCCAAAAGCAGCCCGTCTACCTGGTCACCTACAGCGGAGGCGCCCAGATCGCCGTCGGCCTTGCCCCCTACCTCAAGAAAATCCTGGATTGCCCCATCTATGTCATCAGCCTGGGCGGAGTCTACACCGACGACCCCGGCATCCGCGCCGTCGACCACGTCTACGACTTCAAGGGCACCCGCGACCACATCATGCCGAGCGTCGGCTGGCTGCTCTACCCCGGCCGCTGGCGAGCCGCCTTCTTCTCCCCCTGGAACCAGGCCCGCCGCCAGGGCAAACTGAGCTGGCAAGCCTGCGGTCCCATCACCCACATCGGCTCCACCGACTACTTCTCGGCCAAAAAACACCTCCCCGACGGAACCCTCCACGCCGACCAATCCGCCAGCCTGATCGCCACCCTGATAAAAGATAAGCAATAACCGCGGGTTCACATCCAACTCGCGTTGAAGCCCGACTCATGATTATCTACGTCGACGTGGACGACACCCTGGTGCGCAGCTTCGGCTCCAAACAAATCGCCATGAGCGCCACCCAGAACTATGTTCGCAAGCTGAAGGAAGCCGGCGCCAAGCTCTATTGCTGGAGTTCCGGCGGCGCCGAATACGCCCAAAACTACGCAGAGATGGCCGGTCTGGCTGACTGCTTTATTGCTTATCTTCCGAAACCGCAGGTGCTGCTCGACGATGTGCTGGTGCAAAACTGGGAACTGCAGCAACTCCACCCCAACGAATGCCGCTCCACGCCAGGGGATGAGCTGCTCGACCGCCTCAAGGAAACCCGATGAAGTTATTGCTTATCTATGTGGGGTAGAGCCACGCCACGCCCGCCTGGCCAAAAAATCGGGCATGGATCGAGCGCTCGCACCCGAACAACGAAAACCGCGTCTATCAAGCACTCAGAGCCAACCTGGATAAGCCCTGGGCATCCAGTCTATGGCCCGTATCAGGGCCAGGTCGACCTTCAGGTGGCCCATCCGCCCAGCCGCGAAATCAAGGCTATCGCAAGGACGTCCCGGTCAAGCCCGAATGGCTCCCTCGGGCCGAAACGGCACTCCTGCAGGCCTACAAGGAAAGCGAAACCGTCAAGCCCATCGCCATCGATCGCCTGCTGGTCCAGGCCGGTGGCCCCCCGCCGTGCTGCCGCTTCCCCCAGGTCGCTACAGACTCAATCTTCAGAATGCCGAAGTACATGAAGAACCGCTAGAAACATTCGATTCCCGCTAACACCTGTGCGCGCCGCGCAAAGGTCTACTTGAGAAACCTCTCCGTCGTCTCGCCCATTTCGGCTGCCGTGATCGCTCCGGTCTTATCGGCCAGCGGCTTATCCGCGCGGTCCAGCCACAGGGTATAGGGGATCCCCTGAGGAGCGAAGCGCTGATACTTCACAAACTCCGGTGCGGAGCGCTGGTCTACGTTGATATAGACGATCTCCGCTTTCTTCTGGTAAGTGGACTCGAACTGAGCCCAATCGGCCGCCATAGTGCGGCAGGCGCCTCACCAGGTGGCGCTGTAGTGCACCACCCGCACCGGTGAGGTATTCAGCCCCACCGTGCGTGAGTTATGGTCTAACTTGGCTGACTCGCCGCCGCCCTGGCTACAACCAGCCAACAGTAGCGCTACCGCTATACGTTTCATTCTTTCGCCCTTTCTTCTCCGGCCACTGGCAAGCTCACTTCAAGATGCCGGCTCAATTCTCCGTCTTTGGCCAGAATGCTGACGTGAAGCATGCCTGGCTCATGAACAAAGGTCACCGACCCCTCCGGCCCGATCTCGCCCAGGCTCTCCCGAGCAGCCGCCCCTTCCTTCTTGTAGAGACAACCTTTGGCACTGAAAATCCGCCCCTCGACCTTGCCCTTGCGATAGCAGAGCTGTTGCCCATCCAGACGCAGATCGCGGGCCACCGCCAGTTCCACCTTCAAGTGAGCCAACGCCTGACTGGCCCAATAGGCCACCCGCGCTTCCGGATCGACAGGCACCTCGGCGAACAGCCCGTAACGCTTGGCGTTGAGGGCAATCCAAATAAAAGCGGGAATGAGCAGCAGCGGCAAAAAATGCATAGCGTTGTCTGTCTTCCAAGCCGCTCGCCTAGCTCCTTTCTGAAGAAAATTCTTTACATCGAACCAGTTTTTGTCGACGATGCAGCAGCAAACCCAGCAAAACGGGAACCCCAAGCATCACCAGGGGTGGAACATTCCAGCCCGACTTGCCCATCAATCCAAGCCCCGAGGCGAGCAAAACCATGGCCATGGTCAGCCGCAGAGTCAAGGAGTGAATCTTCTCGGTGGCGCCCGATCCCAGCCAGACGCCGGGCAGCGATCCCATCAACATGTTTCCCATCAAACGCAGGTCCACGTGTCCCAACTTCCAGTGCGCCAGACCGGCCACCCAGAGCAGCACGGCAGCATGAAAGACGTCGGTTCCCACCACTCGACGCGGCGCCAGGCGAAACACCACGATCAGAGCCAACCCGATCAAAGCACCGCTGCCTACGGAGGTCAGGCCCAGCACGATGCCCACCGCCAGGCCGATGCACACCGCCGAAACCTTACCTCTGAGGACCAGTGCGGGCTGAACGGGATAGGAATGCGGGGCGCCTACCACCATCGAGAGCGAAACCAGCATCAACGTAACCCCCAGGGCGCGCAGCATGATCGCGTCCACGTCGGCCGGACCCGTCTGGTGCAACCAGTCCACCAGGCCCACTCCGATCAGAGAACCAGGAATGCTGCCCAGGCCAAGCCACCAACTCAGCTGTAAATCCACGTTGCCCAGGCGCAAATGGCGCCATGCTCCGAGCGTCTTGGTCACGGCGCCGTAAGCCAGGTCGGTGCCGATGGCCAGAGTGGGCTTCACGCCCAAAACAAGGATCAAGAGCGGCGTCATAAGAGATCCGCCACCAACGCCGGTCAGGCCGATCAAAACGCCGACTCCCAGGCCAAACAGAACAATCACGGGATCCATCGCACACCTATCGTGGCGGCTCTGGCCACCCAAGGTCAAGGCTTGACAATTTTTGGCATCTCTGGCACCCTCAGCGAGTCGGACGCATCCCGACAGATACGGCTTACATACGCTTTGGGAGCGGGTGGTCGCGGGTTCAAATCCCGTTGTTCCTCCGGGAGCATAGCTCAGCCAGGTAGAGCACCTAAAAAACAGCCGCATCGACTTATGCGAAAGACAACGAGATTTTCGTCGTGCCCCGACGGATCTGGCCTACATACTGCCTTTAGCGGCCTGTCGCCGGTTCGAATCCGGTCAATCGCA
>JALHOV010000724.1 GCA_022842865.1 Vulcanimicrobiota bacterium | reverse complement strand
TCGGGTTCTTTGCACTCCAAAACGATAAAGTCGGGTCGAGTGATCTGAGCCGCACTCATCGCTTTCCTCAGCCGACGGGCCAGATCGGCCTGCATCAATTCTTGGCGAGAAACGTTAATAAACCAGTAAAGCGATCGATACTCGCTGCTCAGTTGGCACACCTGAGACATCACCCAGTCTCCGAGCGGAACGATGAGGCCTGAATCGCAGGCTGCTTCCAAAAATTCCGCGGGCTCCAGGCTTTTTTTGAGGGGGTGTTCCCAGCGCACCAACGCTTCCACTCCCTTGATCATTCGAGTTTCCAGCTCTACGACGGGTTGGAAACGCAAGCTGAACTGTTCCCGCGCGATGGCCTGGCGCAGGTGGGGAACCAATTCTCTGCGCAGACGTCCCGGCTTCTCCATCTCCTGGATGAAGATTCCGAAACGTTGCGCTCCCTTGTGTTGAAAGGTTTCTTTGGCCAGCATCGCTTGTTGTTGCAGCGCGGCCAGGTCTTCCTCTCCCTGACTGATCGCCAGCCCGGCCCAGAAGCTGAGTAGAAACTGATATTCATCCACGCGAATTGGATTCTTTAGAGATTCCAAGAGCCTGGCCAAACTTTGCTGGGCGAACTCACTGGCGCTTTTGATTCCCAGCGGTCCGCCGCTGTTGAATGGGAAGATCAGCCAGAACTCTCCGTCCGCTCCCCGGGCCAGTACATCCTCGGGGCGAAGGCAAGCCCTGGCCCGCTCGGCAAACTGAGCGACCAGCTGGCTTTTCTCTTCCGGGTCCCTCAGGACACAATCAAGTTCGGCCCAGCGCTCGATCTGTAAAATGGCCAGAGCAACCGTGTTCTTTTCTTTCTTGGCCAGCTCGCCTCCCAGGAACAGGCGAGCCAGGTTCAGGTTGGGCAAACCGGACTCGCTATCTTGATAAGCCAGCCGTTGCAGCCGGTCGTTTTGATCCTGAGGCTTCTCTTCCTCGACCAGGTCCGGCAAGTTGAATTTAGGAGGACCGGTCGGCAGGCCACGCAGTCGATGCCGCTCGCGCTCTTGCTCGAGCTTCAGATCAACCATCTCCAGTGTCAGCCTGGCGCTTTGGGCGGCCTCCAGTTCAAGTTGCTCTCGGAGCTGGGCCAGTTGCTCGCTCATCTCAGAACGGCGGTCTTGACTGTCTGAATAGAGGGCTTGCAGACCTTGGATTTCCTGCTCGAGCTCTTCGGCCTTGAGATTGCGCTGAGGAGCCTGGTCGGTGGCTGGGGAGCTGCTTGGGAGGGGTGTCTGTTCCCGCAGCTGCAGAATTTCTTCATACTGCCGTGCGATCTCGCCTTGCAGAGTCTCATTTTGAAAGCGCAAATCTTCCAGCGAGATCTGCCAGCTCTGCAAAAGATGTTCTTCCAACTGTGCCAGCGCGGCCTTGAGATGCTCAGGGTAGCTCATGACCCCCCCTTTCGTGAAAGGAAAGTCAATCCTTGCCCAGCTATGCCGTCGGCGCGTTACCAGATGCCCAGGTACAGGCGGGCTTCCTCGGAGGCGTGAACTTGGGGGTCCCATCGGGGGCTCCAGATCAGCTTGACTTCGCAGTCCTTGACGCCGGGCAGGCGTTTGACGGTCATCCAGACAGCGCTCGTGATCTCCGGTCCAGCGGGGCAGCCCGGGCTGGTCAAGGTCATGTTGACGTCCACCATGCCGGTGTCGGGGTTGGGAAGAACGTCGTAGATCAATCCCAGGTCGACAATGTTCATGCCAATTTCCGGGTCGATCACCTCTTTGATGGCTTCCCTGATCTCTTCCGAGCTCAGCGTGAGCGGAACGACTTCGGTTTCGGCCGGGGTGGTGGTTTCTTCTGACATGTTTGCTTCCTTCGGGTATCTCAGTCTGGAATCTCTACGTAGACTTGGTCGTCGCTGACTTCCGTCTGATAGATCTCGAGGGGGGTGAAGGCGGGGGGGGCGGTGACGCGGCCGGTACGGATGTCAAACCGAGCGCCGTGGCGCGGACACTCGATCTGGCAGCCTTCCAATGGGCCATTGCCCAGGGCTCCGTCATCGTGGGTGCAGCGATCTTCCCAGGCGTAGTACTTGCCTTCGTGTAGGGCTACACCGATGCGTTCGCCTCCCACTCTCAGGACTCGAACCTGTTGCGGTTCAAAGTCCTGAGTGGATCCGATGGGATGGCGGCCCATTATTTTACGGGACCCAGCGCCGCCGCCATCTTGGCGTCCAGCTTTTCAGCCAGCCACAGGCCCACGGCTTCGTGGTCCATCCGCTCGTGCACGGCCGCGAAGAATCCGCTCACCAGAATGTGCTCGGCTTCGCGGGCGGTCAGACCGCGCGACTGCAGATAGAATTTCTGGCCGGCGTCGTAGGTGGAGAAGCTGGCGCCGTGGGTGCAACGCACGTCGTTGGCTTCAATTTCCAGGCGCGGCATAGAATCGGCCCGAGCCTTGTCGGACAGCAGCAGGTTGCGGTTCTGCTGATAGCCGTCGATCTTCTGGGCGCCCGGTTCGCACAGGATGTTGCCGGCGAAAACGGAGCGCGCGCGGTCGGTCAGGGCGACGTGGCAGAGCACGTCGGAAACGGTGTTGCCGACCCGATGGTTTTGCTGGGCGTCTACGTCATAGTGCTGGCGGCCCTGGCCGAGCACGATGCCGAGAACTTCCGACTTGCAGCCCTCGCCCACCAGGTCACTTTCGAAGAAAGCCTTGGTGAGTTTGGTGCCCAAACCGGCGAAAAGCAACTGAAAGTAAGCGTCCTTGCCCACGCGTGCGTGCACGGTCGGAACTACCCGAGCGCTGTCGTTCCACTGGTTTACGAAGATGTAGCGGAACTTGGCGCCCTCATGGACATCCACCTCGACGCTGGGAAAGGCCAGCATGTCGGGGTCGTCGGAGGTGAAATACTCCACCAGGGTGACGTTGCTGTGCTTGCCCACTTCCAGGTAGCTACGCGTGGCCGCCAGACCCTTCTTGTCGTAGTGATGGTGCACCAGAATGGCCTGTTCCCCGGTGCTCACGTCCTGGCCCACCTTGAAGTGGGTGCCGCCCTGGTAAACCACGCCGTTGAGAGCGTTGAACAGGTTGGCTTTGTCGACCGGCTGAATCGAGAAGATCTTCGGGTTGGCGCCTATCGGTTCCAGGGTGATTTGAGCGGGAACCGCGCTGCCGTCGAGCATAGCAAAGGTGGAAACCGGAGCCACCACGGCCTGGTTTTCCGGTTTGACGTTCTCGGGGTCGGTGCGACGCCACACTTCGTCGTTTTGGGTGGGGAAGCTCAGCTCGCCCAGGCGCTTGAAGGCAGCCTGGCGCTGTTCTCCAGACTTTTCCAGGCCTTGCACCTGGACGGGTAAAGACAGAGTGGTGCTCATTAGCCGATTGAACCTTCC
>JALHOV010000723.1 GCA_022842865.1 Vulcanimicrobiota bacterium | reverse complement strand
TGAAGACGTTGTTCGACCAGTTCTGAATGGTGGTGTAGCGGATGGTCGAGCCTTCTTCGGCGATCAACTCCACCACGGCCGAGTGCAGCGAGTCGCTGGCGTAGGTCGGAGCCGTGCACCCCTCGATGTAGTGCACCGAGGAACCGGGACGGGCGATGATCAAAGTGCGTTCAAACTGGCCCATGTTCTGGGCGTTGATTCGGAAGTAGGCCTGCAGGGGGATGTCCACCTTCACGCCCTCGGGCACGATGATGAACGAACCACCGGACCAGACCGCCGTGTTTAGCGCGGCAAATTTGTTGTCGCTGCTGGGGATGATGGTGCCGAAATACTGCTTGACAATCTCGGGGTGTTCCTTGAGGGCGGTGTCCATATCCAGGAAGATAACGCCCAGCTTCTCGAGATCCTCGCGGATCGAGTGGTAGACCACTTCCGAGTCGTACTGGGCGGAAACGCCGGCCAGGAACTTGCGCTCGGCCTCAGGGATACCCAGGCGATCAAAGGTCTTCTTGATGTAAGGCGGGACGTCGTCCCAGTTGCTCTCCACGCCTTCGTTGGCCTTCATGAAGTAGTGGATGCTGCTGAAGTCGATTTCGTTCAGGTCCGATCCCCACTCGGGCATCGGTTTGCTGTTGAAAATTTCCAGCGCTTCCAGACGGCGTTCCAACATCCAGGCGGGCTCGCCTTTCTGAGAGGAGATGGTTTCCACGATCTCCTTGGTCAGACCGCGGGCCGACTTGTAGGCGTAGCTGTCCTGGTTGTCATGAAAGCCGTATTTATAGTCTTGACCAATACCTTCGAGCAGGGCTGCATCTGAGGACATGAGCGTTATCTCCTTACACGCCGACGGCTTCTAAGCCGTGGGCCTTGAGCAGTTCATCGTAGCCTTTTTCTTCGAGCTGCAAGGCTACTTCGGGACCGCCCGACTGAACGATGCGTCCGTGAACCAGCACGTGCACAAAGTGGGGTTTGATGTGGTTGAGCAGGCGCTGATAGTGGGTGATGACCAGCACGCCCATCTCCGGGGTGGTCAGTCGGTTGACGCCGTCGGACACGATGCGCAGAGCGTCGATGTCCAGGCCCGAGTCGGTTTCGTCGAGGATGGCCAGCTTGGGTTGCAGCATGGCCATCTGCAAGATTTCACAGCGCTTTTTCTCGCCGCCGCTGAAGCCTTCGTTGACATAGCGTTTGGCAAAGTCTTGGGTGATGCCCAGGTCGGCCATCTTGGCCACCAGCTCTTTGCGGAAGGGCAGCAACTTGACGTTATCGGTGCCGCGAATGGCTTTGACCGAGGCCAGCAAGAAGTTGGCCAGGGTGACGCCCGGGATGGACGTGGGATATTGGAAGGCCAGGAAGATGCCTAGCTTGGCGCGCTCATCCGGCTCCATCTCGGTGATGTTCTGGCCCATGAAGTGAATTTCGCCCTCGGTCACTTCATAGTTGGGATGTCCGGAAATCACGTTAGACAAGGTGCTCTTGCCCGAGCCGTTGGGTCCCATCAAGGCGTGAATTTCGCCGGGGTTGACGGTCAGGTCCAGACCGCGCAGAATTTGCTTGCCGGCGATGGAAGCGTGGAGATTTTTGATTACCAGAAGGGGGGTCTCAGACATTCGTCACCTCGTTGTTTTGGATTAGAGTGGTAAAAGCTTGCTCAGGGAGACGGCCACACTTTCGCTCTCGCCGGCTCCCTGCAGGCGCAGCGCTTCCAGGCGCATGTCCTCAAGGGTGGTACCGTCGAGCACACGCAGAAGCGTGGTCTCCAGGTCGTAGCAGAGCCGGCGGCTGACACAGCCGGTGCTGGTGCGGCAGTTGTGGGAACGCATTTCCGGCACACTGCACAGAATCGGATCCATCTCGCCCTCGACGGCCCGAACAATTTCACCGATGGTGATACTGTTTGGCCGGCGCGACAGTTGGTAGCCCCCACGTGCTCCCCGGGTGGAGAGCACCAGCCCCTTGTGGCGCATGGCGTTGAGAATCTGCTCCAGATAGCGCCGAGGGATCTGGTTGTCTTTCGACAGGTCGGCCACCGCCATAGGCTGCGTGGCAGACGTGCAGGCCAGAGCCAGACAGGCTCGGAGACCATAACTGCTGCGGGTCGACAATCGAAACAAACCAGAATCCTCTTTCTCAGTGGCTGCCAAGGTAAGATACTTGACGCCTGTTGTCAAGTTTTATGGCCAGCCTGAAAACCTTTGGCTATCTGTATTCTCTGGTTGGGACTATACCCCGGCCGGCACCCTTTAAACCAAAAATTCCCACCCTGTTGGTAGGAATTAGATCAAGCGTCAAATCTCGACTTGGGTTCCCAGTTCCACCACGCGATCGGGAGGGAGGTTGAAGAAGGCGGTGGCATCCTGCGCGTTGCGCGACATGAGGGCAAACAGGTTCTCGCGCCAGATGGGCATGGCCGAATATTTTTCACTTCTTGGGATCACTGTTTCTTTACCCAGGAAGTAGGTCGCCTCCTGAGTGACCGGCAAGCCGTCGACGACCACCCGGGACAGTTCATCGGGTACGTTCAGCTTGTCCATAAAACCAAACTGCAGTCGCACCAGGTGGAAGCCGTGGCCCAGTGAGGACACCTCGGTTCGCTGCGAGGAGAACAGGAACGGCTGATCCACGATGCGCACGCCTACGAATAGCACTTTCTCGTGAATGACACGGTTGTGTTTGAAGTTAGACAGCAACGCGGGTGGGGTACGGGTCGGGTCGCCATACATGAAGATGGCCGTGCCGGGGGCGCGGTGCGCCCCCTGGGTCTCGATCATTTGAACCAGGTCGGTGAAAGCGATGGTGCGCTTGCGGATCTCCAGGCCGAGAATCTCGCGACCGCGGCGCCAGGTGGACATGGCGATGTAGATCATGGCTCCTACGGTAAGCGGGAGCCAGCCGCCTTCGGGAATCTTGATGACGTTGCCGGCGAAGAAGAGCAATTCCAGCGACAGGAAAAGGAAGCACATGCTCATGGCCTTCCAGGGGGCCCAATTCCAGCCATAGATGGTCAAGACGGTAAAGAGGATGGAGTCGATGACCATGGTCGTGGTGACCGCGATGCCGTAGGCGGCGGCCAGGTTGCTAGACGTTCTGAAGCCCAGCACCAGTGCAATACAGGCCAGCATCAGCACCCAGTTGACCAGCGGAACGTAGATTTGTCCCTTGGCCGAGGCGCTCGTCTGCAACACCTTCTGACGAGGAATGAAGCCCATCTGCACGGCCTGCATGGTCAAGGAGAAGGCGCCCGAGATCAGCGCCTGGCTGGCGATGACGGTGGCGCAGGTGGCCAGCACCACCACCATGGCCAGAAGCTGGGGCGGAACCATTTTGTAGAAAGGGCTGCTGGCCAGGGCAGGATTGCCCAAAATCATA
>JALHOV010000722.1 GCA_022842865.1 Vulcanimicrobiota bacterium | reverse complement strand
AACTAGCCTCCGTGGCGCGCTACGCCTTCAATGATTATCAAACTTTTAGGCGCGCCACTCCGTTGGTTCCTACACGCGTTCGGCCGCTTCGCTTTACCGAACACGGTGTTTGGAACTAGTCGTCCCCCCACTGCGTGGGCGCTAAGATGATCAACCCCCGGTCGAGTTCTTTGGGGCTCTCGCTCAAGCTTCACAGAGGGTGCCTCCGCTTGCCGCCGCCTCAATAGGCGCAAGATAGCGGGTTGAGGCCAGGCCGTCCAGGCACGCGCAAGCGCTCTTCGGCCTGGACCGCCTGACCTCAGCCTGCTGCATTTTGGCCGTGCGAAGGCGACGGCAAGCGGAGGGGACGCCTGGATTCTCGAATAGGTGCGTTGCCAGGAAAAGGTCGATCAAGCGATTGGTATCTCTGAATCCGAGGACTAGTCTGGCCTGGCGACCCCAGGAGCTGATGATTGTTGCCTGCCTTTCGAGGTAGAGCACGGGAACTAGAATCCTTCAGGCAGGGGTCGCTTCCTGAGCTTTGCCTGCGAGGTGTTTCCGTGGAAATTGTCCATCCCCGCTGTGCTGGACTCGATGTCCACAAGTCGAACGTCGTTGCCTGTGTTAAGGTCGGAGGGAAGAAGACGACTCGAACCTTCAAGGCCTATGCAGAGGACCTGCGTTCTTTGGGTCGGTGGCTCAGCGAGGAAAAAGTCGACACTGTCGTGATGGAAAGCACCGGGGTCTACTGGAGGCCCATCTGGAATCTCCTCGAGGCCGAGTTCAGCAACATCCAATTGGTGTTGGCCAATGCCGAACATGTAAAGCAGGTCCCTGGACGAAAAACGGACGTCAAAGACGCAGAATGGCTTGCCGACCTCCATAGCTGTGGATTAATTCGTGGAAGTCGCGTTCCAGAGCGCGCGGAACGGGAGACGAACGAACTTCTCCGAGCCCGCCGCAAGCTGACCGAAGAAAGAACTCGCATCGTCACTCGCATCCAAAGCTATCTTGAGGGTGCCAATCTCAAGCTAAGCAACGTCGTAACGGACATTACGGGAAAGGCTGGCATGGCCGTTCTCAGGGCGGTGGTCGGCGGGGAGACGAGTGCGCAAGAGCTCGTCAAACTGACCAACACTGGCTTGAAGGCGAAACCGGCCGAAATTCAAGCGGCTCTGGAAAACTCGGTGGGTCCCCACCAGCGGATCTTACTGAAAGTTCAGCTAACGGTCCTAGAAAGTCTGGACGACGCAATCTCTATGCTCGACAAGGAGGTCGAGGAGAGAATGCGCCCTTTTGAGGAAGTGGTCCGGCGGTTGGACGAAATACCGGGTATCTCGCGTAGGAATGCACAAGAAATTTTGGGCTACGCGGGTCCAACTCTCGAGGACTTTCCTACAGCAGGGCACCTGGCAGCCTGGGCAGGTCTATGCCCCGGCAATTCCATAAGCGCGGGTAAAGCAAGCAAGCGGAAGGCTAGAAAAGGGAACTCCTGGCTCAAAGGTGTGATGGTAGAAGCGGCCTGGCCGGCCATTCGAACTCGAACGTCCTACTTTCGAGACCTCTACTACCGGAAAAAAGCGACTCGCGGTGCCCAGAAGGCGATTGTTGCGGTTGCGCACGCCATCTTGACCACAATTTACTACATGGTCCGTCGAGGCACTGTTTACCAAGACCTGGGGACGAACTATCACAAGCTCCAGAACCGGGAGCGCGTGCTGAAGCGAAGGGTCAAGGAACTGGCCAGCCTGGGCTATGAAGTTCTTATCCGTGACTTCCAGCCAGGAATAGAGGCCTTAGCTTCCTAAAACTTGCGCGCCGATCTGCCAGCTGAGGGGATCCCCCCGTCGGTTAGAGCCCCGTGCCTGAACCTGAGGCCGCCGCCGCGGGGGGGTTGGAACTAGCGGCGGATGTCGCTGACCACCATTTCGCGGAAAACCTCGCGTTCGGTCTTGCCGTGTTTCCAGCTGACCACCACGCGAAGGCGTACGGCCGTGGAGGGAGGCGGCAGGGGATCGCGTTCAATGCGCCGGCGGAATTCGATGTCTTCTCGGGTGATGGGGTCGAGGGGCCCGCCCAGCACGGCCACGGCGTTGCTGGTGTCAATTGATTCCAGCACGTCCTGGGCCAGATTTCCCGCCAGGGTGCGGCTGCGCGCCATGCGCGAGCTCAGACTGGCCGAGGGAATCAGTCCCACCAGCAGGCTCAAGGCCAGACCCAACACCGTGACCGCCAGGATGACTTCGATCAGCGAGACGGCTTTCAACCTGCGGGACATGTGCTAGAATTTTGCAGATGTTCTCCCCAACCCCTGCACGCCGGGGCGCAACCTTGGCCACCGTGCTGCTAATTCTCAGCGTCAGCGCGGTGCTGGTCTTCAGTTTTGCTTCCTTGACCACGGTGCAACTGCGTACCAGCCTGAATCTGGAAAGCAAGGACCACGCCCGCAATCTGGCTGAATCCATGCTTTATTTGGGAACGGACCGACTGGCCGGCGATCCTGGCTTCGGGCGCTTGAATCAATCGCTGAGCCTGCCGCTGCGCGGTTATCCCAAGGATTCGCAGGCGGCGCTGACCTTTGACGTCGGCCAGGCCGGCACCCTGGGCATTCCACCTTCATTCAATAATTTGAACTCTAAAACTCCCGCGACCGTCGCCGGCGTCAGCATCCCAGGAGAAAGTGTGCGCCTGGTGGGGCTGGGCAAATGCGGGGACACGCGGGTGGTGTTGGAGTGCTTGTATTATCGGCCCGCCTTCCCGACTGGCCTGGTTTCGGGCGGCGACATCAAAGGCACCGGCCTGTATCTGGCCGGTTTGTTACCGGGCCAGCCTTTCGACGGCAACATTTCCTCGCTGACATCCGCTCAATTGCGTCCGGCCGATTTGCACGCCAACAAAAATTCGGTCCAGGCGGTGATTCTGGATGCTACTTCGGTGGTTCGTGGCGATGTCAGCACGGTGGGCGGTGTGTCTATTGCCGACGGCGCCACCATCCGCGGTGAGGTACGCACCCATACGGCTCCGCAGCAAATTCCCCAGCTGAATATAGCCGACATCCGGGCGCGGATGGCCGCTAACAACGTGCAGCCTAATGACGTGGCGGGTTCTAATCTGGCGGCCACCACCATCGACTGGTTTTCTCAGGCCGGTTCCGACCTGACCATTAACGGAGATTTGACACTACAAAACGGATTGCTCTACGTGACCGGCAATCTGGTGGTGCATGGCAAAGTGCAGGGAACCGGAGCGGTGCTCAGCCAGGGCAGTATCACCGTGGACCAGTGCGCTGGCGCCACCAGCCAAGACCAGCTTACGCTGGCAGCTCATGGCAACCTGAATCTAAGCGGAGTGGACCCGGACCACAGCTTTTTTCATGGGTTGGTCTACAGCGACG
>JALHOV010000721.1 GCA_022842865.1 Vulcanimicrobiota bacterium | reverse complement strand
TCTGCCTGGCAGCCAGTGACAAAGACCTTCCCGTGCTGGCCCAGCTTTGCAACCCCCGCAGCACTTGGGAGCCTGCTTGCTTTGCGGTACGGGGTTGTGACGATAGTGGTAACGCTTCCTGGCCCCACTGACTGCCACTCCCGCCAAATCTCTTCCGAGTAAGAACCCTCTGAACCGTGGTGACTAGCTTTCACGAGAAGGCACGGTCCGACCGGCCGATTCCAATGGCTCCGGGCACTCTTCCAGCCTGCTTTGGTAACATCGCCGCCCAAGACAACTTGGCATCCAGCATACTCGATCAGCAGCGCTGAAGAAATGTCGTTAGTATGCTGGTGCTTCTGTTGCAGATTGATGGGGCCATCCCGAAAGAACGCTCCCAAACTACTCGTGAAGCGGTGGACCTCCTCGGGAGCAGGCGCCAAGCCGACTACTCGATAGTCGCTAGACTGCTTCAGAGTTAGGTTAGGAACGACCCACTGTAGACGCATCCCAGCTTTGATCGCCGCATCAAGTAACTCGTAGGCGCGGACAATATAGCTGGATTCCTTTCGTATGAAAAGCTTGCGAAATTTGGTCTCGATAAACGCCACGACTTGGCGTGCATCTACTGCCGGAAATTGCCACAACTCCTTTACTGTGATGTGATACCTAGACATCAAGAGCGGAATGCCGTTAGAATGGTCCTCATCGGGATGCGTCCAACAGAAGAAGTCTAAAGTTCCGATGCCTCTCGAAACAAGGTAGTCCAGTGCCATTGACACCCCGCTGGAAGAAAAGCAGTCCACCAAACCCCAGGAACCGTCCGGAAGTCCTACCAAGATCGACTCGCCGTATCCGGGGCCGAAGACGTGAATTTCGAGACTCACTTAGCTTCCAAGAAAGGCAGAGAAGGCCGGAAGTGAGTTCATAGTTTCCTGGTAGTCCTCGAACGATGGCTGTTCGAATAGCTGCCACCTTAATCTCGACTCATTTCCATCCGCAATCACAAGAATTTGAAGAAGCATTCCGACTTCGACTTCAAGGGGTACTGCTGAGCGGCTCATCCAGCCATCTCGGCTGTTGCCAAGCCGGTCCTGAAAATGAAACAGTAAGCGGTCTTCAGTAGCCTCAAGCACCGATGCTGCCATGACGTCCACGATCGTCTCTTTTTCGGCCGCCCTAGAGGGCGGGGCGACAAGATTACTGAGTCCAATCTGAGTCTCGTCGACCTCAAATCGACGGAAACCGGCATCCATAGATTGCAGAAGCAAGGTTTGGAAGAAGCCATTGGAAGATTCCTCTTCGTCAGGTCGAGGAAATTCTTCCCCCGGCCAGTTCAACCGATTAGAGAAACGCTTCGAACGAGACAAAGGAGCGGTCGGGCGGTTGACCACTCTACTCATCGTTGAGGTCCACCTTCTTGTGAAACACGGCATAATCCACGCGTAGCACCGGATCCTTTGAACCTGTCCACGTCTGGTTCAAATGCATATGAATCAACATCGACTCTGCCGACTTATCTCCATTCGCGAGCTCGATCTCGACAGGAGCAAATCGACTGACGGTCTGAAACCCTAGGACGATGCAAGCTACGCGATTGCTCTCGCCTCGGAGGTCTACAGCATTCTCTTCACCGTCGGGTTCGAAGCTGAACTCTAGACGACCTTTGCCGGCAAAATGCAAGCGAAAACGCACCCTAGGTTCTAGCCAGGCCGTACCTGTAGCAAGTTGAACCCAATCCCCATAGGAACACTCTCCTACATAGTAGGGTCCAGCTTTGCCATGTAAAAAGTCGCCGAAACGCTTACCGATGGTCTCACCAAGTTCAGAGATGGTGGGCTTCAGCCCTTCAATCACTCGGCGATTGATAATAGCGTGAAGAGAAGCCAGAACTTTGTCGACTGAGTGGGGATCTAACAGCCCCTGGAGTTCTTTTTTGAGGCGGTTTAGTTCCTCGTCCTCTAGCCGGTCGAGAAGGCGCTGTCTCTCCCCCAAGTTTGTTTCATCCACCTTTGCTACTTCGGCACTAGGTCCAATATGCCCCTTTCGTTCTGCGCTGGTCGACACGCGATTCAGGGCTTCTCCGCAAATGCAGACTCAAGTTGCGCGCTTTTGGCGCTGTCATCGAAAGTGTGCATTTGCGGCCAAGCGTATACGATTGCTGTAGCAAGCCGTTCAAGGCTTGATGAATCTGCCTGTTGGGAATGTAAGTCGGCTCCCCTTTGGTCGGCCGTTCGGGCTCCAGAACGGGGTTGCCGAAGGTTGAAACTCATGCCGTCTGGGGCCGCATCAGGTCGGCGTCAGCGCCTTAGTCTTCCAACTTCATCTCTTCCCACCACTCCGAGAACTCAGGGCGCTGCGATAGTTCACGGAGTGCTCGGGAAACGTGCCTAAGCCAACCACCACCGCCCTGCTGGCGGACCCATTCCAAAAGGTCTGGTTCTAATCGAACTGTTATTCGAGGCGCACCGCCCCCAGGGTCGGCTGCATCATCTCCATATTCCTTCGGTCTTCCGACCTTTCCCTGGCCGTCTTTCTCCTGACGCCGGAGGCGCTGGTAGTGGAGCGAGCACAAGCCCTTGATCTGGGCCTCGCGCTCGCAACCGATCTCACTGCAACTCTTTGCCACCGAGCAATGATAGATTCGCACCGATCTTTTGTCAAATTATGGCTGACATTTATTGACAAGTGGCCACTCATGGTTTATTATAATTTATGTCAGACGCTAATTGTCGACACGGGGACTGAAAGTTTAGTCCCTCGAGAAGAACCATGCAAGGACAAACCTAGAAATGAGTGTCATCAAGCGAGTAGCTCCATCGGGGAGCGTTACATGGTTAGCCCGAGTATTCCGCGACGAAGACCCGCTCACTGGCAAGCAGACGGTGGTGGTCAAGTCGTTCAGAACCCAGAAGGAAGCCAAGGCGTGGGAACTGGCCACGCGCAAGCAAGTAGGGGAGGGGGTGTATCAGGAGCCGGTCAAGGTGACCCTGGCCGAGTTCTTCGCCGAGTGGCTGGAGAAGTCGGCCAGGATTCGGCTGAAGGTGCAGACGGTGGAGCTGTATGAGCGAGTTTTTCGCCTGTACATCGAGCCGCACATTGGCAAGCTGTTGTTGCAGAACGTGACGCCGCTGGCTATTCAGGGAGCCTATGCGCTGCTGACGTCGGGGCCGAAGAAAGTGAGCCCGCAGACCGTCAAGAACGCACACACGGCGTTGCGCAGTTGCCTGAAGCAGGCGGTGCGTTGGCGGTATCTGACCTTCAACCCGTCGGTGGATGTGGATCTGCCCAAGCGGATGGGCCAGGACGCCAAGGTCCGGTCGTTCACGCCGGAACAGGCCGTGGTGTTCTTAAACACCTGCCGGAAGAAGCGATTGGGGTGGGCGCTGCATTTC
>JALHOV010000720.1 GCA_022842865.1 Vulcanimicrobiota bacterium | reverse complement strand
GGCGTGCCAGCATGATGGTGGACGATAAGAAATACGACCTGCGCGTGTCCATCATCCCTAACGTTCACGGCGAGGGCGTCGTCATCCGCATCCTGAATCCCAACGCCATCTCCATGGACCTGACCGCGCTGGGCTTCGAGACAGACATTCTACAGCGCTATGAGCGCATTCTAGCGCGTCCTCACGGAGTGGTGTTGGTAACCGGGCCGACCGGCTCGGGAAAATCGACCACGCTTTACGCCACGCTCAACCAGATCAGCGGGATCGCCAAGAAGATCATCACTCTGGAAGACCCGGTCGAGTATCAGCTGGCCAATATTACCCAGATTCAGATTCAGCCGGAGATCGGCTACACCTATGCTCAGGGACTTCGTGCCATTTTACGCCACGACCCGGACGTGGTTCTGGTCGGCGAAATTCGAGACCTGGAGTCGGCTCAAATCGCTATTCGCGCCGCCCTGACAGGCCATCAGATGTTCTCCACCCTGCACACCAACGACGCCCCTCAGGCGGTGACTCGTTTGCTCGATATGGGCATTCCGTTTTACCAACTACAGGCCGCACTCAACGGCATTCTGGCCCAACGCCTGGTGCGCCGGCTGTGCCCGAGATGCCGACGTCCCGACGAAGGCTTGCTCGAGGCTTTGCTCGACCTTGGACTGCGCGCGGACCAGGACACCTACGCCGCCGTCGGCTGCCCCGAGTGCAACAACCTGGGCTACCGAGGCCGCGTGGCCGTGCACGAACTGCTCGACTTCACCCCCAGCCTGCGCCGTCTGCGCAGCGACCAGATCAACGCGGACGACATCGCCCACCAGGCCGCCTCCGAAGGCGCCTTTTTCACCATGGCCGAGAGCCTGCGCCGCAAAGTCCTTTCCGGCACCACCAGCGTCTCGGAAGCCCTGGCCCTGATCAACGTCGAGTAGGTCCCTGAGGCTGACTCTCTCCCCTTCCCCAAAACCTCACCCACTCTCCCAATAAAAAGAGCCGCCTCGCTCCAGCTGCGAGACGGCTCAAGGGTCAAACCTATTTGATGTTACGCCGTGCGGGCGAGTCGGAAAATCAGGCCCAGCACAAAAATCACCAGGAAGATCTGGAGAAGCAGGTGGCCGGCGCCCGCGGCCGTGCCGGCGACACCGCCGAACCCTAAGAACGCAGCGATGATAGCGATGATAAAGAAGGTGATTGCCCAGTTTAACATTGTGAATGTCTCCAATTCGGTTTGGCGGACATCCGGTCCGCGTTGGTTTTAGATTAAGGCATTCCAGCCAACACCCACGAGAAATGGTTGTACGCTTTCCCATGGATCCGCATACTAATCGCCTTCGGACTTTAGAATTTATAGCTCTGTCCCAGGAAGAAGGTGTTCTGCTGCTTCACCCTCTGACCGGCCCGGTCAAAGACGGCGCGATCGGCATTGTCAAACCGAAAATCGGCACGCACCACCCAATCTTCGGTGATACGATATTCAGGGGTGACTGTAAAGCCACTTACGTGAGCTCCCGGGAGGATGCGCGCTCCCTCCGGGTCATTGAACCATTCCTGGCGAAAGTTCAGAGAAAATTGGTCGCTCAAACGGTTGGTCCAGTAAAGCACCAGAGAATTCCAATGAGCCGTGCCGCCGCCTGCTCCCAGACCCTGTTCGCGAGCTCGAAAAAGCTCGGCGCCCAAAGTAATTTCTTCCGTTACCTTGTAATTGGCGATCAACTCCCAGAGCTGTCGCTGGCTGCGATCGTTACGGATCTGTTCGGCACCCTGGTAAAAATTGGCCACCAGCGAAAAATCATCAGTGGGATGATAGTTGACCTGCGCACCCACCGAAAGGGATTGGTTGGTATCCTGAAAGCTATCCGCTCCCAGCACGAGCAGAGCGGTTACCGAGACGGTGTCATCGATAGGATAGGTGGCCCGCACCCCGGTATGAGTGAAGGGAGAATAAGTAAAGGTCAATGCCCGGGTGGCATTAGGATTGCGTCCGTCCACCCCGTCCATCACTTCGTAGCCGAGGTGAGTGGCGAACTTGCCTGCATCGACGCGCAGCCCGTTGCCGAACGTGTGGCTAACGAAGGCCTGGCGAATGTCAAAATCGGTATTGCTGTAACCAGTGTACGGGTCGCGAAAAAGACCCGAAGCGGCGTCCACGCGCGGCATACTGCCGCCTCCGGTCAGCTCCAAACGAAAACCGGTGCGGTCGGCCTCATCCAGCGCATACTGCAAATTCAGGTCGAGTACGTCGAAACGCAGCCGATCGGTGCGCTCATCGTAACCATGATAGAGATTGCGGCCATCACTGGGGCGATTGAAGTTGGTGCTGAAACTGCTCTGCACAAAGCCGTTAAATTGCAACTCCGGCTCGGTCTCGGCCGGGACGGCCACCTGGGTCGACTCCTGAGCACAAACCGGTGCGCCCAACAGCATCAGCAACAGCAGCGGGCGCATCAATATTTGCCACTGCCGACTGGCAGGCGAGGTTTGCGCAGAACGGGCTGGCGCGTCAGCTTGAGAACACGCTGGCTTCCTTCTTGCTCTTCCCAAACCACCACGTAATGATCCTGACTGCACACCATACTGGGCAACCTCGAGACGCCCGGCGTCTGACTGATGTTCAAAGGCTTGGTGAAGGTGCCGCCCCCATCGCTCGACTGCACCAGGAAAACGTCGGGGCTGCCGGCGTTCTGACTGGCGTCCACCCAGGCGACCGCCAGACGATCCGGCCCATCGGCCGCCAAACAGGGGTCGGTCGATTCCGCCGGGGTATCAAAATAGATCGGCTGAGTGAAGGCACCGCTATCCTGAGATCGTGCGAAATAAATATCCCAGACAGCACTGGTGCGGGAATTGTCCATCCAGGCCAAATAGATTCGGTTGGAGCCGGTAGCCAGGATTTCAGGAGATTGAGAGCGACCGGCCGTATTGCTCACGTTACGGGCCGCCGTCCAGCTGTCCTGAGAGCCGTGAACCGCAAAAACGTCGGGACGATGGGAACCGGAGGTTGTGTCCAGCCAGGCGGCGTGCACCAGTCTATCCCCGTCGACAGCGACTTCGGGGTGACGGGAAATCCCCGGAGTGTGCGACAGATTGAGGCCCCGTGTCCAGCTCTTTCCTCCATTCTGAGAATAGCCGTAAAATACGTCAGGCGACTGACTGGCCTGGTCGACCCACACGGCATGCAAAGAATCGTCGCTGGCCAGCGCCAGGTCCGGGTCGACTGAGGGACCGTTTGAGAGGATCACGGGAGACTCCCCTGGATGTGCAAAAACTACCTGGCCGCCCTCCAGCCAGAGCAATTCCGGAAACCCGTTTGCATCCAGAACCAGACTGGGCTGTTGCGAAGGTGCAGCGGTTGTGCAAACGTTTGTCTCGGCCGCCCAGTCTGGCCGTTATCCTGACTGGAACGCAGCCA
>JALHOV010000719.1 GCA_022842865.1 Vulcanimicrobiota bacterium | reverse complement strand
GCGATGGGCTATTTGCTTCAAGAGTATCGACCGCCCGAACACCGAAGTCTGGTTGACCTGGTCTATCTGGTGAGCGCTCACCTGAAGTTGGCGGTCGGCCGAATAGAAAACTGGACAACCTGCTCGGAGCTCCCTTCCTCACTTTTTTGGTTAAGAGATGGAGTGGTGGTCGAGCGGGAGCTGATCGACCACGATCTGAAGGGGCTCTCTTTGGCGATCTTTGTGAGCACGGATGAACTGCATTTCGACCTCTCTGGCTTTCGCATCATTCCTGATGAAGCGTATCAGTCTCGACTTCAGGAAATCTTGCGAGAGTATTTGCCGGCGGTGCGCAAGGTTTCGATTTCTCTCAAAGGTTTGATCGATTACCAGGAGCGGCTGGACCGAATCTTGGGCAGAGTCGCCTTGGTGGGGGGATTTTACACCATCCCTTTTGGGGTTGGTCTCCTGGTGGCTGCCCGAGGGTGGCAGTTGGCCCGGTCGCCCGGTCAAAATGCCCGAGCGCTGCAGGCTCAACTCGCCGGCCAATTAGAAAAACTTAGCCCGCCGAAATCTCTCACGGCGCAATTTCCGGGGCATGGGGCAGGCAACTCCTTTTGACAACAGGCGAGGGCGGTCGGCCGGCTGGTTGATGGGGTCTCCCACGAAGGCCGAGAAAGCCAACCTGAACGAATGGCCGGCCGGTAAAGAATCATCGTTCCACCCTGTCCGGTGAAGAGCGCGAGGATCACAGGATGCGCCTTGAGCAGGTCGGACTGGGCGTCCTTGAGCGCGCCATCATAAAGCACCATCATGTCGGAGTTGAGTTTCAGCGTGGCCGATTCGGGCGGGGTCTCAGCCCAGGCGGGACCCAACCAGCAGAAGCTGAATCCGAGGAAAAGAGCAACAGAACCAAACGCTCGTTTCATCAGAGTCCGCGCGAGGTCTCAGGCCGCTTTCCTGCCGCCTCAGGGTTCAGCGCAATCGAGCGAATATCTGATGCGCGCTGAAAGGCAGATGATAGAAACGAACGCGGTGGCGTTGGCCAAAGCATTGCCGAGGGCCGGCGCTGGCGGAACAATGGGAGTTTCTCCCGCATTTTCTGCCTGGTGGGCTCCCCGGAACAAGGTGTCCGGGAGCTTAATAATGGGAAGCACGGCGGAAGAAATCAATCGCAGGGCCTCTTGCCCGGTGCTCGTGGTCCATCCTCTGCCAACTCCAGAATGCAAAGGTTAGCGGTTACTCATAGCCTGCAGTTCGTCTTTAATGCGCTGAACTTCAGGCGTTTTCGGACCCAAGATCAATACCGGGCGGCTGCAAATTCGCGCCATCTCCTCGGCCACGCTGCCCAGCAAGGCACGTTCCAGTCCGCTTCGGCCGTGCGACGTCAGAACCACCAGATTGCAGGCACTCAAATCGGCAGACCGGGCCAAAACTCGGGCGGTGCGTGAATCGTGGTCCAGCACCTGCGGAAGAACCCTGCACCTTGGGCTGCGCCAGCGCTCAGCCACCAGGGCCAGATAGTCATTGCAGCGGTTCTTCTCGATGTCGAAAGCATCGGACACAATCTGGATTTCGCTGGAGCGAGCCTCCTTCGAGTATTCTTGCATGCGCACCAGCAATAGCTCGCCACCCTCGGACGGAAGCAGCCTGAAGGCAACTTCCAGCGCCGCTTCGGCCACGGGAGACCCATCCAGAGGAACCAGAATCCGCTGATACATTTCGCACCTCGCATCGCTCGCTCAGGCAACCTTAGTCGCCCGCCCTGGAAGCTGCTATGATCCAGATCATGTTGGCAACAACGCCCGTGAGGCCAACCTTTGATGCTCGCTGGGGAAGTGTTCCGCAGCCCGCGCCAGTGGCGAGCTAAACTTTCCATCCAGAGTGACCTGGATCATACTTGCGCGCGGGTCCGTGACGCATAGTGAATGTATGCAAGATGAAGAAGAAATGCCCTATTTCGATATCACTTATGGCGCCACCAGCCCCAAACGGGAACTGGCCCGGCTTCGCGACGAACTGCAATTGCAAATCCACCTGGCCAAAGCAGATGTACGCAGCCAATGGGAAGATCTTGAGAAGAAGTGGATCCTGCTCCAATCTCGCTTGAGCGGGCTGCGCGTGGCCCGGGATGAATCCAGACGTGAAATTGGTCAAGCCGTCAAAATCCTGGTCGAGGAATTGCACGAGGGCTACAAACGCATGCGCGATGCTCTGGCGAGCGTGTAGCGGCTGTGAAAATTCTGATTCCTTTGAATGGAACGAGCCATAGCGAGACGGTGCCCAAGGATTGGGAGGGATTGTGGATGCCACACTGTGTAAACCAGGATCCGCCAGCGACACAATCTGCCAACAGGACTCGAGGCATGTGTGGCTGACCACCCCCACTGGCAGCTCAGTCGGCAAGCCGCTCTGGGACCTGGCTGTCGAAGATTTCTAAATATTTGGGACGTTTTCTGCCCAAGCTTCCGCGGTTAACCGCGGAAGCAAAGGAGGTTTTATGGTGCTTGATCCACAGGCTTTGCTCCAGCCGAATGTCTATCCGCACTCGGTTAGAGAACTGGAATTGCTGGAGACTCACATTTCCTGGGTGATCCTGACGGGGGACTGGGCCTACAAGCTGAAAAAGCCTGTCAACTATGGCTTTCTCGACTACAGCAGCCTGGAGCGCAGAAACAACTTTTGCCACGAGGAATTGCGTCTGAATCGGCGCTTAGCGCCGGATGTCTACGTAGAGGTGGTCACCCTCAACCAGTTGGATGGAATGCTTTGTTTCCAGGGACCGGGCCAGGTTGTGGAATATGCTGTCAAAATGCGCCAGTTTCCCCAGAGCGGTTTGTATGACCGGCAGTTGAGCGAAGGCCGGCTTCGACCCGCCCAACTCGACCAATTGGGTCGTCTGGTCGCTCGTTTTCATCACGAGGCGGCGCGCGCAGGGGATGACAGTGAGTTTGGCCAGCCCGACCAGGTCCAGGCTCCCTGCCTGGACAACTTCGCCACCCTTTACAAGCTGGAGCCGAATCATCGGAATCGACTCGAGGAGCTGGCGCATTGGACCGAAGTGCAATTTCAACGTCTGAAACCACAACTGCTGACTCGAAAACAGACAGGCTTCATTCGTGAACTGCACGGCGACCTGCACCTGGGAAACGTAGCCGAGATCGACGGCCATCCGGTGCCATTCGACGGCATCGAGTTCGACCCGGAACTGCGCTGGGTGGACACCATGAACGACCTGGCTTTTCTGGTGAGTGATCTGGAGCACCGAGAGCGCCCCGACCTGGGCCGTATTGCTCGCGACGCCTATTTGGAGGAGACGGGCGACTATCTGCGCTTGTCAACCACCTTACAGACGAAAATTCCCGGACAGCCGGGCGGTGTCAGGTGTCTGATCAGCGGCAGTTATCAGACAACTCACAAAAGCTG
>JALHOV010000718.1 GCA_022842865.1 Vulcanimicrobiota bacterium | reverse complement strand
TCAGTTGCAACTTGTCTTGTAGCAGTCCGCCCAGACCGACCTCATGCCACCAGCCCTCCTGTTGTTGCTCAGGAGTGGGCTTCTCGGGCGGCGGATCGGGCGGCTTGGCCAGCGGCATGGGAACCACGGCCGGCCGGGCGGGCTGGAGTTTCACATGGTTAATCTAGATTCAGACCCTGAAAAATCGCTTATTTCGCAGGCCCTACGTAGATTGTCTCGAGTAGCTCCTGAGCCGCCCGCAACTGGGGGTCGGCCCCGGCGCAAAAGGGAATGGGACGGGCCACCTCCACGTCGGGGGTGACGCCACGGCCCTCCAGTTTTTCCCCATCGACTCGGGCGTCGCTCACGGCCAGGTAGAGAATGCCGCCACTCTGCAGCGGATAGGGCCTTCCCCCCAGCACCGCTCCGGCCGTGCGTTCCCCAACCACCTTGCCGATGGCATACTTTTGCACACCATAAGCAAAGATTTCTTTGCCGCTGGTGGTCGAGCCATTGACCAGCAGCACCACTGGCTTGCGCCACTGGCGGTCCCAGCTGATCGTCTTGCCCTCGCGTGTCAGCATCTCCAGAGTCGGAACCTGTTTGTGGAACATATTGAGATAGGCGGGACTGGCGCCTCCCCAGCCGTCGCGCAGGTCCAAAATCAGGCCTTGCGCCTGACGTAGGGGAGACCGGCTGAGGGTGTCCAGCAGCGTCTCTTGAAACGTTTCCCCGGCGTAACAGGGAATGGCTACGTAGGCCGTTTTCCCGTCGTCGAGCAAGCGAGCGCTGTTCTTCTGGGCTTGCTCAAAGCCTTTCATCGGATCGATCCGCTGCACCGGAACGCTGAGCAAGTGAGCCATGGCGCCGGCTTGTCGGCGTACTTTGATGAGCGCGATGTCTTTGCCCTGAAGGTGGTCCACCTCCCAGGGCGAGCGGCCGTCGATGTCCTCAATCTCGTCGCCCACGCGTATTTTCGCCTTCTCGGCCGCGAATCCGGGCCAGACATTCTTCACGAAGACGCGACGGTCGGGAGTCTCCATAAGAAACCAGCCGAAGCCGCAATAGGGCGAGGCTTGCTTCAGCCGGAAAATGGCGCAGAGCTCGTGATAGGCCTGACTATCGGATTCGTAGAACCGGGTGTGGGAAGCCTGCAGGCGGCTGAGCAGCGCGTTGATCAGACGGGGCGAACCGCCCAGCAGTTGCTGCTCGTGGCAAAGATGGGGCCAGTTGAGACCGCGCAGACCGGGATCATAGAAGTTGTCGCGCACGACTTTTTCAATCTCGGCGTAGGGGTCAGCCGCTCCCAAACAGAGCAACGCGCAGAAAAGGGCCCATCGTTTCATCGCTGGCACTTCGACCAGGACAGGGCTTAACTCTGCAAGAAAAGGCCGTCAGTCCGCCCCAGAACATTTACCAAGGAGATGAACACCGTGGGTTCACAGTGGAAAGCCAAGCATCGAGATGCAGCCGCCAACGCCCGAGGGCGCTTGTTTGGAAAACTGTCTAAGGAAATTGCCATCGCCGCCAAGACCGGCAACGACCCCGACATGAATCCGCGTTTGCGACTGCTGGTCGAGCAGGCCAAAAAAGCCTCGATGCCGCGCGAGACGCTGGAGCGGGCGCTGAAAAAGAACACCGACAAAGATGCCGTGAACTACGACTCTCTCGCCTACGAAGGTTTCACGCCGCACCGAGTGGCCGTGATCGTCGAGTGCCTGACCGACAACGTCAATCGCACCGCTTCCGAAATGCGCGTGCTCTTTCGCAAAGGGCAACTGGGCAATAGCGGCTCGGTGGCCTGGGATTTTGACCACGTCGGAATGATCGAAGCTCAGGGAAAGGCCGATCCGGAAACCGCCGCCATCGAAGCCGGAGCGCAGGATTTCGAACCTGGCGATGAGGATGTGACGCTTTTTTACAGCGACCCGACCGACCTGGACCTGGTTTGCAAAGCCCTGCCCAATTTCGGCTTTACGGTCGTTTCCGCCAAGCTAGGCTATCGTCCCAAAAACCCGGTTACGCTGGGCGAGACCGAACTAGCGGAAGTGGAAGCCTTTCTGTCCGCCATCGACAACCACGACGACGTGCAGAACGTCTACGTGGCTTTGTAGTTCCAGGCGAGAAGGCCCAAGGTGACAAATCCCAGGGCGTTGACCAGCCCGTGGTAGGGAATCATCCAGGCCAGTTCCAGGTGTTCCATCGGCAACCAGCGGCCCCAGGCGTAGTTTAGAGCCAGGGCCATGGTTAACAACGAGCACAGTGCCGAGATGCTTAAGGCCGGGGTTGGAAGGTCCGCGCACCAGCCAGAGCATGCTGATGCCCGAGGTGGCCGCCACCTGGGCCGTCACTCCCAGGCATTCGACCAGCGTAACCTGCCCAAGATAGTGGCTGAGAGTGATTCCCACAGCAACCAGGGCCGGGCTGATCCACAGCAGACGGATGAGCCACCGGTAGGCGGTGGAGCGGCCCAGTTTCCGGCCTGCCTGACTGGCCCAAACCGTGGCTCCCAGGGTTACGTAGCAGAAATGGTCGGCCGTGAGCAGCGTCATGAGCGGGTCAAAGCCCATCAGTCCGTGCTTCCAGGCCGAGGCCACCGCCCAAACACCGCCCACCGGCGCGTACAGAAAAGCCATCTTCAGCGTGATGTCGCCGGGCTGGCGCGATACCTCAAAGGCCATGGCCAGGGTGCTGGCCAGCCAGAGGCAGGAGGCGAAAAGCAGCCAAAATCCTTGGAGATGGTATCCCAACAGCATGGTGAGACTGGTCAGAGTGAGGGCGATCTGCAGACGCGGATAGTGCCCGGCCAGCCGCAAGGCCAGAGGAGCCACCAGGCTGACTCCCCAGAGCAGAATCCATTGGGCGCACTGCAGGCTGGCCGGATGGGGCAACCCCTGCAGCGCCAACGCCGCCAGGGGCGGTATCAGGTTTAAAACTGATACCCCATCTCTCCCAGTCTGTGCTCGAACCACCAGTAGAAACCGAAGGCTGGAGCCAACAGGAGAAAGACGGTCAAGAACCCAAGCGGGGTGAGTTTGTGAGTTTCAGGATGGCGCAGACGCGAACTTTCGACGGCCGGGCCGGCCGCCACCAGAGCCAGGCCGCCCAGAATCGTGGCCACCGAGAGCACGACCCCTTTCATGTGCAAGCTGAGCGAGGGGGTCCCGGCGCGCGCCTGCAACCAGACGTCGTAGATGGTCATTTTGGCCAGGAAAGCACCAATGGCGGCCAGGACCAGCCCACCGAAACGCGGATACTGTCGCATTGTGCGGTATTGGCCATAGGGAGGGCGGTCCCCTCTGGAAGGGGAAGACCGCTCGATGTTCCGCCGCCTGATCTGCGTTGGCTTGCTCCTGTCGGTTGCCTGGGCGGACGCGCCCTTTTATCTTTCGTCCCAACAGCTGGCTGCAGGCGTGCATCATCAGCGCCATCTC
>JALHOV010000717.1 GCA_022842865.1 Vulcanimicrobiota bacterium | reverse complement strand
CAAGAGCGCAAACGCAACCAGGAACTTCTTTCCTCGCGCTTCGGCGCCACCCATGTCGACTACAATTTGTCGTTTGGCGAAGAAGAAGATCAGGTTCGTTTTCACTTCTTTTTCACCACCGACAATCGTCTCCACGACCTGGATATGGGTAAGCTGGAGAAAGAAGTCGCTGATCTGACGCGCACCTGGACCGATCTGCTCGGCGATAAGCTCCGTCACACCCAGGGTGACATCGAAGGTGCTCGCATTGCCAAACTTTACTCGGACTCCTTCGGCGAGGCCTACAAGGCGGCCACCTCCTTCAATGTGGCCAGCAAGGACATCGTCAATCTCGAGAAGTTGTTCGACAACAACGCAGGTCACTTTGTCGTCGATTTCATCAACGCTCCCGAAGACCAGTTGACGACGCCCTGCACGCAATTGCGCATCGCTCACTACGGGGACAGTTTCCATCTCAGCGACGTGCTTCCCATTTTTGAGAACCTGGGCCTCAAGGTGCTGGTTCAGAATAGCTACGCGGTGCGCTCGTCCACCAATCAAGAAGCCAATCTGGACGTCTTCCGAGTGCAGAAAAAGTCCGGCGGCCAGCCTCTCGATGCCCAGACCGACCGAGAGCGCTTCCTGGCCGCTCTGGATGCGCTGCTCGAGGGTAAGGCGGAGAATGACCGCCTGAACGGCCTGGTTCTCACCACCAAGTTGAGCTTGCGTCAGGTGGCGCTGCTGCGCTCGTACCTGGTCCATCTGGGCCAGATTCAGCCGGCCAATGCCCGTGATTTCTTAATCGACTCGTTGCTGGGCAACCCCAATTGCGCCCAGTTTCTCTACGAATACTTCGAAGCTCGCTTCAAGCCTGGTCTGGATGGGCGCGAGGAGTCGATGGAGCAGGCCAAGGGGCGCTTTTTCGACAGTCTTAACGCGGTCACTTCGTTGGCCTTCGACCGCACCTTGCGCGACCTCTACAACCTGATGTCGGCCTCGTTGCGCACCAATTACTTTCTGAATAAGCCCTACATCAGCCATAAGGTCAACTCTCACGAAGTCAAAAAGATGCCAGAACCTCGGCCGCTTTATGAAATCGTGGTGGTCGCTCCAGGCGTGGACGGCATTCACTTACGCGGCGGCAAGGTCGCCCGCGGCGGTCTGCGCTGGTCTGACCGGCCCGACTTCCGCACCGAAGTTTTGGGCCTCATGAAAACTCAGATGACCAAGAACGCGGTGATTGTGCCGGTCGGGTCCAAAGGGGGATTCGCCCTCAAGAACGCCCCCAAGGACCCGCAAGAGGTGCGCGTTTATGTGGTCGAGCAATACAAGACCTTTATTCGCGGCTTGCTTGACCTGACCGACAACAATGTGGGTGGCCGGGTGACTCATCCCGAAGGTCTGGTCATCTACGATGAGGAGGATCCGTATCTGGTGGTGGCCGCTGACAAAGGCACGGCTACTTTCTCGGATATCGCCAACAGCGTTTCGGCCGAGTATGGTTTCTGGTTGGGCGACGCCTTCGCTTCCGGCGGATCGCAGGGTTACGACCACAAGAAAGAAGGCATCACCGCCCGCGGCGCCTGGGAAGGCGTGTGCCGTCACTTCCGCGAGATGGGCGTCAATGTTCACAAGCAGGAGATCACGGTGGTGGGCATCGGTGACCTGGCCGGCGACGTCTTTGGAAACGGGCTGATCTACTGCAATACGCTCCGGTTGATCGCCGCCTTCAATCATATGCACATCTTCCTGGACCCGGATCCTGACGCCAAGAAGACCTACCAGGAGCGCGTCCGCATGTTCAATCTGCCACGCTCCAGCTGGGAAGACTACGACAAGTCGCTCATCAGCAATGGCGGCGGCGTCTTTTCGCGCGCTTCCAAGTCGATCGCTCTGAGCCCGGAGATCCGCAGGGCCCTGGGCATTGAGGATGAATCCCTGAGCGGCGAGGATCTGGTCAAGGCCATCCTCAAGGCGCCCGCTGACTTGCTCTGGAACGGCGGCATCGGCACCTACGTCAAGTCCTCGGAGGAGCGCAATGTGGATGTGGGCGACTCGAGCAACGATGCCGTGCGTATCGATGCTCCCGAGTTGCGTGTCAAAGTCGTGGGGGAAGGCGGCAATCAGGGCTTCACTCAACTGGCGCGCATCCAGTATGGCCTGAGTGGCGGGCGCATCAATACCGATGCCATCGATAACTCGGCTGGTGTGGACATGAGCGACCACGAGGTCAACATCAAGATCCTTTTCGGACAAATGATCGCACGCGGCGATTTGACCAACGAGCAGCGCAACCAGGTGCTGGGCGAGATGACCAACGAGGTCAACCAGCTCGTTCTCTCGGACAACTACCATCAGACTTTGTCGCTGTCGATTTCGGAGCGACGCAGCCGCGACAACATGGATGTGTTCATCTCTATGATGAACTATCTATCGGATCGAGGCGGCCTGCGCACCGACGTGGAGTTTCTGCCCGATGCCCGGACGCTGCAGGAGCGGGTGCGTTCCGGTCGCGGTTTTGCGCGTCCGGAGCTGGCCATTCTTATGGCCTACTCCAAGATGGGCTTGTTTCGCCGTATTCTCGAGACGGACTTTCCGGATGAGCCTGCCTTCCAAAACCAGCTGTTGGAATATTTCCCGACGCCAATGCAGCAGCGCTTTCCGGACTGGATCAGGCGTCATCCCTTGCGGCGCGAAATTATCGCCACCCAGTTTACCAACCGGGTCATCGACATTCTGGGCATGACCTTTGTGCACCGCAAAATCCAGGATACCGGCGCCAGCCCCATTCAGGTGGTGCGTGCCGGGCTGTCCGCTTTGGAGATTGTGGGCGCCTACGATTTCGTGCGCCAGGTGAACGCGCTCGACAATTTGGTTCCTGCCGCCGACCAATATTCGGCCCTGGAACGTCTGGCCGTGGCGGTCGAGAATGTGGTGGCCTGGACACTGCTGACGGACGCCGATTTGAGTTCGCTGACCGACTTCATTCAGCGCTACAAGACTCCGCTCTCGGAGTTGCGGGGTCAGTTGTCCGGATTGCTACCTCCTAAACAGCTCGAGCGCCTCAACCGCCTGACCGAGGAAGCCAAAGTCAAAGGGTTCTCGGACGAGGTGGCTCAGGCCCTGGTCAGTCTGGAGTGGGTGCCCAGCGGTCTGGGAGTGATCGAGACCAGTCTGCAGGCCAAGGTGTCGCTGGCCGAAGCGGCCACACGCTACTTTGCCCTGGGCGAGCGTTTCCAGTTGAGCTGGCTGCGCAACTCGCTGAAGGCTCTTCAGGTGACCGACAAGTGGGAACAGATCGCTCTTGAAGGTCTGGCCGTCGAGTTGCGTCGCGTGCAGTTACTGCTGGTGCTGAGCAATCAGGAGTTCCCCAGCGTGGACGGCGGCCTGGTTTTCCGTTACTTCAGTGCCCTTGAGGAAATCAAGGGTCGGGGCACCATTACTCTGGCTGCTG
>JALHOV010000716.1 GCA_022842865.1 Vulcanimicrobiota bacterium | reverse complement strand
TGCTCTTCCGATCTCAAAAATGGCCCTGAATATTGAAATTTTCAAAAGTGAATCTGGAAAATGCCGCATTGAGCTGAAAGGCCGCCTGGACACCCATACAGCCGAGCAGCTAGACGAAAGGCTCGAAGCTCTGGATCCTACCAGCCACTCGGTGCAGATCGTGGACCTGGCGGAACTAGAATACATCAGCAGTGCCGGTCTTCGCAGCCTCTTTCGCGCCAAGAAGAAGTTGAGCAGCGCAGGCGGACAGTTCCTGATCATTCATCCCCAACCGCAGGTGCAAAAAGTATTCGACGTAGTCAAGGCCTTACCCAGCGAGGGTATTTTCGCCAGCCAGGCAGAGCTAGACAACTACCTCGACGCCGTCCAGCGCAAAGCCCGCCAGGCCGCCGACTAGAGGATCCCTTCGTTTGGCTGAAAAACCGGGCTCCCTCGAAGGAGGGCAAACTGCCCCGACTGCTGCTGTTCCTCCATCCACGCTGCACCTGCTCGCGGGCCACACGAACTGGCCCAGATTCGACCTCAAGTCCAGCTGGAAATCGTGCTCACCCAACAGGCCCCCCAAGAATGATAGCCCAGCTCCAATCCAGCTTCTCAACCGCCCGACTGGTGGCCGATCCCGAAGGCAGGCAACGAGAACTTTACCAGGTGTGGACTTCCGGTCAGTTGTTGGGCTATGACGCCCAGGGACGCCTGGGTTTTTCCGCTAGCATTACGGCCAGCCGCGGGCAGAGGGGCCCGAGTCTGGGTCAGTCCCGACTGCTGGGCTGGCTTCAAGGGCACCCTGACGTAATCTGCGGTCAGCGCCAGGGGACGGCTCGGCGCTGCCAGTAGGCCTGGCGGATCAACGGACTGCGGGCGAGTTCCTCGGGGGTGCCCAGCGAGGAATGCACATTCGGAATCAAGTCCACCCCCGCCTTGGCGAATACATGCTGCACCAGGCCCGAGCAATACATCGAACTCTTCTTGGCCAGCAGGTTCTTGCGGTTGCGCGACCTCCCCGTCTGCAAAGCCAGAGCCGTGCCCAATATCTCCATCAGTGAGTAGGTCGCCTGGTTGGCCACTAACTCCAGGCATTCCGTCAGCACAACTTCCACCTGCTCAGCAGTCAGGCCGAAATCGAGAATCGCCAAACGGGGGCACTCCTTCTCGCAGAAGAACTTGGTGACGCGGTTCTCCTGCACGCCCAAACGACGGTGCTTGAGGCCGGCGTCGAGATCTGACTCGACAATCCAATGATGACCGTCGCGGCGGCGGCCCTGAAAGACCCAGGCGTGAGACCATTCGCCGCGGCGCTGACGAGCGCTCACTTTGCCGGTGGCCGTCTGGATCACCTGGTCGATGATGCTGGCGCCCTGCACCAATCCCACTCGACCGGCCAAAGCATACCGCTCGATGAACTCCTGGTTGCTGGCTTTGTCCTCAAAATGCTCCAGGAAACCCGGGCGCTTGTCGGCATCCTCACCGAGAAAATCTTCCAGGCCTTCGGGAATCAAATCTTCCTTCATTGTGCCGAACGCTTTCGGGACTCTCCCACAGGTGCCTCCAAGATGGACAGGTGCTCTTCAAAAGCCAGCCCGGCCATGAGTTGCCGGCAGCGTTCCAGTCGGCCCAGCGCGTAAGCCCAGAAGTCTTCGGCCGGATTGCTGTTGACGTGCTGCACCACGCCCCACAGGCTCCAAAGCAAGTCACACATGGCCTGATACATCACCATGCGGGCCCTCTCCAAAGGCGGCGCAGGACCGCCAAAATAGCCGCGCAGCAGTTCTTCATCCTGATCAGCAGTAAACTGAGCTTCAACGGATAGATCGCCCAAATCCCACATGGGATCGTTGTTGCCTGAATACTCGAAATCGATTAAATACATCCGCTGGCCATCCAGCAGAAAATTCTCGGCCAAAGGATCGCAGTGACACGGGAGCGAGGGCAGGGAATGTGCGGCCAGAGCCCGGCGCACTCGTTCCGCCTGTTGCTGCACCTGGCCGTAGCCAGGTGGTAACTCGGCTTTCTTTTCGCGGAGGACTGCTTGATACTGGTCGATCTTCTCAAAAAGCTCGAAACGATTGGCGAATTCCCGGCCACAGGAGTGTAGCTGCAAAAACAAACGCCCGGCCTGGCGAACGACTTGAGAATCCCGGAAGGCGTTCCGGTCCAGAGTGACGGCTTCCGGCAAAAAGCGGCACAGCGAGGTGCCGTCGCTGGCGTCGAAGAAAAGAATGTCGACGTTCACGCCGGCCTGGCTGGCGATGCTTGCGTTGACTTGCTCGTGTGCGCGATTCAGAAGCTCCGCCGTCCCTTCCCCGGCGATGCGTAGAACAAAGAGGCCTTGAGGGCAATCCAATCGGTAATTTCGATTGGTCAGACCGCCGAGACGCTCCCAGGCGCCGCCGGCAAGGTCCAGTCCCAACGCTTTTTCGATTCGGTCGAGGTAGGGTTTGAGATCTTCGGCCATAGGCTGCGGCCATTCGCCGCTCCCTGGCGCTACCTTTCAGGCCGCCAGTTGTCGGGGAAACAAATAGCGTTCTTCGACGTAGACGTGGCGCTGAAAGTCTCGGTCCAACTCTTTGAGGCCGTTGTATAACTTGACCATTGACTCACCGGCGCTTTCGGGCAACGTGTAGTGGTTGGTCAAGAAACGCAGGCAACTGAGACGGAAGACGGCTTTGCGTCGTTCCTCGGCCAGGCTGTCGAGCATCCACAAATCGAGCGGACTCAAGTCTTGCGAGCACAGCCAGGGGAAGGCGAACTGCTCTTCGCGGACCAGATGTTCGTGCAACTCCTCCGCCAGCAGACGGAAGATCTGATCCACGTGCCGCAAGTGACGATGTTCGGCACCGTAAATACGAGCCGCCTGGCGTGCGGTTTCTTGCAACTTCGGCAGATGCCGGCGCAAGTAGCCGTGATGCACCTGACGAACGTGGGCCACCAGTTCGGCCCGGGACAGGCGGGCCAGATCCTCTGGACAGGCCTCTCGGGCCCGTTCAAGCTGCCGGCAAATCTCCTCGAGGTCCAATTGCTGGGTAGTGCAGGCGGCCTTCAAGGTCTGGCTGCCCGTGCGGCCAGGATCAATCCCCCACTCTTCCAGGACCACGGCCAGCGCGGGATGACTTCCCACAATATCTACCAGTAGACTGTCGGAAAAGAACAAGTTCTATACCTCCTGAACCCCCGTCCTGATTAAAATTCCGTCCTTGTACGCCAGTCCCTCGTGATCAGTATGAATGTCCCGGTCCAGGCCACAATCAAGGCAGGAATCCTGATCTTTCTCGCGCACGGCTGGCCATGCTCTTAGCCATCGTGGTTGGGGCCTGCCTGGTGGTCGCCGTGGGATGGGCGGCCACTCGACCAGGCAAGCCAGCCAAGAAAGCGCCGACTCCATCGAGCGGCCAAGCACCGGTTCAGGTGCCCCTACCGGCTACCGCTCCCGAAGCGGC
>JALHOV010000715.1 GCA_022842865.1 Vulcanimicrobiota bacterium | reverse complement strand
TCTCTGCAGAGAGGGGTGGACTGGCAAATGAAAGTCGACGACGCCCGGGTCAAACTCAAATCGCTCTACCCTAAAATCGAGTCTTGACGGACCACTAGTATGTTGTGAGTAGTTCAAAAGTGCCATGACGGTTGTAATTGTCATGTCCGTGAGAATCCGTTAGGATGGGCCCCAATGCCACCCGAGCGATTAGATATGACTGGCCTGGAAGAAGGAATTCTGACTTCGATCCGACGGATTGTTCGCGCCATTGAACTCTATTCGCACAGTCTGGTCAGTCAAGTTGGGCTGACCTCGCCGCAACTGTCGGTGCTGAAATCAGTGGCACGCCTCAGCCCCGCCACTCCCACCGCCATCGCTCGCCAACTCAGCCTCAGCCAACCCACTGTGAGCGGCATTCTCGAACGCTTGCAGGGGAAAAACCTGGTGCAACGGGCAGCAACGAACGGTGACAAACGGATGCATAGCTATGCGCTCACCGAACAAGCGCAGATCCAAATGGCCACCTCCCCTCCGCTTTTGCAGGAAAGCTTCTTGCAAAGGCTCAGCCACTTGCAAGATTGGGAACGGAGTATGTTGCTTTCGGCCCTACAGCGGGTCGCCAACCTGATGGATGTGGAAACCCTGGAATCCCAACCATCCCTCAACGCCGGCACAGAACCGGACGGGAAATCACACTAAGGGCCTTTGGCGCGCTCCAGGAAGCCAATCAACTCTTGCTCGCTTACGCTGCCCCCCACCAGCACGGTCAGCATATCTCCGGCCTGCAGACAAGTCGTTCCGTGCGGAACCACGATTTCTCCGTCGCGGTCGATCAGCGCGATCAACAACTCCCCAGGCCCGCCAAGTCTCGCCAGCGACTTGTGCTCCAGTTCACTGGCCGGTTCCAGCAACACTTCCAGCACTCGAGTTTCGTGCTTCCAATCCATCCGTGCTTTCTTGAGGTCGCGCCGCAATAAAGCCTCATAGATGGGTTCATCCTCCAAAAATTCAGCCAGGCTATAGGCCGCCCAGGCGCCCAGCAGCAAGGCGTAGAGTAAGTGGTACTGTCCGGTCATCTCCACGATCAAGACCACTCCGGTCAGCGGAGCACGCACCGAGCCGGCCAGCACTCCGGCCATTCCAATGGTGGCCAGAACTTCGGGCGACGGCGACCAGGCGGGAATCCAGTCGGCCAGTAAAACCCCACACAGTGCTCCCCAGAGCGCGCCCAGGCTCAGCAGCGGACCGAAAAGACCGCCGGGGACGCCTGTTGCGTAGCTAAACAAAGTAAAAAAGAACTTGACCACCAGCATGGCCAGCAAAAGCCAGGCTCCAGGATGCAATTCGCCGCGCAGAGCTTGATGAGTCAGCAGATGGCCGCCTCCCGTCAGGGGGTTCCACCAGCACAGCATCAAAGCTCCCACGGCGCCGACCAGGAAGCCCCATAGTTCCGTGGGCAAGCGGGAGCGGTCCCTCTTGTCCAGTAGCCCCAACAGCAACCGGTTGAAGGCCATCCCCCAGAGTGCGCTCAGGAGTCCTACCAGCAAAACCACCGGCAGGCATTTCAGGGCCACCGGGCTGCCGTCGTTGAGTCCAAAAGCTGAGCTCTGGCCAAAATACATTCGAGCCACTGCCACCGCCGCCACGGTGCTCACCAGGGCGCTACCATAGGTGAGGCGAGACATCTCGCGCCTCAGTTCTTCCATAATGAAAATGAAGCCCGCCAGGGGTGCGTTAAAGGCCGCAGCCAAACCGGCCCCGGCCCCAGCCGCAATCAAGTTCTTCTGGGTGCGGGCTGGCGCGTTCAAACGTACCCCAAGCCAGGCTGCACAAGCCGCTCCTATATGAATGGTTGGGCCTTCCCGACCCAACGACATCCCCGCGGCCAGAGCCAACAAACCCGCACCCAGCTTGGTGATCACCAGCGGAGCCGGCTGAAACTGGCGCAATCCCAACAAAACGGCCTTGACGTTAGGGATACCGCTGCCTCCGGCGTTCGGGGCAAAGCGTTTGGTGAGACGGACCGCCAGCCAACCCAAGGCGCCGCCTACAGGGGCCAAAAGCCAGGGAAGCCATCCGCCGACCCAAGCGGTCAGTGCGGGCAGCCGTGTTTCCCAGTGCTCGAGCAGCGCCACACTGACCTGGTAGACCACGGCCAACAGTCCGGCCGCCCCACCGACCAACGCCGACATGGCAAAGGTGTAGCGACGAGATTGCCGCTGAAGGGTTTTACGCTTTTGATGATGACTTGCCATAGAGATGAGCGCCAGGCGCTTCGCGAACCAGCTTAACATAGGACGATATCGATTTGCCGACCTTCAGCACCTACAATCTGAGTTCTTTGACGCCGCAGTGCCATACCCGCATGCGCTTTGCGGCCCGCAATCTGCTGCGCTGTGGGGCGGATCTGGTCTGTTTGCAGGAAATCAGCCATGCGCCAGGCTTTCTCGAGGCTTTCCAGCGGGATTATCTGGAGGATCAGTATCCTCACCAGTTGGGACCGTCGGGCAATGACCCCCGAGGAATGAACCTGGCCGTTCTTTCCAAACGCCCGTTTATCGGTTGGCGCAGCCTGGCCGACCACTCCTTTCCCCTGCTGGACGGCTCGCGCAAGAGCCGATTCAGTCGAGATCTTTTGGTCCTGGACTGGGAGTGCGAGGGGCACAGCTGGCGTGTTTTCACCACTCATCTGAAGTCGATGCGGGGCGGGCCTGGCGCTCATCGTCAGCGCGAAAGCGAGGCCGCCGCCATCGTGGAGATCCTGTTGAGGGAAACTCAGGGGGTCGACTGGCTGCTGCTCGGTGACCTCAATGATGTCCCCGACTCTCCCACACTGCGTCGCTTCTTCGAAAGTGAGCTTAACATCCAAAATTCCCTCAAGGCGGGGCAGCAGCGCACCGAAACTTTCCCGTGCCGAGGATCGCGCCGACAATTTGACTACATTCTTTACCCCGGCCAGTTGACCGATTTCTTGGTAGACTCCAGGACATGGCCAGAGTCGCGAGCCTCCGATCACGCCATGGTGACCGCTACCTTTAGACGGTTCTGACTATTGACTTTGATTTTGGCGCGTGCCAAGAATATGGGCCGGTGATCGTGGAAAAGGCACTTAAGGCAAAGCTACAACTCGGTACAGCCGCCGAGGAGACAACCGGGACCAACTTCGTGTGTCCCAGTTGCGGCGGACCGGCCGAGATGGAGACCTTTTGGTCCACCTCCCCGCAACAGCCGGGCCTCAGGATTCTCAAACGGCAGGTCTTCTGCGGCAAGCGACCGCGGCGAGGATTTCGCAGCCGGCCCATCATCGGCTGTCCCGTGGTGGTGGAAGAGATTGGGACGGAGCCCATCGCTGAGTTCGCTCCCCCAACCCGCAAACTTCAACTTTCGATCGTAAAGTTGGAGGTAGTGCCACCATCGGAGAGCGAAGTCCAGGCTATGGAAAGTAGTGAAGGCATC
>JALHOV010000714.1 GCA_022842865.1 Vulcanimicrobiota bacterium | reverse complement strand
AGGTTCTGGCCTCGTATCAATGTGAGGATGAGGAGCTTCGGGGCGATCTATTGCAATTTTTAGCCCTGAAGGCTCGCCAACTGTCCTCCAGCCTGAACGAGTCTCCGGTTCATCTCGTATCCCTGCAAAGCGAGGGTTCGCTGGTCGAAATGCTGGCTCTCCCTGACAATCGCGCTGCGCTTACGATCCGACAGGCTGGCGCGGAGGCCGCGGATCTGCCGGGCGAACTGACCGCTCGACTTCATCAATTAGGCCTCATCCATGGATAGTCTTGGTCTCTGGGCTCAGAAAACCCAAAAGTCCATTCCGGGGATGCTGGCGTGCGGCGCTTTGTTCTCCAATCGAAAAGTTCTAGCCCACCAGGTGGTGCCCATGAAGTGGACCGACGCCGACTCGCCGTGGAAAATCCTGGGGGACACCTCGCAAGTTTTACGAATGCATCGATTGCAGACCACGCGGGTCGAGTTTCGGATGAGCAAGCTTTGTCTGGCCGGTCGCATCTTTGACGACATGGTCGTGGGAATGGTCCTGGAAGCCCCTGGATCGGCGCCGCTCGAGGACCTTGTCTGGGAACTGTTGGAAAGCCTGGGGAACACGTTGCGTCAGGAGAACCATGTATGAAGATCGTTCAGCTCAAGCCTCTCAATGACAAGGTTTCCGTGAAAACGGAAACCAACATTCTGGACACACTTTTAGCTACTAATTGTGAAGTTGCAATGGCTTGCGGTGGCCAGGGCATCTGTGCCACCTGCCATGTCTACGTTCGGGAAGGCGAAGAATCACTCACACCGATGACCAGCCGAGAGAAGCGCACCCTCTCGCTGATGACCGGCTGCAACATCTCCTCTCGGCTGGCCTGCCAGGCTCGCGTCATCGGCGAAGGTGTGGTCATCGAAGTTCCCGAGGGCATGTACCTCAGGGCCACCAATGACCTCGCCTCCCTGGTGGGAAGGCGGGCCGAAGTGCCCATTCTCCATCCCAAGGACGGTCGCGTGCTGATCCCCAAAGGGAAAATCATCACCAAGTCGCGCATATTGGAGCTCAATAGCGAGAATCTCGACGTTCTCGATTTACGCAACCAAAGTTCTGGCCTGACCTGAGGGCTAGAACGCCGAGCTCTCGGCCAAGCCGATGATTTTGCTAGGCGCCGAGAGGACTGCCGTCCGGCGAGGTTACCCCCAGCGGTGACATTTCGCTGGGGGTGATTTGCGCATTGGAGATGGCGCCACCTACGAGTCGCAACGCATCCACAGCAGTCGACCCTGCGATGAGGGCCGCACCGGCCGGAATCGCCACCCCGGTACCAGCCAGGCCTGCCCCGAGAATTTTTGCACCGCCACTCAGGCCATCCAGCACACGGTCGGGGGTGCTGCGCTGGCTGTCGAGAGCAGAAAGAGCTTGTACACCCCCACCAATCAAGGGAGCCGCTCGTCCTGCAGCAGTAGCAACACCAGCCAGACCAGGGCCCAGCGCGCCAGAAGGAGGGGTGGGCAGCCTGCCAAATTGTCCTACGAGCCCGTGGGTGGCGTGTA
Source organism: Vulcanimicrobiota bacterium (assembly GCA_022842865.1). Classification (GTDB taxonomy): domain Bacteria; phylum Vulcanimicrobiota; class Xenobia; order Xenobiales; family JADMJV01; genus JADMJV01. The sequence goes on along the minus strand of JALHOV010000714.1, from coordinate 1,910 downwards.
GGGCGTTGCCTGCAGCCGCACCGAACTCGCCGCGGCTTAGTTGATCAGCGGCCAGACCGGCCGCCGCGGCGCCTCCTACCAGGCCGGTTCCGGCTCTGACTCCAGGATTTGGGGAAACTCCCAGAGCGGTTGGCACCTGTCCCGCCAGCACTCGGCCTTGATTCAGCCCCTGCAAGACTTGTGTCGACCCTGAGGACTCGCCACCGTTGGCAGCAGCTGGCGCCTGGGCGTTGGCCGGAGGCGCCGGGGGGGGGCCAAAAGCAGCTCCAAAGTTGGGCGTGCTTCCCGCCGCCTGCGGGCGACTTGCTTCCGTGGAGACCCGGACGCGGTCTGAATTGGGACGATTCGGAGCCTCACGCCGTTGTGGAGCTCGGCTGGCCGGAGCTGAGTTCTCGGAGCGTTGTACCTGGCTGCGGCCAGGGCTCGTTTGACTGGCTGAGGTGGACGTGCTTACAGCGTTCATCATTTCTCCTTGCGTTCCGTTCTAGCGTCAGGATACGCGTGAGAGGCGATAGAAAGGTGTTAAAGGGATGCCGTTTGTGAATTTTCTGTAAACAGATCGATAGCTATTGTAAAGCCAGCTCAGCCCGGCGGATGGCGAAAAGAAGGCCGCTTTTGCAGCCGCAGCCGAGGATCGTCAGAGAGCCGTCTTGCGAAGCAACAAAAGCCAGGCTTTCGGGGTGTCTCAGGCAAAATTCGGCGGCCGAGCGGTGGCGGGCGCCCCCCAGTTGGGCCAGCCGAAGTGAGGGCAGATCTTCCAACTTTACCGGTCCTTGCTGAGCGGCACCCAGCTCGAGGATCCTGACCTCATCCTGCCCGTCGTTGGCCTGGGCGCGCAGCATCACTCCAAAGGCCAGCACCAGCAGGTCTTCGTTGATCACAGTGGCCCCGTCCACAGCGGTCAGTTGCCCCACGCTGGCAATGACCGACTGAATCGAGTGCAGCTTCCGCGACAGTACCTTGTATTCCGGGTCTTTCCGATAGTTCTCCGGGTAATCGGCCGTAAAGCCAGGGGGTCCGTCCGGGTAGAGTGAATCAATCGCCTGACGCAACCCCGCGTAGGCGGGCTGGCAGCGATAGCGGATGCTTTTCACCCCGGCCGACCAGTCGCGCGCGTTGGGAATCCACAAAAGGGTTCCGCCGTGGCCTTGCTCCAGCATCGCCTGGATGATCTTCTCAAGAGCCTCCGATAGCAGCAGAAAGAAAGGGGTAATCTTGAGGTCGTATTCGGAAACCGAATTGACCAAAAACAGCAAGTTGTCCGAGTTGTCGTGGGCCAAATAGATGATTTGACCCGAACGAATGACCACACGGGTTCGGTCCAGGAAGCGAAGTCGCAGTTGACCGGGCTCGTCGCTCTCCACCGTCAAAGCCTGAGTAGGCAACGCGGCCGTGCCCCAGATGACGGTCTCCCCGTTCTCCGAAGTGATCCCCATAGCCGTCTGGGCCATTACTAACGCGGGCGCCAACTTGACGATGCTATGAACGTTCAGGGGCAGCGCCTCCTCAAAAAGCAGGCCTTCCTGAGGCCGGCTATCAAAAAGCAGGCAAAACTGGACGGGTCTGGCTTCTTCTTTTTCCAAACTCGCCCAGAAGGCCACCTCCAGGATCTGCTGGAGCTGCTCAAGGCCCGGTAGGCCTGAGCCGTTACCACTCAAATCGCGGAAGAACTGCCAGAGGCGGGTGGTTTCCTCGGAACCGAAAAAGGCCCTCATACTGCCACGTCCTGATTCATCATCAGCGGAGGTTTCTAACCATAGGGCCCGGCTCCTACCCGCGGGCAGAGGCCTTCGACTGAGCAAAGGTTTACAAGTCAGCAACATTCTGGCAATAAGCCGGCAACAATATTCGTAAATTTGTTTCATTCTGAAAACGCTCGGACATCCCGCCGTAGGGTTGGGCGCGTGCGC
>JALHOV010000713.1 GCA_022842865.1 Vulcanimicrobiota bacterium | reverse complement strand
TGACGATGCCGGAATCGTCGATGACGAGTTGTAGTTGGAAGTAGTGGCCGCGTTCCGCGCTCCCCACCATACTCTGATGAGTCGGCCCCTCGAGATGCCCGAAACTGCTGGCCCGTTCAAAGTAGCGGCGAGTTTGCGCGGAAAACATCGGCTAGACGAGCATGCGTCCGCGGTAGTGGAGAGCGATCTCTCGGGCCGTTCCGGTGTGATTGCCAAAGTTCAAGTCCCCCGAGTCGACAAACACGCCTAACTCGCCGCTCCCCGGATCAACCACATATTCGGTGGAGCCCGCGTCCGACTCGCTCAACTTGCTGACCGAGGCTCCCTGAATCCGATACTTGACGTAGTTGCCGTTCTCATCCCAGACTTCCAGGTGGCCATTAGCGCTCGAATCAAGCCCTAGACTGACGTCTCCGTCCAGGCTGACCGTCACCATGACTTCGTGATCCACGAAATAGGCGGTCTTCGCCCAGAACAGGGGACCCTCGACCACCAGGGGCTCAGTGCCGGTCGGCAGTGAATCGCCCGCCGCCAGCATTTCAAAGCGGCCGCCGCCTTCGTTATTGTAGAGCAAAGCGACCATCTGATTGGCTTTCAGGTCGCCCGCCTTCAGAGCCGCTCCCTTTTTGACGATCGGCTTGGCGCCCACGCCATTGAGGTTGAGGGTGACATCAGGCGAGCCCACCCCGTTGTCGCTATGGATCTTAAGATGAACCATCATCCCGGCTGGATAGGCGCTGTCGGGAGCGGGACTGAGATTGGCTGTATAGGCGCTACTGGTTCCCGAGCTCAAGCCGGCATAGAAGGCCGCCCCTCGCTCAAGATTTTGGATCGGCCCATGCATTTCTGCCACATGGCTTGCCAGAATCACGTCACCATCATTGAAACTACTGAATGAACTAGGCATTTTTCTTCCTTTCAGGCTCTGCGGGCAGCACGAAGCTAGACCCACAGGCGGTTTGATTTTTTGGGAGTCTCTACGCCGAAGGGTTAATCCGGCAACTTTTCAAACAAAATGGTCATCAAGGCACGCAACTCATCGAGGTGAGTGCCCACCGTCTTGCCTCTGCGTTCCAGGGCCTGAAGGCGCCGCAAGGCATCGGCTTTGATCGGATCGCGGGGCGAAGGCGGGGAGGCGCTTTCCGTGGTTTCGGGCGGCGCCACCGCGACTTCGGGCTCAGAGTCGTCCATCGCTCCTCCCTTCCCGCTCCCCAGGGCAGCGCAAGGCTAGCCCTGGAGAGCGTAGTTGATGCTGGGACTGTGGGAAGCTTACTTCTTGGTTAACCGAACGGCCGCTTCGATGGTCGTGTCCATCTCCAACTGGGGCGGATCCAGGCCGTAGTTCCGGGCCAACTCGGCCAGCATCTGCAGAGCCAGGCGCTTCTTCTCGGGCCCGCTGGCACTGGCCGTTTGATCCAGAGCCAGCACCACTTGTTTCGCCAACTCGATCAAGATCTGCAGCTGGTTAGAATTCACCTCCTCGTCAGCTAGTTCTGAGAGGCGCAGCCTGACCACCGTATCGGCCCCAGGCAACCTCTTCACTCGGGCAAAATAGGTCCAAAACCCTCGGCCTGTGTCGTGCTTCACCAGATCACAGACCAGAAGCTCCAAAGGCTCCACCTGGCCTTCCGGCCTGACCACCCAGCACTCCACGCGCTGATAAGCTCGTAGCACCTTCAGGTGACCCTGCTTGCACTTAATGTGCAGCGACAGGATGTGCGGATAAGATTCCATGTCCAGTTCGTACCGTTGATGGTTTTCAAACTCCAATTCCAGCTCGGGTGCCACACGCACGAACCGATAGGAGGTGTCGTGGCACATGAACTCAGCGGCGGTAAAATGTTCCGACAAGCGGTCTGTCGGCCTGGCCGCCAGCAGCGGCGCGGCCGTGTAGATTCCGGTGGTGCCATACCGATGCCGCGTGGAGTTTGCTTGAAGCAAACTCCTGGCCACAGACAGCACAGCTTTGGGAATCGACAGACCGCTCGGGTATTTCACCCCCTCGCCGCCACTGGAAGTTTCCGGCTTGACCCCCGCGGGAAGTCCCAAAAAGAACTTCTGCTGCCCATCATTTCGCCCCATTCGCATACCCAGGCGCTCTCCCAGAGCCGTCAACAACGGCAGAGCGGACTCCTCGATCTCGATGGGATGGTGCCAGTCTTCCGGCGGGGCAAACAATCGCCACTTATTCATTTCAGGGACCTCCTTTCACAGTTTTGCCGCGCAGCACGCGCAACAACTCATCCGTCGACCCAAGCGTCTCGGGGTTCCGCCCTCTCACCGTAGCGTCGTGGTAAATCAGGATCACCGAAAGGCGTTCTAAACTATCGGCCACCTCGCGTAGCCCTCGCTCCGAAACCTCTCGCTCCCTTTGCAAATCTTGTCGGAATTGGTCCATCATCATCGGAATGGTTTTAGAGAAGGTCTGCAGCATCAGCCAGGCAACCAGAGCAAAAGATGTGGTTTCTAGCGCCAATTTAACCAGTTCGCTTTCCAGCATAAAGACCTCCCTTCTTGTTTCTAGACATGAGCGAAGCTGGGCTTGCTCGTTGTTGGAGTCGATTTAGTCTCTAGAATGCCGAATATACAGATCTGTAATGCGACATTTTAGCGCCCGGGCCAGCCTGTATACGCTGCCCAGATGCGGTTTTGCCTGACATTTCTCATAGCGACTGATCTGCTTCTGGCTGAGTTCCGAGGCGTCCGCCAGTTCTCGCTGCGAAAGACCCGATTCGGTCCGCCACCAGTTCAATCCCCACAAGTAGTCCTGATTCTCACCACCTTCCATAAATGGCCTCCGTGATTGCGGGAAAATCCTTTCACTCGTAACCATTCTCGCAACCTCTTTCCTTATGATAGCGCCCCTTGAGCGTGGAACCAACCCCTTTTTGAGTCTTTTTGAGTCTTTTTGAGTCTTCTTGAGTCCTTTTGAGTCTTTCTCCAGTCCGAGTACTTATTTTCGCCCGGCTCTGCCGCGCCTGATACTTGCATCTGGAGCGGGTAGCGTTTACAGTTGGACACTGACCTGAGGGGCTCGAAGCTTCGGACTGGGTGTTCAAGCGAGCCTGAACCTCTTGTCCCTTCGGGTCATCTTTTTTAGTGCGTAGAGCCTTTCATTCACAGGCCTCCTTGGCCCACTCTACAGAATAAATCCAGAGCGGCTGCGGAGTCTGTAATCTGGCTCACCAACAAACCCCCAGAAATCAGGGGTTGTAGTGTATCCTGGACACTCCCCCAGCGTCCCCTCTCTTTCCAGGCCGTCCGGCAAACCCGGGTTCGTTCCGGCTGCTATTTGTCTATTCTAGAAGGAGCCTTGGGCTGCGTCAAGTAGTATTTTGTAGCACTAATGCAGACGATAGTAAGTGTTTTTCGGAGGAAATTTTCACTATGGCACGACCTGCTCGATACACCGGCTTCAACGGCAAGCGATTGCTCAAGCTCCGCCGCCAGGAAC
>JALHOV010000712.1 GCA_022842865.1 Vulcanimicrobiota bacterium | reverse complement strand
TGCCGTCGAGGGCCAGGTCGAATTTGGCATAACGGGCCTGACGAAAGACCTCGGATTTACCCGGAGGCACTGGCAAAGAGGTCGCCTCCAGACGGACCAGCGATTCGTCCAGGCGGTAGCGAATCCGTTGACCCGGCGCGGCCTGAGCGTCAGGCGCCCAGGCGTTGATCACTCGCCGCGAATCCATCTCGGGACGCAAATAGCCTTCCTTGGGCCAACTCGAGTCCAGAGGACGCAGGTTCAGATCATAGGCGAGTTCGGCCCGGTCGCCGTAAAGATTAACACCCAAGGGGGCCAAACGCAGGTAGACCACCACACTGCCCCGGCGCAAGTTCTCCTGGTAAACGACCAGGCCGGCGGGCACACCCAGGCAGAGCACAAAACCCAGCCAGAACAGCAGGCGATTCACGGTCTGACCACCAGAAACCGACGAATTGCCAGCAAAACCCCACCCAACAACATCAGACTGACGGCTTTCCAGTTCAAGGACATGTCCAAAGAATAGTAGACATCGGACGTGAAGATCAGCAGATACAGCCAACCGACAACCGCCAACCAGCGACTGCGCGATTCCCTGGCCAGCAAGAGAACCCCGATTCCTCCCATCACTCCAGGTGTTTTGAAGGTAAGCAGTCCGACCAGCAGCAGTCCCAGCCAGACCACTAACGAAGGCTGCAGGGGGGCTCGCAAGCGCTGCAGCACTCGGGTGGCCAACCACAAACAGGCCAGCGTCAGCAGAGCGGTGCTGACCGGGCCGGCCGGCATATCACTCCAACCCCAGAAGGAACTGCACAGCGCAAACAGCATGGTCAGCACGGCCACACCGGCGAAACTGGCCGTGCGCCGGCCCCAGCCGCGCCACCAGAAGGCGGTCTGATTCAGATAATGGATACCGGCCAGCAAGGCCAGAGGTCCCACCACCAGGTCCATAGGGATGAGCGCGCGCCGGTCCTGAAGGCCCACCACCAGGGTCATTCCGCCGGCCAACGCGGCCAGAAACCGGCCCTGGCTCTCCGGATAGGCGGCCGCCAGGATCAAAAGCAAGGCGCCCGCGCCCAGCGCCTCCAGGTGGAACTTTTCCACGCAGGTGAAAACCAGCAGACAAACTCCCGTCAGCCAGAGAGAAAGAGCCATCTGGTCAAGCAACTCCCCGCGGCGTTTCATCGCCAGCAGGCCCGCCGCCAGCGACTGGACCAGGCCCAAAAGGAGGCCCAGCGCGAAACTTTGGGACGCCATCAGCGCCCAGAAGAAGACTAAAAAGAGGGTGCTCAGCCAGGCTCCCAGCGCAGCCAGCACCCGCAAATACCAGGCGGATGGTCGAGCGCCCTCCGGAATCCGCGAGCTTTCCAAAAACTCTTCCTGGTGCAGGGTGGACAAGATCTCTTCCAGTTTCATTCGGGAAGCCTGCGTAAGAAGTAGATCAAGGCGGAGACCTGCACGGTGACGGCCACTCCCAGGATGAACAGCCAGTTCATATCGTCCCACTCGGCGGTGCCGCGCAGCAGAGCGGCGGTCACCAGCAAGATGATCGAGAAACCCACCGCCGCCAGCGTGCCTTTGTGGCGGTTGCGGTAGGCATAGAGGCCAGTCACGGCTACCCAGACGGCCCAGGCCACGAAGGCCAACGGTTCGTGCATGTCGATCACGCTGAAAAGGGCCGCGCCGGTGAGAGTGAACCAGCACACCGTCAGGGGAATCTGAGTCCAGCCGAAGCGCGGACGATAGGCCGCCGCCAGCCCCCACCAGGCCAGGTTGAGCATCCCGATGAGTTGGGCGTCTTCGCAGGTGGCAGCCAGCGCCAGGTTGGCAATTCCTACCCAAAGCGCCCAGGCCGGCTCGAAGCGTAGAAGCAGAGTCCACGGCAATGTCAACCCGGCCCAGACCCACAAAAGCAAATGGCCGTCATCCTGGCCAGGATAAGTCTGCTTGTAGAGGGCCAGCAGTGCGCCAACCAGCCCGCAGGACACCGTCAGCGCCCAACGCGCCCTCAACTGCTGCAGCCCGAGGCGCCAGGCCGACAGGGCCAACCCCAGCAGCAGCCCGCCCAGCAACAGAAACTTTCCGTAGGCACCCAGCAGACTCCAATTGGCGGCCACCAGAAAACTGGCTCCCGAAACAAAGGCCAGGGCGCTGCCGGCCAGCAAATTCTGGTCGAGGAATCGAGCCCACTCGGCCGCGTCGGCCGGCCGGGTCGCCAGCGCGTAAGCGCGCACGCGCGCATCGACCGACCAGTTCTCCCGGTCTGCGAAACTGGCCACCTCTTCGATAGCGGCGCTAGACAGGGGCGGCCTCGACCGGGACTCGGCCCGAATTCTCGAGCAGGGTAATTTTCTGCCAGATCTTTCGAGAAAACCCTGAGGTCAGTTCCTCCACCTCATCCACGGCCGCAAGCAGCACCGAATCTTGAAACTCCTGCACATAAAGAGCGGCGATCTTGCTGATCAGCGCCAGCGAGTCGCCGCAATAGTCGAGGTAGCGGTTCAACTCAAAGGGAGTCATGCGGCGTTTCGCGTCCGGGTTGGGATTGAGAATACTTTCGGGGTCTTTGGTCAACTGATGCATGTCGACAATGTGAGCCATCGCTCGCAGCTCATGGATCGCTTTCAAAGCTCGTTCCCGTTTGATGCGATTTTCCCAACTGACCAGAAACACGATAGCGGCGCCGATGAAAACCACCGAGCTGATGCTGGCCTCCAGGGCCTGCACCGCCGAGGTGAAGTCGTCGGACTGGACGCGGCGCACGTGAAAGAGCAAGTTAAGAATCAGCATGACAATGCCGGCGCTGAGGATTCCGGCGCCTAAACGAATGGGCAGATGGGGACGCTGAATCCACTCCGTTCGCGCCACCGTCTCGCGCGATACCTGGAGCAGCTCAGCCACCAGCCGGCTTAAGCCGGAACTTGGGAATCGCGACTGGATGCGCTGCTGGAGCACTTCCACGGTAGCCACGATGTGGTCCGCGTCGAGGCGTCGAAACTTCCGGTCTTGCTGACCCTGCCAATCCGTCACCGGTCTACCTTGGTGGTTTCCCGCCGGTATCCTGGCGCAGGAAGTGCTCCGCCAACGCCCAACCTGTGGCCATGAAAATTGCCTTGCGCTTGCTGCTGATGGCGCTCGGGCTTTTGATCGGTGCAGTGGTGCTGGAAGCCGGCCTGCGTTGCCGGACCGCCTACGATAACCGTCGAGTCCAGCTGGCCATGGGCAAAAACCCCAGCGGCGAAGTGCAAATGGGCGAGATTGTGAGGTTTATCCCCAATCGCCGCCTGGTCTACGGCTTCCGCCCCCAGCTGGAGGTGAAGTTTCAGGGCGAGCCTCTGCAGACCAACAAAGAAGGCTTTCGAGACGGCGATCATCCACTGGAAACACCCGCGGGCAAGCGGCGCGTGCGTCAGGGCGACCCCCTGCTTGCTCCGGGTGAGGAGTAACGCCCCCATCTCCTCCTCTAGCTTCCGGATCTGCTGGCTGAGCGGCGACTGGGAGACGTTGAGCTTCGCCGCGG